>CAYMZR010000005.1:0-43404 GCA_964394975.1 uncultured Dehalococcoidia bacterium | reverse complement strand
TGTACGAGGAGCTTGAAGGCGCCCCCATGCCGGCATAATTCAAAAATCTGTGTGGCACTATGCTCTCTGTGAATAGAGATGGCTAGGGACGAAGCCCCTACCGATTGAGAGTCATTTACTCAGGCAAGGCAGCTTATGGATTACTATTCATTGGAATCCAAATCACTCAGATGCAAATTTAATGATTTCGCTGCGATACCTACTTCTACTATGAACGAAATTATCGCGAGAATAAGTAATCCTAAAACAACCCCAAATAACCATTTTGAAACATGCTGGTTGCCCATATACAGAGTAAAAACGGTTAATAAATTTGCAAGGAAACTCAAACTGGTAATTATAAGAGTTATCTGAATCATCAACAGGCGTTTTTTCAAAGCCGAGATTTCTTCAAGCATTCTCGTAGCTCTTACATCACTTGCATCTATATCTGATGCATATTCATCGTGCAGTTTTCGTATCAATTCCGAGACAACTGTAAATCTAGCCCCAAATGCCATCATAAGAAATGGAATCGCAGGAAGCATCAATGCTGCTGTAGTTAAATCTAAAATCATTTAATTCCCTTTCTGAGGATGCCCGCTAGATGTGGAGAAGGTGGATTCAAGCCTCTCACTGTGAAGTCGTCCACCGCCATTATAAATAATTCAAAAATCTGTGTCGGGGTATACTCGCTACGATAATATTTGCTTATTATTCTTACAATTTACGTTTTTATAAAGGAGATATGTGATGGCCACAGCGGAATTAGTAGAATCCGGTTTAATTGAGGTACAACTAGGTGACTTCATTGAAGTTGGTGAAGGCCCTCGAGGGATTCGGTTAGTAGTTGATGTGACTGAAGTGAACCTTAAAAGTGATAGAGTAAATGCTACCCTCGCTGCAAGCGATGCCGCTGACTGGGGAACGGTGAGCGATAACGGTACCCTCATGTCTTTGGATGTTAGATTTACTCTAAAGACCGACGATGGAGAGTATATATATGTTGAATATTGCGGTAGAGGAGGCCTAACTAACGGCCTCATCGCCGCTGCACCCACATTTCAAACTGGTAGTGAAAAATATAGTTGGTTAAACCGAGTACAGGGAGTAATTGCAGGACAAGTTAACCTCGACACAGGGAAACTGGTGTATAGGCTGTATGAGGTGAAAATCACAGGTGAAAAAGGGTTGGTCTGAACTTTCCTAAACAAGTAAGTAATAATTATCAATGTAGTTATTACTGCAGCTAATATGGCATCATCCCTCTGAATACATTAGGAGTATGACATGGATACAGAGCTTATTGTTGCAGTCGCCCAAATAGCTACCGGACTGGCAACATTGGTGGTGGCTTTATTTCTTGCCGGTCAAATATTGCTTCAACGAAAGGCCCTAGATAGAGCGCATACGGATGCTGAAAGAGACCTGTCCTTATCCTCGTTCTCACTGGTTCAAGACCATTTTCACCTAAGAATCTCTAGCGACGCCCTGAGAGAAGCATATGATAAAAGACATGAAGGCCTTAATAAGTTAACTGCCTCTGATGCCGATTTACTTAGGACTTATTTTTCTACTGCCTATGCACGAATCAACACGGAATTCAGATTAGGAAGATTAACTTCACACCCTGATTACTATAGACGCCTATATGGAGGTCTGATGGATTCAAAGGCCGGATTGCAATATTACGAAGAACATGGAAGGGCTTTAGTTAAGGCTTATGACCCAACTGGTGAAAGAGTATTGCTTACTGACGAAATTTATAATTCTGAATAATTCAAAAATCTGTGCCGTACTATGCTCGCTGGATAGAGATAGCTAGGGACGAAGCCCATTCGTGTGAGTTATTGTAGAAGTTGTATTATTCCGCATTATGAACCCAATAATGCTGTTAGGAGGTTAGGTCATGACTATAGAAGCTGACAATGAAAGATATCCCGCCGTCTTGCAGGTAGAATACCCCGAACGCTGCTCACGGCTCCTGGCTCTTCTTGGAGTGTTGTTTTACCTAAAGGCGATTCTGCTGATTCCGCATATTATTATTCTCATTCTGCTCGGCATATCACAGGGCATAGTGATTTACATTGGCTACTGGGCAGTTCTCATAACAGGACGCTATCCGAAGGGTCTGTTCCATTTTGGAGTGGGCGTACAAAGGTGGGGTTTCCGAATTGATGCCTGGATGAACGGATGGACTGATTCCTATCCACCATTTAGTCTCCGCTAGACATCTTTGTAAACAGGGATTTCTGCTGACGCCTAAATAACCTTCAAAGGTGTGTGGGGCGGTATGCTCGCTGGATAGAGATAGCTAGGGACGAAGCCCCTTGATGTGTAGGTAGCGCCGCTGGGACGCTACCCGTCATGTTTATTAAACCTAAACAGAGATTACCCTCCGTAGAACCAACCTGTCGTTGACATTTCAAGAGGTTTTCCATCTCCCCTTTGCCCCACGGAAACAACCTCTCCCGCAAATATGACATGGTCTCCTAGTTCCATTTTGCCTGATACTGTGCACTCAAAATGGGCGTATATCTCATCTAATATAGGCGCTCCCTTGTCTCCAGCTATAAAAGAATGGCCATTTAATTTGTTATCCTCAAACGTGGTGGGCCTGAAAAAATCCTCAGCAATTTGTTTTTGTGAATCAGAAAGAATATTTATAGCAAATGTGCTGGTTTTTTCCACTAGTTCATAAAGTCCGCTGTCTGCTTTAACGGCTACCATCACTAAAGGTGGTTGAAAGGAAGCTTGTGATAGCCAGTTTATTGTTCCGGCACTATGATTGGTACCGTCTGATGCAGACATAATATACAGCCCGTACGAAATTTGTCGTAGCGCCAATTTCTTAATGTTTTGGTCCATATTGAAACCTCCAGAATTTCTGTTTATAACAATAGCTATTTAATTCTGGTAATTCTGTATCATAAATCCAGAAAGGTCTAGAACTGTGCTTGGGTTATGCTCGCTGGATAGAGATGGCGAGGGATGAAGCCCCTTTTTAAGAGAAAGTGAGTACTACGCTACCGCGTTTGTGCCCAGTATCTACTCTCCTATGGGCTTTTTGGATATCTTCAAAAGGAAGTACTGAATCTAGAATTGGAACAAATTCTCCACTCTTGCATAGTTCTGTTAAGAAATGAAGGTCTTGTCTATTTATTTCAGCAGGTCCAGATATTAGTTTCTTGCCTTTGCTCTTAGATAGCAACTGGCCTCGTATCATGTCAGAAAATGTTCCCAGAATGGCAAGCAACCGTCCGTTGTCTGCCAAAGAAGCTTTCCCGCGTGACCAAGAGGCAGTTCCTACTGTGTCCACAATGATGTCGTAGGTATTGCCGTCCAGAGTGAAATCCTCCTTGGTGTAATCAACGGCGAAATCTGCCCCGGCCTTTGTAACCAAGTCATGATTTTCTCTACTGCAGACGGCGGTGACAGTTGTCCCAAAGTGTTTGGCAATCTGAATACATGCCAACCCTGTTGTCCCTGACGCGCCGTTCACGAGAACCTTTTCACCGGGTCTAATGTTGCCCCATTTGTGGAGAAAACTTAGAGCGGTATGCCCACCAAAACATATTGATGCCGCTTGTTCAAAACTAAGGTTTTCTGGTCATGGCAATGGTTCCTGAGGCAGGAATTATTTTGAACTCTGCGTGACATCCCATGCCAGAATCATCCATTGCGAAAACAGCATCACCCACTTTAAATTCAGTCACTTCATCACCAACCTGTTCAACGACACCAGAAAGTTCTGTTCCGAGAATTTGTTTTCTAGGGCCTGTTATGCCAAAGACGAGTGGAGCCATTAGCCCGAAACCTTTAGGAAAGGTTTTGCTGCGAAGCCTCCAATCGGCTGAGTTAACAGTAGTGGCCTTGGTTCGGATAAGAACTTCACACTTTTTGGGTAAAGGTTTTGGTACCTCTTTTATATCAACAACTTCTGGACCACCATATTTTGTGTAAATGGCAGCTTTCAAACTCATCTCCTAAATTTAGTGAAGTAAATATTACAGGGGATTAGCAAGGAAAAGATATTTCTTCACCTGCCGCAGGATTACAGGAATATAGGAATAGCTGGGAGAGTACCCCCTTAATTCAAAATCTTGTGTGGGAGTATGCTCGCGGAATAGAGATAGCTAGGTACGAAGGCCCTTATTATGTGCGAGTTACTGTGGTGAAAACGACACTGAAAATTCCTAGATAGGTTAATGTCATTGTGGAATCATATAAGGCATATCAGGTCATCATAAAGGGAGGTTTGAAACATGGTTTCTGACCGTACAGATAATACGACAGGCTATTTCATTATTGTGGATGGTGTCGAATGATTCATTCGTTTGAACCAGATAAATTCTATTTGTCGATCGGCTCTCACTCTCCGGCATTGCATATAGAGAGTGGTGATACTGTTGAGACCAGCACTGTTGATGCTGGCGGATTTGATAGGCATGGGGCGTCTGTATCAGGTAGAGGTAATCCTCAAACAGGGCCGATTCATGTAGATGGAGCTACCCCTGGGGATGTTCTGGAGATACAGTTTTCTAAGATATGGCCTAATAGGGATCATGGTTTTTGTAGACCGCGAATTGCGGCCAGTGTGTTAGAACCTGGACATGATTGCGGGGTAGAGAACCAAGATGTGTTCAATTTCTCTTTGGATTTTGGGTCCAATACGGCAAGAATCAAAAACCCCTCTGAAGGATTAAGAAATCTCTCAGTACCAATTAGACCTATGATCGGATGTTTTGGAGTTGCACCTGATCGCGGACAGGCCATTTCAACTGCGACTTCTGGTCCTCATGGCGGAAACATGGATTATCGAGGTTTCGAACCTGGAGTAACCGCCTATCTGCCTGTTTTTGTTGAAGGAGCTCTGTTTCATATTGGTGACGGCCATGCCTGGCAATCTGATGGAGAAATATTGGGTACAGGCATTGAGATATCAATGGATGTGAGTTTTAGCCTTAGTGTGATTCCTCAAAAACAGATATTTTGGCCTAGAGGTCAAAATAATGATTTTATCTTTACTGCGGGTAATGTAAGACCTCTCGATGAGGCTTTACAACATAGTAGTTCAGAAATGTTGAGGTGGTTAGTTGATGATTATAATTTGTCACTGCCAGATGCCAATATTTTATTAGGCATGTACGTCCAATATGACGTGGGGAATGTGTACGATCCTGCCTATACCATGATCTGCAAGGTGCCTAAATCAGTCTTGCCTAAACCGAATAAAAGGGCACTGGTTTCCTATTCAGTATAAATTTCACTAATTAATTTAGGATCCTCTGAACCAATTGTGAAAATCGCTGATGTTTGATTTGTCGCCCGATACCAATATTAAATTGCTATCAGCAGCCTCATAAATGTTTTTCCTCGCGGTTATCAGTAAAGCGAAATCTTGGTAGGTTGTTTCAATAGTGGTGTTCTCTTCTGTATCTTCACGGGAGGGTCGATCAAATATATCTAATGAACCTCGCCAAGTCTGAATTCTCAAACCTTGTTGATCTTCAAAACAAAAATCAAGAGCGGTTGGCTTGATCTGTTTTTCATCTGGGGTGTAAAACCAATTGGTTATGTCTGGGTCCTTCCAAACCTCACATAAAAGTTTGGCTTCTTTCTCAGGTATCTGATAAAGAGGATCTAAAGAGGAGAATATATCCCAGTAGTGAATTACAAGCTCCATCAGTTTCATTTTTAGTAATAAATAGGGAGAGAACTTTCCTGCAGGATGGTAGGCCAGGACATTCCAGTCACCAGGGTCAATACTTTTGAAAAGCGCGATGAGGTTCGACTCCATGCTTTTTAGCGTATCGACTAATTGAGATATGGTTGGGAATGATGTTTCAGAAATTTGTATGGCGCGTGATGCAATGCCTTCTGCCATTGATCGAGCATTTCCAGTTCCGGGGTTAGGCATTCCTTCGGATGGATTTCCGTCCCCTTGGATAGCTCTTGTTAACGAATTTAAGAAGAATCCATTAATCGCCAGGGTATGGGAATATATGTCCTTTATGGCCCATTGGTGGCATTTGCTTGGAGCTTCCCAGTCTGAAGAGCTTATCAAAGATATGTCACTAACAAATCTATCTGAACACTCTTCAACGGTTTCTAAAATTAATTTGGGATTTCTGCTACTATCCATTTTTGGATGGCTTTACTCTTTTTGCTAAATCACCGGGTACGGCTTTTTCCATCATTTTGAACATTTCTTCGGTAAAAAATGGAAGGCCAGTGGAAGCGTTAACACCTCCATCGACGGAAATAATTTCTCCATTTATGAAACTGGATGCATCTGATGCAAGAAGTAGTAAAGCTCCTGCTAACTCTTCTGGCTTTCCTATTCTACCCATGGGAGAATTAGCGCTTATATGATCGAGAAACATGCCTGGCCTCACCCATGATCCGGTCATTTCACTAGGGAACCAACCTGGCGCTATCGCGTTTACCCTTACTCCTCTGTCTGCCCAATTGGCAGCCAAGCTTTTTGTAAGATTGGTGACTGCTCCTTTGGTAGCCTGATACGCTGCGGGCATACCGCGCATTCCATTCAGTCCAGCCACCGAGGATAAATTTATTATTGAGCCGCCTTTCCCATCAGGCAACATGCGGTTACCTGCTTCTTTGCAGCAGTACCATAAACCCATTAGATTCACTTTGACCGTTTGTTCGAACATAGCGTCAGTGATATTTTCGGGCACAGATCCTGCTTCGGCTATCTGACCCGCATTATTGACTAATATGTCGACGCGACCAAAGGCTTGCTCAGTCTGAGAGAACATACTAGTTACTTGAGCTGAATCTGTCACATCACATTGCACTACATGTGATGATAAATTGTTTGAGTCAAAAGACTCTTTCAGGTCGTTAAGCTTTTCTATTCTTCTAGCCGAAAGGACGACATTGGCACCTCGGCTGGCAAGTATTTCAGCAAAGGTGACCCCTAAACCTGAAGAGGCACCAGTTATTATCGCGGTTTTATTTTGAACCGAAAAAATTGGATCATAATTATTCATAAATTTCCCTGATTGTTTGCTTGTTTGAAAAGGCCATATTGAATTTTGAGAATATCCACTTATTCAAATAACCAATGAAGGATACACAGGAAAACTATAACAACAAAAGTATTTTTACTGTGATTTTGGGTACAAGAATTATTGGAGTTTGTGATAATCTTCTGGAATATTCTTTTTTTTTCTCAGTTTAAATGAACGCTGGTGTATCTATGTATGACATTCTAGTGTGGACTTTGATTGGATTTATCAGTGGATCGGTTCCTTGGTCCCTTATTTGCGTTAGAATCTTTTCAGGTATGGATGTAAGGAGTACGGGAGATGGAAATCCCGGAGCTACAAACGCATGGATACTCTCGGGGTGGCTAGTTGGCTCTATATCTATGGGATTGGATATCTGCAAGTCATTGATACCAGTCTGGGTGGCCATGACTTATTACATTCAATTTTCACATCCAGCCTATCCATTTGCAGTTATGCTAATTGCCATGGCTCCAGTAATAGGACATGCTTATTCTCCTTTACTTAGATTAAGGGGAGGTAAAGCATTGGCTCCAACTTGGGGGTCATGGATAGCTCTTACTTCCGGGGTTGCCTTTCCCGTGGCATTGATAATTTTAGGATTAATGCACCTTACCCAAAAGAACCATGCATTTACAGTAACCACGTGTCTTATTGGATTTATAGTCATATTTGCTATATTTGATACTCGTTCGTTGGCACTATTTGGTTTATTGAATCTGACGCTAGTGGTCTTCAAACATAGGTCTGAATATCAGAAAGGCGTTGTCTTTAGACACTGGGTGAGGATGTAGGATTGATGGAACTTGGTCCTATAATAAATTTAGTGATTGGATTTTTTTCACTTATTCCATTTGTCATTGCCATATGGAATTTCAAATATCTCAACAAGCCACCTCTAATTTTTAAGAATGTCCATTCTGTTGAAACGAAACTGTCTGTTACTGTTCTAATACCGGCTCGAAATGAAGATAAAAATATAGGCCAAGTTCTCTCAAGTCTCAGAGAGCAAACCTACATTAATTATGATGTCATTGTATTAAATGACAGATCCGAAGATGATACTGCATCGATAGTGAATCAATTTGTGGATACAGATTTGTCAATTCAACTTATCGAAGGTGTACCCACTCCTTCCGGTTGGCTGGGAAAGCATTGGGCCTGTCATCAATTGTCTTCAAAAGCCACTGGGGATTTTTGGCTCTTTATGGATGCAGATACCGTCTTAGACCGGGATGCGATTAGAGCCGCAGTCGACGAGGCAGTGTTAGAAAAATCAGATTTATTAACAATGATTCCGTCACGGAGTGCAAATAATTTCATTGAAAAAAGTCTGTATGGATTTATTGACTGGGCAATTTTTGCGTGGTTGCCTCTACAAATAGCCCATTGGTCGAAGAATTCCTATCTTTCTGCGAGTTACGGACAGTTCATGTTATTTAGGAATAAATCTTATCTTGCTATTGGAGGGCATGAAAAAATAAAAGACATTGCGGTAGATGATTTTGGCTTGGGCAGATTGATTAAGAAAGCTGGTCTTTGTTGGACGCTCAAGGATGGAACCCATATGGTAAGGGCTCTTCCTTACAGTGGTTCTTGGGAATTAGTAAGAGGTGTTTCACGAAGTTTGGCACCTGCACTTGACTACAGATTTAGTTTAGTGGTTCTTATATCTATTGGTCTGATCGCGTTATTTTTTATGCCTCTGTCGTATTTATATTCAGACGTGATAGGAAAAGATTATTTTGGAGATGCACTCATTCTATCTTTGTCCAATATGGTGTTGCTAACAGGGTCTTATATCGTTTCCTGTAAGAAATTTTCTCACAGCAGTTTAATTGTTCCATTTATACATATGACCGTCATATTTATGATCGTAATAGCATTTTATTCTTTGCTATCCAATATTTTTAGATTTGCCACCTGGAAGAACAGAAAAATGGTAAACAAAAGAATAAAGCTATGAATTTAGTGGTGTAAATTATCAGGTTATTACAGTTGAAATATGCTCATAAATGGAAGCATATTTACGAATAATTGTGTATAGTTCCCACTTAGCCACGAACCAAGGGAGGAGGACGATTTTTTATGGTTAGTAACGGACTGACCTATACAACGGATGTTTTAAAAAGGGTCAGGAAGGAAAAAGGGCTCACCCAGAAAGATGTAGCACGAATGCTTGGAGTAAATCAAAGTGTAATTTCAAGGATTGAAGCGGGTGAAATATCTGCGAGCAATAGGATTGCTGAAGGGCTTGAAGATGTATATGGCCTTCCAATTGTGGATGCATTGATGTACAGAAAGAGTTGGCCTGGTGAACCTGTTGACGTTACAGAAATAAAACAATTAATAGATCAGCATCACACTGTTTTAAGTGGATCGGGTATAAGGGCGATCAAGTCTTATGTGCAGCATATCGTCGGATTGTCTAATGAATCCTCCTTCACGTCAGAAGGCCCAAAGATACCAAAACAAAGTTTGTGGGGAGGAGATTGGAGTTGGGGTCCACGGGAGATGGAAAGATACATTACTGCGGAATGTGCACCTATGATGACCTGGAGCCGTATATCAATTCACCGTGATTACCCAATAAAGGTGAAAGGCGAGGAAATCGTAAAAGGAGAAATATACGTAGATGGGCATGGAGAGTCTGGAACTCCAATTTTTTCATATTTTCTCGACCAAATAGGACCTGGAGGAGTGTTCACGGGGTCTGATTTTCAAAGGACAGATGAATTTGTGCAAGAATATCTTAAGACGGTAATCGTCGTTCGTGTGGCCCTTCCTGGTAATGTCGAACGAACTATCTCAGTTTTGATGAGCGGTGACTCTGATTATGGTTTGAATGACTATTACTATCTTGACGCTGTGGTGAGAAGCTATCTACAGCGAAAAGGTGAGCTCGGGCGGTCTTCCTATGAATGATGTTGACCGGTATTGATCAGATTAGTCTAATTCGCCCCTGTATGCCTTGTATGCCATCTCTACGACCTGAGGAATTCTGTCCTGATTTGCAAAGACGGAGAATTTCCCCACATTGACATCTTTGGATGCCTGTTCTTCACTTTTTCCGGCGTCGAATGATTTTCTTATCTCGCCGTTTAACAATTTTAGAAGGTCTTTTGCTTCATTAAATTCTTCCTTTCCACCTACGGGTCCATGGCCAGGGATAAAAGTGTCAGCTTCTACAGTTTCTACCTTTTCTAGTACATCTACCCATTTAGAAATGTGACCATCAGGGAATGCAGGGATAGTTTTATTTACTGCCAGATCGCCTACGAATAAAATTTTTTCTTCTGGTAAATATAGCAATATGTCACTGTCTGAATGTGCCCTACCGTGGTAGGACATTCTTATTTCTCGATCTCCTAGCCAAATAGACATCTGATCTTTAAAGGTGACATCAGGTAGAGTTTTGTTTATACGTTCAAGTTCTGGGCGTAAAGCTTCTCGTG
Organism: uncultured Dehalococcoidia bacterium; assembly: GCA_964394975.1. Taxonomy (GTDB): domain Bacteria; phylum Chloroflexota; class Dehalococcoidia; order Lucifugimonadales; family UBA826; genus UBA11996. The sequence goes on along the minus strand of CAYMZR010000005.1, from coordinate 32,936 downwards.
CCCAATATCTGGAAAAATTAGCATCCCATTTGGTGTCAAGCTCGACTCTACAATTTTCATGTCCTAAAATTGGAGCCGGCAGGAAATATTGGTTTCCATAAACGTGATCCCCGTGGAAATGTGTGTTAACCACAAATTTTATTGGCTTGGGGGTGACATCTTTTACTACGGTTAAAAGTTTAGAAGCCAAAGTTGGGGTCATCAGAGTATCAATCAGTATTACACCGTCATCCCCTACGATAAACCCGGCATTTGTAGCACAGTTTTCATTTATCCATGCGTATACCCCGTCTGCTACCTCTATTACACCTGAATTGTAATCCATAATATCTCCCTAAATTATTGTTCCTTGATCTTGAAAGTTGGCAATGTCCTCCCATGAATATCCAAGTGTTTCGGTTAATATTTCTTCTGTATGTTGGCCTAACTCTGGGGCAGGCATTTTGGTTTCGATTGGAGTCTCGCTGTACTGGAATGGAGTCTGTAAGTATTTTACGGGTCCAAGTGCTGGATGTTCAAAATCTACTATATAGTTGTTTTGAATCACTTGAGGGTCATTCGGCAGATCCCATACATTTTGGACCTTTTCCCAAATTATGCCTTCAGTGGCCTCCATTCTATCAATCCAATGTGTTCTTGGTTTAGTAATGAAAACAGCATCAAGTTTTCCTATCAATTCGATTTTGTTTTCAGTTCGAACTCCCATATTATTGTATCGCTTGTCGTGACCTAATTCAGGCCTCTCAATTGCCTCACAGAATGCGGGCCAATATCTATCGCTTTGATTCATTGCAAATGCAATCCATTTGTCATCTGAACATTTGTAACAGTTCCATAAAGGATTTCTGGCACTTTGTCTCTCTTGGCCTCCCGGTTCATTGCCTGTGAGCAGTGCCATTCCATAACGGTTACCACCTAGCCACATCATGCTTCCCAAATGTGAAACGTCGACTTTCTGTCCTTTACCGGTATCTTTTTGGTTGACAAGTGCACCCAATATTCCATTACAGAGCATGATTCCAGCTATTTGATCAGCGACACTTTGTAAGTTATAGGGGTTTCCATCGTTTGGTCCGGCCCACCATAAAGAGCCAGACCTAGCTTCTCCTGTGTAAGCAAATGCGGGTTTGCCCGAGTCTGGTCCGTTGGGTCCGTATCCTGTGGCAGATCCATAGATTATCTTAGGATTAATTTCCTTTAAATTTTCGTAACCTAGTCCCAACCTCTCCGCTACTCCTTTCCTAAAATTTTGAACAAAAACATCAGATTCCTTGACGAGTTTCCGCATAATTTCCTGTCCTGAAGGGTTTTTTAAATCCAAGGAAAGGCTCTTCTTCTGTCGGTTTAGGGATTCAAAATATGCATTCAACCCGCCCGGCAATGCCGACGATGAACCACTGACAGTATGAAACTGACGAGCATGGTCACCGTCAAGTGATTCTACTTTAATGACCTCGGCACCAAGGTCTGCAAGCATCATTGAACATACTGGACCGAATTGCCACATGGTCCAATCAATCACTCGGGTTCCGGATAAGGGCCCATGAGGGCTCGTTGAATTTGTCATTTGTAATTCCCTTAGGAAGATTTAGATTTTTGTCTATTACTGGATCTATATGACTGACGGAGTCTATTTGGTATGGCCTACTCCGTCAAATTTGACATGGATTTGGGGCAGGGTTAAATTTCGAATACTATTAAAATGTTCTATTAATTGGAGAAATTAATGGTTAATTCATCTTTTACCATAATAGGCGAAAACATACACACAACAAGAGTTTTCCGGACTGATGGAAAACGAGTGACTGAGGATGAAAATGGCAGAGAATTTGTTAACTATAGAGATATAAATGGGGAAATATCCTTCATGCCGATACCTGATTCCTTTAAAGAAACCCAGGTTTATAAGCAGGGTAGGGTGAAACACTTTATGATAGCTGTGACTCTTGGTATGTCGGAGTCCGCCGAGGAGAGGGCCCAGGGAGAAAACTATATTCTGGCGGAGATCAAGCGGCAAGAAAGTAATGGAAGTGATTTTCTTGACCTAAACGTTGACGAAATCTCTTACAAAATTGATATCCAAAAAGCTGCTATTGCCTGGTTGGTCGAATTCTATTCTGCCAGAGCTAAAGTACCTCCCAGTATTGATTCTTCTAGTGAGGAGATAATTCGATGCGGCTTGGAAACATACAAAGACCTTGGATCGACTCAGGGTTCGCTGATGGTAAATTCAGCTTCACTGGAAAGAATATCGGTTCTAGATTTGGTAACAGGAACTGATTCTTCAGTAATCGTGACATCTGCAGGATCTGACGCTATGCCCAGTGAAGTTTCGGACAGAGTTTTCAACGCATCTCAAATGATTGAAGAATGCCTAAAGAGAGGAATTGCTCGTTCCAAGATATACGTGGACGCTTTAGTGTTTCCAATTTCGGTAGATCAAAATTTTGGAAATCACTATCTTGAATCCGTTGCTGAAATACGCAGACAGTTCGGAGATGAAATCCATATAACTGGTGGGTTAAGCAATGTGTCTTTTGGGCTCCCACAGAGAAAATTGATTAACGACACATTTATAAGACTTTCTATTGAAGCAGGGGTGGATGCCGCGATCCTAAATCCCGTGGAAACTGACCTAGCCCGTATTTTCGGCTTAGATATGGAATCGGAACGAGTTCAGACTACAGTAAATATGCTAACGGGGAAAGATGAATATTGTATGGATTTTCTTGGCAAATATAGAGAAGGTCGTCTTTCTGTTTCTTAGCCACAATAACATCTTAGAATCTCACCGTAATTTATAAGAATACAGAGCTTTTGACATGTGCAGAGTGATTGGTATACTCATGGCTATCAAAATGGTCAAACTGCAAGAGTCAAAAATGAGACTGGAGGAGGAATAATTATGACTACAGTTCACTCAAGACAGGAGGCTTTATTAATGGCCCATCTTTTGAGAAGGGCTGGGTTTGGAGCAACTCCATACGAGATGGACAGAGCTCTTGGAATGGGTTACGAAGAGGTCATCGATGAATTATTGAATCCAGATCACCCAGACGCAATTCCTGACGATTTAATTAGAAGGTACCATGTCGATCAATCCGACCTTAGAAATGGTGGAGGGGCCCATTGGGTCTATAGGTTAGTTATGACAGACACTCCTTTGCGGGAAAAAATGTGTCTCTTCTGGCATAGAGTTTTTGCTACTGGTACAACCAAGCTGATTCAAAACAGGGTAGTTACAAACCAGATAGATATGTTCCGAGAACATGGAATGAGCAGTTTTGATGATTTGTTGATTGAACTTTCGAAGGATCCGGCCATGATAATGTGGCTGGATAACCAAGACAATCATGGATCGAATATCAATGAAAACTATGGGAGAGAAATTCTGGAATTATTTTCCATGGGGGTTGGAAATTATTCTGAGGAAGATATAAAAGAGACATCCAGAGCATTTACAGGGTGGAGGGTTGTTAATCCCGATTATATGTCTATCAGAATGCGGAATAATACCGCCAGGCCGTATGGATATATGTCTTGGCAGTTTGAATATGATGAAAATGATCATGACGCGGGAGAGAAGGAAATACTGGGTCAAAAAGGGAACTGGAACGGAGAGGATGCGGTAAGAATTATTTGTGAGCAGGAAGCCACTGCTAAATTTGTGGCCCGGCATTTGTATCACTATTTTGTTGCCGACGAACTGCCAGTACCACAATGGCCGCATGAAGAACCCCGCGATCCTGAAGCCATCGATATTTTATGTAAATCCTATTTTGAAAATGGACATAATATAGGAGAGGTACTGCGAACTTTATTTGAATCAGATTTTTTTAAAGATGCCGGTTCTAGGTATGCCAGGATAAAAAGTCCGTCAGAGATGGTGATAGGTACAATGCGACTGGCTGGACCAATTGAATTACCGTCTGAGGAAACTTACATGGCGGATGCTGCGTGTGCAAATATGGGCCAAGCTTTAATGCGACCTCCGAGTGTTGAAGGATGGCAAGGAGGTACGGAATGGATTAATACTGGTGCATATGTCGAACGGGTTAATTTTGCTGGCAGGATACTGAATAATCCAGACAAACAAGGAATTCGAGACATAATTGATCGAATAAAAGCCTTTTCTGATGGGACTCAAATTTCCTCCAACGAATTAGTGGACAGCTGTTTAGAAGTTTTGGGACCTTTGGAGGTATTAGATACTACTCGTTCAGGTTTAAAAGACTATGCTTCTAAGTTTGGGAATCTGACTTGGTCAAATGACACATCGAGTGATGAATTTGATCATGCAGCGGTGGCCATTATACAACTCGTGGTATCGAGTCAAGAATATCAGACAGTCTAAGACAATGAGGATAGGAGACATAAGGTGTCAACAACTGCTTTTGAATTGAAATATGTGACCAATGTTGGATTTTGTGCCGATTTCGGAGGTAGAGGATTTCAGTTACCTTCCGCCATGGCAATAAGAGGTGATGGCGTTATTTTCGTAGTTAGCCGTGGTAAATCTTCGACAAAAGGATCTAACGGAATACAAATGGTTACCAGGGATCATGACTTTTTAGGACAGATTGGGACTTATGGAGCTGGGTTGGGGGGTATGATGTGGCCTACCTCGGTAGCTTTAGACAGCGACGAAAACTTGTATTTGTCAGATGAATATTTCAACAAAGTAACTAAATTTGATCGGGAAGGAAATCCAATCTCGGAGTGGGGCAGAAAAGGCTCTGGTGAAGGAGAGTTTAATCAGCCAAGTGGGTTGCTTATACGAGGAGAGGTGATGTACGTGGTTGATTCCAGAAATAATAGGATTCAAACATATACTCTTGATGGGGATTTCATAAGCCATTGGGGTAGTGCAGGTGAAGGTGATGGTGAATTCAATTTGCCTTGGGGTATTTGTGACGATTCCGAAGGAAATATCTACATAGCAGATTGGAGAAATGACCGGGTGCAGAAATTTGACGTACAAGGCAACCATATTTTCACCATAGCTGGAGGAGTTGACTCGGTTTTGGATCGTCCTGCTGATGTTGCGGTAGATTCATCTGGGACTTTGTTTGTTGCTGATTGGGGTAGTCAGCGCCTTGTAGTTCTAGATCAGATGGGCAACGTATTGGAAACTAAAAGAGGTGAGGCAGGCCTGAACCCTTGGTCAACTGAATATTTGGCTTCTCAGGATGATGAGAGAAATGCAAGAGAATCATATGTCCCGGTATACCAAGCTGATACTGGGGACCCTTCTGAAGTATCAGCTAGGATGGAGCCATATTTATGGGATCCGGTTTCAGTTGAATTAGATGAAGAAGGTAGGGTGTATGTGCTTGAAACGGGCAGGCATCGCTTTCAAATATTTGAGCGGGGCTAAACAGGATTGCTTTTGATGTTTCCGATGGTGCTATTACCATCTTCACATAAGAGGAGTAATGGAGGAGCTTTTGACTACTATTAAGGGCAAGGCGGACCTAGGGCTAATAGCTCACTTATTACGAAGGGCTGGCTTTGGAGCTACTCCCGAGGAAATGGATAGATTCAGTGAGATGGATTACGACGAAATAGTTGACCATCTCGTTGATTTTGATGTGTCTGACTACATTCCTCAAGATTTCATATCGCGATTTCATAAGGATCAGTCGGATTTGAGATTAGCAGAAGGAGCAAGAGCTCATTGGATCTACCGTATGGTCATGACTGACACACCTCTGAGAGAAAAGATGTGTTTGTTTTGGCATCGGATTTTTGCTACTGCCGGAACGAAACTAATACAGAATAGAGTAGTTGTGAATCAAATCAATATGTTCAGAGAAAAAGGGATAGGAAGGTTTGATGAACTTTTATTGGCCCTGTCTAAGGACCCGGCTATGATCATGTGGTTGGATAATCAGGATAATCACGGGACAAGTATTAACGAGAATTATGGGAGGGAAATTCTCGAACTTTTTTCGATGGGTGTGGGTAACTACAATGAAGATGACATTAAGGAAACTGCAAGGGCTTTTACTGGCTGGAGTGTAGTAAATCCTGAATATATGTCAATTAAGATGAGGAACAATACTGTACGGCCTTACGGGTATATTTCATGGCAGTATCGGTATGATCCTGAGGATCACGACGATGGCGAAAAAACAATTTTGGGCGAGACAGGAAATTGGAACGGAGAGGATGCGGTTAGAATCATATGTGATAATAAAGCCACAGCCGAATATATTGCACGCCATTTATATCATTTTTATGTGGCCGATGAGGTTCCTGTCCCCCAATGGCCCCACGAATCGCCCAGAGATCCTAAAGCTATTCAATCTATGGTTGATTCTTATTTCCAGAGTGGACACAGTATCAAAGCAATGCTAGAAACCATGTTCAAATCCGAGTTTTTCAAAAGTCAATCTGTGAGGTACGCCAGGATAAAAAGCCCTGCAGAGATGGTGGTAGGTACCATGAGGCTTGCAGGCCCCATTCAGCTTCCTTCAGATGAAACTTATTACGCACAGGCAGTATGTTCCAATATGGGACAAGCTCTACTAGGCCCCCCTAGTGTAGAAGGTTGGCAAGGCGGTAATGAATGGATAAATACTGGTACTTATGTTGAAAGAATAAATTTCGCATCCAAAATATTGAATAACCCAGATAAATTGGGGGTTAGAAACATAATTGATCGCCTAAAAGTCAATATGGGCTCTATTAGTATTACCTCTGATGAGTTGGTATCTGCTTGTCTTGAAGTTCTTGGGCCCGTAGATGTCTCAGTTTTGACTGAAAATAGGTTGAAGGAATTCGCTGCTAAGTATGAAAAATTGGGCTGGCAAGATAAAGTATCGTCTGAGAAATTTGATAAGGCGGCCTTATCTGTGATTCAACTTATTGTCTGTACCCAGGAATATCAAACTGCATAGTTTTATTTAGGAGGGGTAAGGTAGTAAATGGTAGCTACAAAATTTGATCTTAAATATAGTTCCAATATAGGGTTTGCCACTGATCAAGGAGGTAGAGGATTTCAGTTGCCGGCCCATATTGCGATGAGAAAAGACAAAAAGATTTTTGTTGCTAGTAGAGGAAGAGGCCCCACGGTTGGTGTGCAGATGGTGTCCAGAGAATTTGACTTTTTTGGAAAGATTGGCTCCCAAGGTAGAGCTGATGGTCAGATGCTGGAACCAAGTGCCATCGCTTTTGATTCCAATCAAAACATGTATGTGTCAGATGAAAAACTGGATAGGATTACCCGGTTTGATCCGGAAGGAGAACTTATAGATTCATGGGGTGTTTCAGGGGAACGACCAGGTGAACTTAGTCATCCCACTGGTTTACTAATTGTCGATGACGTCGTTTATGTGACTGATGCAATGAATCATAGAATTCAGCGCTACCACACTGATGGGAGATATATAGATCAGCTTAACTCAGGAGAAACCTCTGAATCTCAATTAAATTATCCATGGGGTCTTGCTAGGGGCGTCAGAGATGATATTTACGTGGCAGACTGGGGAAATGACAGAATTGTCAGGTTTAGTATCGATGGAGGAGTAATATCTACTATATCGAAGGGTGTGGGTGCCGAGATATCACTTAACAGACCAGCTGACGTTGCTGTGGATTCAGAAGGCAATCTTTATGTTGCTGATTGGGGCAACCAGCTTTTTCAAGTTTTTGATGAAAACAACAAGTTTTTATATATGAATAGGGGTGAGGCAGCTCTTAATCAATGGGCCCTTGAGTATTTTGAATCTCAGCAGGACGAGAAGCGAGCAAGGTCTAGTTATGTTCCCATTTTTAAGACAGATACGGAAGATGTCAGGGAAATATCTGCGAGGATTGAGCCCTACTTTTGGGACCCGTGCTCAATAATGGTAGATGAAGATGGGCGAGTCTATGTATTGGAAACCTGTAGGCATAGATTTCAAATTTTTGAAAGAATTTAATAGAATCATTACCATATAGGAAATAGGAGAAATACTATGGGCGAAAAAAAAATAGTAGTGGTTCAGTTATCTGGAGGCAACGATTACCTGAATTGTGTGATTCCCTATGACAATCCACATTACGTAGATAATCGACCCAACGTCCGTATTACGGAAGACAGGGTGATACCTATCGGAGACGGCTTAGGGTTCAATCCAGTTATGAGTCCTATAAAAGATTTGTATGACCAAGGTAAAGTCGCTGTTATACACGGAGTTGGATACCCAGAGCCCAACCGATCTCACTTCAGATCTATGGATATATGGCATACTGCGGAACCCACCAAAGTTGGTAATGAAGGCTGGCTGGGGAATGCTATAAATCAAATGTACCCAAAACACGACAATGTCGTAGCCGCCGTTAATTTTGGGGCAGGTTTACCTCGAGCTCTTGTATCTCATGGGGCTCCTGTTGCGTCTGTGACGGATTTGAACACCTATGGCTTAATGAATCATGTCACTGAACTCGATCAACGAAATGAGGCTCTGCAAGCTTTTAAAGATATGTACTCTCAAGCGATAGGTAGTGGTCCAGTCATGGACTACCTCAGCCAGACAGGCCTTGATGCATTGAAAGGTGCAGAGATTATCGGAGGTGTTACGGAGAAGTACTCATCAGATGTTGAGTATGCTGAAAATGCGTTTGCTAAATCAATGAAAGGGGCGGCTCAAGTTCTGCAGGCTGATATAGGTACTCGGATTTGTTACACCCAACATGGTAGTTTTGACGCACATACCAATGGGATTGCCCTTCAGGAAGGTTTACTAACCGATGTTTCTGGCGGGATATATGACTTTTATGACGATATGAAGAGAGCCAATAAAAGTGATGACGTCATAATGTTTGTTTTCACAGAATTTGGACGTAGAGTTAAGGACAATGGTAACGGCACAGACCATGGGTCTGGAGGCGTGGCATTCGTTATCGGTGATCAAGTAGAAGGAGGACAATATAGTGATTATCCTTCCTTGGCACCAGACCAACTTCTAGAAGGTGACTTGAGGTTTAATCTGGACTTCAGGAGCGTATATACAGAAATATTAGAAGATTGGTTGGAAATAGAGGCTAAACCAGTAGTAAAAGGCGAATATGAGAAGGTTGGCTTTCTTAAGAATTAGTTGATTATTTAAGATCAAAAAGTCCGCAACTGTGATAGAACAGGCGCGGACTTTTTTATATAGCTCTTTCTTCAATCCAGTCCATATCGACTTCTATGCCGAATCCTGGTGCATCGGAAGGTTTAACTCTACCGTTTTTTATCACAGGGGTTCCAGGCAAAGCTACCATCTCCTCTAGGGGCACTCCAGGAGGTGAAACACCTTCTGACCTCTCTCCCCATGGAATAACAGGCATTGCATATGCTAGGTGCTGTCCATAGGGATAGTTCATACCGGCATGTCCTATGACTGTCAGACCATGAGCTTCAGCTATATGGCATATCCTTACGCTCGCTGTTATGCCTCCTACCCACTGAACATCTGGTTGTAATATATCTACGAGACCTCTTCCTGCAGCATCTGCAAATGGGTGGATTGTGTACCAGTGCTCGCCGGTGGCTAAAATCTGCGAGGGGACTCTTTGTCTTAATTTGGAATAGCTATCCATATCTTCAGGAAGCATGTAATCTTCCAGCCATTTGATGTTGTAAGGTTTGAGTGCCTCTGAGACACGGACTGCATACTCTATATTGGAAGACATCCATGAATCGACCGCTAATTCAATATCCGGTCCTATTTGTTCCCTGGTGTTAGCTACTATTTCAACATTCTTGTTTAGGCCTTCCAAACCTTCATCAGGACCATGTCTCAAAAATACCTTGACCGCTTTGAACCCTAACTCTAAGAACCAATCAATATAGTCACTAGTTTTGTATTTCAGCATAGTGTTGGAGGCGTAGCAAAAAATATCATCTTTCACCGGTCCTCCTAGAAGTTCGTAAACTGGTCTCTCTAAAAGTTTTCCTTTGAGATCCCATATGGCATTGTCTAGGGCACTAATCGCGTAACTGACTACCCCTGCGGTTCCATAGGGTGAAGATGATCTTCGCATCATATCCCATATTTTTTCAGTGGCCATTGGATCTTGACCAACTAATAATTCTGAAAAATGATCATTTATTATGGAAACCACCGGTCCAGAATGTATTGTTGTTCCTAAACCCCATGTTCCGTCTTCAGCTGTAACGACGCAGGCAACACGAGTCCAATTAGTAGCCGACCTGTATTTTGGATCATATTTGTATCTATCCATAGGGTTTACAAAATATCCGCCATTTGGGTCCAATTCTACTCTCGGCTGGGTTTTAGGATTGGGAGTTAAATTTACCGCTATTGCTTTAATACTTTTGATTTTCATATTGATTATTCTCCTAGGGCGGATTTTTTCTCTTTCCTTGTTTATGATCTTACGGGTTGTCGATTTTTTTAATTCCCTTTAATAACCTCGGATGAAATTAATTCTTGTATTTCTTTCCCATCCATTCCCAATACATTTTTCATCACCTCTTCGGTGTGTTCTCCTAACAAAGGGGGGTGACTTGTTGGCTGAGCAGGGGTTCTGCTTAGATGTTGAAGGGCACTTCCTAGCAAATCGATTTTTCCTAGATTTGGATGATCAATTTTCCACAGAGATTTGCGAGCTTCTGCTTGGGGGTCCTTAAAAACTTCATCCAAAGTGTTTATTGAGGTGACAGTTAAACCTGCTTCTTGTAGTGCAGACATCCAATGAGATTTGGGTTTTTCCATAAATTTGCTATTTAATAGGCCTTCTAGTTCTTTTCGATTTTTCACGCGGTCAGCGTTGGTTAGGAACCTGTTATCTTCTGCTAGCTCAGGCTTTCCCAAGGTTTCGCACATTCGCTTAAATTGATCGTCATTATTAGCGGCAGTCATAAAGTCACCGTCTGAGGCTGTAAAATCTTGGTAGGGTGCTACTTGAGGATGCGCATTTCCTATTCGTCCCGGTGCTTCTCCAGTAGCTAAATAGCTTTGGGCTATATTGGCCATACACGCAATTCCTACATCAAACAATGAGACATCAACGTGCTGGCCTTTACCACTTAAAGATCGTTCATGAAGAGCTGATAAAATTCCTATAGTAGATGTGAGACCCGTCATAATATCTATCCATGCAGCGCCCACTTTAGTAGGGCCTCCTTCAGTCTCACCTGTAACACTCATTACCCCCGTCATTCCCTGTAAAGCTGCATCGTAACCTGGCTCTGGAGCTCTGGGTCCAGTTTGGCCGAACCCTGTAACTGAAGCATAAATTATTTTAGGGTTTAGGGAAGAAATAGAATCGTAATCTAGGCCGAATCTAGCTAAATTTCCCACCTTGAAGTTTTCGACGAATATGTCGGCTTTCTTTGCTAGATCCTTGATTATATTTTGACCTTTTTCATCTCTGAGGTTCACTATAATACTTTTCTTCCCCCTGTTCGCGGAAAGATAATATGCACTTTCATCACCCAAAAAGGGCGGCCCCCATCCGCGAGTGTCATCGCCCCACGGCGATTCTACTTTCCAGACCTCAGCTCCCAAGTCAGCTAGTATTTGGGTTCCAAACGGTCCTGCAAGTATTCTTGATAAATCTAGGACTTTTAGGTCTTTTAAGGCACTCATAGCATCTCCATAATTCATAAATAATAACGAATGGTAATAGTTTGTTATATCCTCTACAACTTTCGATAAAGGTTATATCTAATGAGGGGAACGTCCCTCCAGGGAAAATTTTATTTCCTTGGTTCCCAAGAGAAAAATTTAAGAGATGTGATAAGGCCTACTATTAGCCAAGCAAGTAATATTGCGTAATTTTCTGGGTTTTCAGTTAGGCCAGAGGAGAATGGACTGTAGATTTCTTGCAGTGATAATGAAAATGGCCTTACTGGGAATATTTGGGCTATTCCGTTCAGCCAATTCGGTGCACTATCCATTGGAATAAATACATCAGAGATGAACATTAGTGGTATGACAGATGCGTTCACCATTGGCGCTGCAGCGTCCGAATTGGGGATTAGGCTGGTAAAGGCAATTCCTAGGCTTGTAAAAGTAGCTGCTCCTAGAATCATTGTTAGTAAAAATGCTGCCATTGAATTGGTTGGTAGGGCAACATTGAATACTGCGAAAGCTATTACCGCAATTATTACAGCTAAGGCAAAAGATACGATTGTGTTATGTGCTATTTTACCTAGGAGAAATATGATTAATGGCAAAGGAGTACCTTTGTAGCGTTTAAGTACTCCTATATCCCTATTTAAAGTCAACGTCATAGCGATTCCGGTGTATGACGAACCAATTACTGAAAAGGCAGTTATCATTGGTATATATTTAGTTGCTCTGGATACAGTGCCACCATCTATTTCAACGGAATCGTTCCCAAAAATTCTAAGCATAAATAGGAAAAGAAGAGGAAAAACAAGAGTAAAGAAAGCAGCCGCTGGATTTCTTCGGTACGACTTACTCTCATAAACTATTTGTTTTAGGAAAAGGGGCAAATGCTTTTTAAAATTCATTTAAGAATTCCTAAATAAATCTCTTCAAGATTTTGTCTGGTGACCTCTAAATTATTAAGTTCTATTCCCTGCGAAATTGCCCATTGTGTTAATTCGGAAAGAATGGCGGTTGGATTTTCAGTGCTTATTGAAACTACACCTTCGGAAATTGTGGAGATTTCATCTAAGTTTTTTGGTAGGTGATAATGTGGCTCATTTTTTCTAAAAGTGATGTGTGTTTTATTATGCGCAGTCCTCAGATCGCTTAATGATCCTTGTGTAATCAATTCGCCATGGTTCATAAGAGCTATCGTATCCGCTAGGTATTCGGCTTCTTCCATGTAATGGGTTGTAAGGACAATGGTAGTACCGTCCGTCTTTAGTTTTTTTAGCATGTCCCAAAAAGTGCGTCTGGCTGAAGGATCAAACCCTGTCGTTGGTTCATCAAGAAACAAAAGATCAGGATTACCACAAAGCCCAATTGCTACATCAAGGCGACGCTTTTGTCCTCCTGAAAGTTTCTTCACGCGCTTGTCTTTTTCGTCTGTTAACCCAGTCATCTCTAGCAAGTCAGAGACTTTCCTAGGAGTTTTGTAAAAATTCGTGAACTGTTCTAGGATTTCCGATGCCGTTAAGTATTGTTCTATTCCAGTTTCCTGTAAAACAATTCCAACTCTCGAGCGAAATTCGGCTGAATCATTGGAAGGATTCATGCCTAGGACTTTTACTTCTCCAGATGTTTTGGCTCTGTGACCCTCCAGTATTTCTACAGTTGTTGTTTTACCTGCGCCATTGGGTCCAAGTAAGGCAAATACTTCACCTATTTGAACAGTTAGAGAAACACTGTTCACTGCTAGAGAATCTCCGTATTTTTTTGTTAGTTTATTTGTTTCGATTGCGATCAATGTAAATTCACTATTGAGTACATAGATTGGAAGTATGCGTTCAATTGTATAATCCATCCTGTGATCGGAGAAGTGTTTAGAATTGGAGTTTAACAATGGTTTATACAGATCTAGAACTAGAACAGGACGGAGCAGTTCTTAAGATTACAGTTAATCGTCCTGAAGTTTTGAATGCTCAGAGCAGGATAATGCGAGAAGAACTTGATGATGCATTTGTTAAAGCGGCAGATGACGATTCAGTTAAGGTGGTAATTATCGCTGGGGCAGGGTCTAATTTCTCTGCAGGCCATGATTTGGGGAGCCCTCAAGAAATGGCTGACAGAGAAAAACGCCCTTATGATCCAGGAACCGCTGGAGAGTACGAAAGGAGCTGGCAGCAGAATGTAGCGAACACATTCAGGTGGAGAGATTTTCCCAAACCGACAGTAGCGCAGGTTCAGGGTGTCTGCATTATGGGGGGAATAATTTTGGCTTCATCTTGTGATCTGATTGTCGCTTCAGATGATGCTCGCTTTAGTGATAGAACGGTGAGGTGGGGAGGTCCGCATGTCCAATATCTTAGTCTTCCCTACGAAATTGGAATACGTAAGGCAAAGGAATATCTTTTTACCGGTGACTGGATTACTGCTTTTGAAGCCGGACAAATGGGTCTTGTTAATAAAGTTGTGCCCCTTGACCAACTTGAAAAAGAGACTATGAAACTGGCTCAAAGAATAGCTTTGCAAGATGCCTTTGCTTTGAGATTATCCAAAGCTTCACTGAATCAAGTACAGGATCAGATGGGCTATCGGAATAGCATTATGTCGGGCTTTCATAATCACGCATTAGGACTGTCATACAGACGAGAGATTTATGATGGTGAAAAGATTACCTCGATTGATCGTGCTAGAGAACGTGATAAAAAGTTTGGTGATTGAATCATATGGCGCCATTTTCTAATTTAAAAGTGTTAGACTTTTCGGCCGATTTTGCCGGAAGTTACTGTAGCAAATTGCTCAGCGATTTTGGTGCTTCTGTAAAAAAAATCGTATATGAAGGGCGAGAAGATCGTTCTGCTTCATATGGTCCGTTCATCAACGACCTAGGAGATCCAAAATCAAGTGCGATGTTCCACTACATGAATCACAATAAAAAGGTTGTTTCAGTAGCTAAAGGGGCACAAACCATCGAACAATTGCTACTTTCGGCAGATCTATTAATTGAGGATTTTTCAAGTGAGGACTTTAATTTTTTTGGATTGGATTTAGAAAATATTCGTCAATTAAACCCAAATATTCTAATTTGTTCTTTGACGCCCTTTGGTAGAGATACCGAATGGGTAGAAAAACCTTGGAGTGATCTAACTATTCAGGCTTTGACAGGTATGTGCAGTGTAAATGGAGAACAGGGTAAAGCACCCTTAAAGGAGCCCGGAACGGAAAGTGAATTTATAACCGGAGCAAACGCATTCGTAGCTTCTATTGCGGCCTTAATCAACAGAGATGTTACAGGTGTTTCGCAAGAAGTGAATGTATCTATCCTGAAATCTGTTTTACATAGTTATAGCCCTTACTTGTTAGCTGCACTTCATACAAGAAACCCACGGCAACAGCAGTCGCAGGGGCTCCATTTTGGCCTAATACCTTGTAAAGATGGGTATGTATCCCTCAGTGTACGCCATGAACCCACATGGGAACATATGTGGTTATTTTTTGGTGATCCTGAATTCTCAGAAAATCCGAAATTCGATACAGCCGCTAAACGACGTAGCAATGAAGATGAGCTTTCTGAAATTCTTTTGCCAATACTTGCACAATATTCCCGTAACGATCTCCTTCACGGACTGAGTCCTCTTCGAATACTGGTTGGTACAGCCAATTCAGTATCCGATTTACTGGAAGACGAGCATCTCAAAACAAGGAATGCTTTTGTAAGGTATAAAAGTGAAGGAAAATCATGGCAAATGCCAGGACCTCCTTTTCAGATGTCTTTAACACCATGGAAATTTGAGCCCTTACCGACTTCGGCAAATTTTCAGATTTGGGAACAGCCGCTGAAAGTCACGCATAAAGCTTCTAGAACGTTAGATACGCCCAATAAAACAAATGGACCTCTTTCTGGGATGAGAGGGATTGTATTAACACAGGCCTGGGCTGGTGCTTATAGCACTCAACTTCTTTCAGACCTAGGAATGGAAATCATTCAGGTTGAATCTGTTACCAGAATAGATCCTTGGAGAGGAGGGGTTCCGCCAAGGTTGGCCGGGTTATATCCAAATTCTAATCCTGGAGATAATCCTTGGAATAGAAATGCTCTTTACAATGGTGTAAATAGAGGTAAAAAGGCTATAACTCTTGACCTAGCCCATTCAGAAGCAAAAGACGTATTTATGGAACTGGTTTCAATAAGTGATGTTGTGGTTGAAAACTTCTCTGGCAGAGTAATAAGCAATCTAGGGCTCGGGTACGAATCTCTTAGGTCTGTTAATCCCTCAATTGTAATGGTTAGAATGCCAACTTATGGGACAAGTGGACCTTACTCAAATTACCCTGGAAATGGAGGGACCACAGAGCCGGTCTCCGGGATGTCATTTCTCATGGGATACCATGGCGGGCCTCCAATAAATTCCGGGATAATGCATACTGATGCCTACAGCGGCGTCTTAGCATGTGGCGCCACAATAACTGCCTTGAGGGAAAGGTTGATATCTGGAGTGGGTCAGGAAGTGGACATTTCCCAACAAGAGGCGAGTATGACACTATTGGCCGAATATATTATGGAGGGCTCGATTTCAGGAGAATCTCCTGGAAGACAGGGTAATACCAACAGAGACTATGCTCCTCAAGGATGCTACCTTTCAAAGGATTCTTATTGGATAGCTATTTCTGTGAAAACAGAACGCCAATGGAAATCTTTTTGTGATTCATTAAGGCTGTATGAATTGGCCAGCGATGAAGATTATTCCACTAAAGATTTTAGGAAAATGAATTCGGTGCAATTGGACCAGGAAATATCAAAAAATGTGGCTAACTGGATAGCAAGTGAAGTTGTAAAAAAGTTACAGGCCGAATCAGTGCCATGTGAAATTATTTCCACTTTGTTGGAAGCTGCAGAAAATGATGATTTTCATCGAATGGAATTATTTGAAGAAATATTTCATTCTAAGTCGGGAAATTTCTATTATCCAGTACCTCCTTGGGATTTTGAAAATAATTCTCGAAAACCTCAAAAACCAGCCCCGACATTAGGGGAGCATTCAGAAGAAATTTTTAGTAGCCTTAATGGATGGCCTGAGAGTGAAATAACTCGATTTAAGAACCTTGGATTAACTGGTACATACCCTTTGATTTAAAATACCTAAGTGAAATGGTGAATCAACATAAAATAAACACACATTTGAGCGACGTAATTACTAAGGCTTCAGAGTTTTATGAAATTAGTGATGAAGAAGCGCTTATACTTTCCATGTACTCAGAAGAATACTTGGATGATTTGTGTGGTGCCGCAGCAGAGATAAGAAATCATGGAAAAGGTACAACGGTTACTTTTTCACCAAAAGTTTTTATCCCGCTAACGAGGTTATGCCGTGATTACTGTGGATACTGCACGTTTAGAATAGACCCAGACCAAGCACATAATCTTTACATGAGTGCTGAAGAAGTGCTGGATGTGGCCCAGCAGGGTGAAAATCTAGGCTGCACAGAAGCATTATTTACCCTTGGAGAAAGGCCAGAACAAAAGTATCCTGAGGCGAAGGAATGGCTGTCAAATAATGGCTATGACAGTACTCTAGATTATCTCGGTGCAATGACTGAACTTGTAGTTAAAGAGACTAAACTTTTGCCTCACGCAAATCCAGGCACCATGACTCATAGGGAGTTAAATGTCTTAAAATACTCTAACCCCTCTACCGGCATAATGCTGGAAAGTACCAGCGAAATTTTATACCAAGAGGGTGGGCCTCATGAATTCGCCCCTAGTAAAAGGCCAATTGTCAGATTGAAGACGATATCAATAGCAGGTGAATTGAAAATTCCATTTACTACTGGCCTTCTAATAGGTATTGGCGAAACTATGTTGGACAGAATCGAATCCTTAATGGAAATTAGAAATCTCCAACGAAAATATAACCATATACAGGAAACAATAATTCAGAACTTTAGGGCAAAACCTGAGACTCCGATGGCAGAATCTCCAGATGCTGAAATGCAAGAAATGCTTTGGACAGTTGCAGCGGCTCGTATTATTCTGGGACCTCAAGCGAATATACAAGTGCCACCAAACCTCAGCTCCGAGAATTATGAGAGGTATTTGACTGCAGGTATAAATGATTGGGGCGGAGTCTCTCCTTTAACGATTGATTATGTTAATCCAGAGGCGCCGTGGCCTTTAATAACAAACCTGAAGTCGAAAACAGAATCTGCTGGGTTTGAATTAAAACCTCGATTGGCTGTGTACCCCGAATATTTCCTTGATACGGATGAATATTTACCGGTAGACTTACTCTCGAAAGTGAGAGGCTTGGCCGATGATCAAGGCTATGTAAAGGATGGTATTAATAGATATGTCTAATATTGAACCAAGTGAATCTAAGGTGGATTTCTCAGGCCTTTTGGCTTCTATAAACCCGGAAATATCGCGTGTTTTAAGAAGTGCAATGGAGGGGGAAGATATTTCTACATCGGATGCTTGCCTGCTTTTGAATTCAAACGGATTAGAATATAACGCTACCGTTTTGGTCGCAGATGCTTTACGCAGAAAGACTGTGGGAGATGTTGTGACATACGTTGTAAACAGGAATATTAATTTTACAAATGTTTGTATAAAAAGATGTGGTTTCTGTGCATTTAGTAGAGATTTCAGGGAAGAACAAGGTTATCTATTGCCGGTTGAGGAAATAGTTCGGCGCTCTAAAGAGGCCTGGGATTACGGGGCTACTGAGGTATGCATACAGGCCGGTCTACCTCCTCAAATGGAGGGTGATCTGTATGTTCGGTTATGCGAGGCAATAAAAGCTGAACTCCCGGATATTCACATTCATGGGTTTTCCCCAGAAGAGGTTCTGTATGGATCGATTCGATCGAAGACATCTATTCGGCAGCATCTTAGTGATTTGAAGGAGGCCGGTGTTGGGAGTTTGCCTGGAACCTCTGCAGAAATATTAGATCAAGATCTTAGAGACAAAATATCACCGGGCCGTATAACTAAAGATCAATGGATTGACGTTATAACCACAGCACATGAATTGGGAATACAGACTACAGCGACGGTGATGTTTGGTCATGTTGAGACAAATATGCAAATCGCTGATCATATGGACACAATTAGGAGTATACAAATTCAAACAGGAGGGTTTACTGAATTTGTTCCACTGAGTTTTGTGAATTCTGAGGCCCCTATGTTCTTGAAGGGTTTGATTCCCAATGTTAGAACTGGCCCAAGCGGAATGGACGTAGTAAAGGTTCATGCTGTTGCGAGAATAATGTTAAATAATTGGATTCCAAACATTCAGGCTTCGTGGGTTAAAGAGGGAGATCGAATTTCCCAACTATTGCTTACGGCAGGTGTAAATGATTTGGGCGGAACGCTAATTAATGAAAGCATTTCTACATCAGCAGGTGCACAGCATGGTCAATTGATGAAACCTTCCCAATTTAGAGATATGATACGAGATGCTGGGAGAATACCAGCTGAGAGATTCACCAACTATAGTCTCCGAAAGGTATACGACAAGGCAGATAACGAGAAAGATCCACTAGATCTCTTGGAAGATAACGTAGAGGAGGTCTTCGGTTCCTATAATAAGTTGATTGGAATGGAAAACTTTCGGTTTGAGCACCCACGAAAGGCGGCTGAGAAAGCCGCTCGTGTATGAAAATAGGTCACCGGAATTAATGCGGCAACCCAACTTTCAGAAGGTGTGCATGCTTTTCTCTTAGCTTTATCACCTTTGGAGCGATTATGAACTGACAATATGGTTGGTACGGGTTGTTCTTGAAGAAGGATTGATGGTAATCCTCGCCTTCATAGAATTTGGAAGCTGCGGTCACTTCTGTCACGATCGGGTCTGTAAATGTGTTCTCATCATTTAGGTATTTAATAGATTTTTCAGCGAATCTTTTTTGAGACTCGTCATTATAAAAAATTGCAGATCTATATTGTGTGCCTACATCTGCACCCTGTCTATTGAGTGTCGTGGGGTCATGATAGCTAAAGAAAATTTCTAAAATAGTTTGGTAATCCAATATAGAACCGTCGTAATAAACTTCTACGGCCTCAGCGTGCCCTGTAGTACCTGAACAGATTTCTTCATAAGACGGGTCTGTTGTATCTCCTCCCGTGTAGCCAGATATTACTCGGTCGACTCCTTGAACCAGTTCAAATACCGCTTCGATACACCAGAAACATCCTGCTGCTAACGTAGCTTTTTCCAGAGAACTCATTTTGTACCACCTTGCGCTTTATTTAGCTGTCACTAATTTTGGATTATACCTCTATCTTGTCCCATGTGTATTAGTCGAAAGATTCGTGTAGGATTCTCCGATGTTCAGTAACTGTGGTTTGAGTTAGAAGTTATATGAAGAAGATTCTTGAGAGAGCTTTTGATTCTTTAAACGGTCGAGGGTTTCGATTCATGTGGTTGGGAGATTTAACACTCTCAATAGCGGAATTTATGGAAATCCTCATTTTGTCTTGGTATGTACTGGGAAAAACCGAGTCACCGCTCGTGCTTGGAGTATTTGCGGCACTTCGATTTACTGGGACGGTGGTGGCTCCTTTTTTTGGTGTAATAGTAGATCGCTTGGGTAGGCGCCACATATATATATTCGCACGAATTTCATTCGTTGTTTTATCTGGTTCCGTTTTGGTTTTAACAATATTTGATCTTCTTAGCGTGATAGCAGTTTTAGTTGTTGCTGCCCTGGTCGGATTTTCTCGTTCATTAGATATGATTGTGAGACAGTCTGTATTACCAGTAATAGTATCGAGTTCCCAACTTCAAAATAGTGTTGCACTTCTAAGAACTGGAAGAGATATAACCCAAATTATCGGCCCAGTTTTGGGAGGGGTTTTACTAGAAGCTATTGGTGTTGGGAAGAGCTATATTTTTATTGTTATTTTCCACCTGCTATCCCTGACGTTTGTGTTTCTAATCCCCGGGGTACCCAACACAACCATAAAAACGGCTCAATCTATATATGAAAATCTCAAAGGTGGGTTCTCATATGTAAGAGTAAACCCGTTTTTATTTGGATTACTTGTTGTGGCATTCATTGTGAACCTGACTGCTTTTCCCTTAAACAACACCCTTTTGGCGGTCATAGCGAGGCAGGTGATGGATATTGACGCAGCTGGGTTGGGATGGTTGATGGGCACATACTCTGCCGGTGCCTTACTTGGATCCTTAATTATCGGATATTTTTCCACCATGGAGAAGGCTGGTAAGGCCATGATTATAGGTTCAATATTGTGGCATATTGGGATTTTGATAATGGCTTATATGCAATGGTTTTACGTATCCTTGCCTGTTCTTTTCTTTATTGGTATCTCCCAGTCTTTTGCGATGGTCACTATGGCTATGATGTTATTAAAATATACCTCAGAAGAGATGCGAGGCAGAGTTCTCGGACTTCGCCAACTGGCTGTTTATGGATTGCCTGTGGGAGTCTTGATTTCTGGATTTATTGCTGAAAATGCTGATGCATCTTTGGCATTGATATTTAACGGGATGCTCGGTTTGTTTATACTGATAATCGCCATTTTGAAGTGGCCTGAGATGTTACACAAAAGATAGTCACCTAGAGGATTAAAGATAATGACCCCTGAAGAACAAAGAGTCAGAGAATATCTGATTTCACAAGGAGAAAAATATCCCTTTAAAGAGTTATGGATAAGAGCCATAGGGGCTCGCCTGGAGCTGATAAAAGAAGTTTCAGATGTGAATCAACATCAGGCAGACTTTTCCTATGATAAAGATGAATGGACTATTTCAGAGATATTGGAACACGTAATCAGTAGCACAAGTAGAGTGACTGATCTTATCTCAGATCTTGCGAGAGGAGGTATTGGGGATTCTTCGAATATAGATCCACCAAGACAGCTTTCTCACTCCAAGATTGATGAATTGCGACAACGAATTCTGGGAGGAGCCCTTGAATGGACTACTATGACAGATAATCTGCCAGATACTCCCAATATGGAAACCAATTCAAACCACGGATTTTTTGGAGATTTGCACGCTGGAGGTTGGTACATGTTTCAAAGAGTTCATGATTTAGATCATTTGAACCAAATAAGAAACAATAAATCTCACGTTGATTATCCGATTGATTAGTAAATGAAAGTGATAGGCAGATAATATGAAAATAGCGGTACGATCATTCAGTGGCGTTAGGTCAGACGTTTCGAATTGGAATCAAATAGCAGAATTTGCAAAGGAAGCCGAATCTTTAGGAGCTGATTCGATATGGACCTCTGAAGCTTGGGGAACCGACGCAATCACTCCTTTGGCCTATTTGGCCGCTTGTACCACGAAGATACGGTTGGGTACCGGGATTGTTCAGGTTGGTAGTCGGACCCCAGGAAATTTGATAATGACTAGCTTGACATTGCAATCAATGTCGAGCGGTAGATTTATACTCGGATTGGGTACAAGCGGGCCACAAGTCATAGAAGGATTTCACGGCGTGACTTTTGGCAACCCGGTACTAAGAACAAAGGAACTATTGGAAATTCTTAAGATGGGCGTCTCCGGGGAAAAGCTTCAATATCAAGGAAAATATTATCAATTGCCCTTGGGTGGCGGAGAAGGTAAGGCCATAAGAACCAGCGCTAAAACGTGGCATGTTCCGGTATATGTGGCCTCTCTTGGCCCTAGTAATCTAGAGATGACCGGTGAAAAGGCCGATGGATGGATAGGGGGTTGTTTCATACCAGAAACTGGAGACGTTTTTTTGGACAAAATAAGAGTAGGTTTATCTCGATCTGGTCGAAAAATTAATGACATAGATATATTGATACCAGTTTCATTAGAATTTACAGATGAAGTAGATGAAGCGGCAAAAAGACATGCTCGTGGATATGGATTTACCTTTGGCGCGATGGGGTCATTGAAGAACAATTTTTATAAGAATGCGTATGCAAGACAAGGTTATGGCGAGGTGGTAGATGTTGTTCAAAAATTATGGATTGAAGGGAGACGAGAAGAGGCACGGGATATGGTGCCTAATGAACTCGCTCTGAAATCCAATTTAATCGGAACGGATAAAATGATTAAGGAAAGACTTTTACTATATAAGAATCTAGGCGTTAGTACTCTTAAAGTTGATTTGCCTGGTGAAGATATTGGTAGTAAAAGTGATGCTTTGGGAAGATTAATGGATATTGTTTCTGATTTGGATTAACAGATATGAGGCTAGCACTTTTCACCCATATGTCGTGGCCAGAGGGAGTGAATCAGACTTCGGTGTTTCACAATTCGGTTGAGCAGGTAAAGCTAGCGGAGTCCATGGGATATCACGGGGCATGGTTCGCTGAACATCACTTCACCCGATACAGTATGGGGTCTTCCGTGTTACTTATGTTGGGTCACCTCGCAGCAGTCACACAAAAAATTCGTTTGGGCACAGCAGTAATTGTCCCTAACCTACATAATCCTATTAGGATTGCGGAGGATACAGCTCTTGTTGATGTACTAAGTCAAGGTAGACTAGATGTTGGTTTCGGGAGGGGCACGTATGGTTATGAATATGGTGGTTTTGGAGTTCCGACAGCAGATAGTCAAGATAGATTTAGGGACACAGTTTTGGCGGTTAGGGATTTGTGGTGCGAAAAGGGAGTGAGTATTGAAAGCCCCTTTTTTTCTATTAACAACGCGGATCTAGTGCCATCCATACTTCAATCACCGCATCCTCCTATTTATATAGCCGCAACAAGATCTGAGGAAACCTTAAATTTCATGATTTCAAATAAATTTCTTCTTTGTATTGCTGTGGTACAAGATACAGATGCTGCCTTGAATCTGGTAGCAAAATATAGACGATTGTGCGAAGAGCAAGGCCAATCGGATCATCTCGATAAGGTTCCTTTTTTTCGCTATGTGCATGTCGCCGAATCTGAGCAAAAAGCACTTGAAAATACCAAGAAACATGTGGATTGGATTCAGGATATTATGCAGTGGCGTAGAAATCTGACCGATACTACGGAAGTTTACGTGCCTATTCAGAAATGGATAGAGGAGCGGAACGAATTGCCCCCGAGTGATTCCTATATTTCTGAGAAAAGAGCTTTTATTGGTACCCCTCAAGCAGTAGCAGAAAAAATTATGATGCTAAAAGATCATGGGATTTCATACTTTGGGTGTAACTTCGCCATGGGCGGGCTTCCACAGGAAGAAATAATTAAATCGATGAAGTTGTTTGAAAAAAAAGTACTACCTCTAATTTCTTGAAAATGACTATGTTAGAAATTCTTGGAACCAATCTTTAAATTGTTGATCTCTAGTAGCTTTGTTCATTAGTTCTGTATCCAAAACTGTTGAGCTAATTTCTGACGGTAGTTTTCCATCTATAAGGGCCTTCATAGTGTCTCTAGTTGCTTTGACTGAGGCCATAAACGGTAAGTGCCCTTGAAGAGCTATCTTTACTCCCATCGAAGCGAGATAATCTTTATCTTCGATTTCCTTTGGTGTGCCCCCCAACATAATAGGAACGTTGATGGAATTTCTTGCGGCTTCCAGTTGATCTCTAGTACTTAGACCAGCGAAGAAAATCGCATCGACTCCAATTTGTTCATATGCTTTGGCTCTTTCTATGGCGTCTTTCGTTCCAGTTATTTGGAAAGCACTAGTTCTACCAGCTACAACGAGATTGGAATCTTTTCTACCTTCCAATGCGGCCTTCATTTTTCCTATACCCTCTGGAAGTGATATTAACTCAGCCTTGGATTTTCCAAACTGTCTAGGGAGCAGAGTATCCTCTATAGTTAGTGCCGATACTCCGGCATTTTCCAGCTCTTCTACTGTTCTTTTAACGTTTAACGCATTTCCGTAACCATGGTCTGCATCTACCATAAGTGGGAGATTTGAAGCCCTACATATTCTCCGCGCTTGTTCAGCAAACTCTGTTAAGGTTATTAGTATGTGGTCAGGATCTCCGAGGATCGTTGCTGACCCTATTGACCCAGCAAACATACCTACTCGATAGCCTAAGTCTTCAGCTATTCGGGAGGATATGGCGTCAAATACTGATCCAGGATGAGTGCATTCTGTGCCTTCCAGCACTTGTCTAAAACGTTCTCTTTTTTGACTATCAATCATTCTTACCTCTTTTAATAATGGCCGATCAAGTCGATTTTAGCAGACCTTGATTTGGATAGTTTGGTACATGAATATATAACGAGGTTTGTAAAAAGCTGTAGATATATCGGGAGAAATCATGTTCAGATATATGCTATTTTCACATCGCTAATATTCAGTGCTGGCACCTCCGCAGAGTCAAATGCAGATAATGGGAAACAAGAAAAACATATACCCAAAACGGAGATTTAAATAGCAAATTATCAGCTTCGGAAGTAAATTTAATCATACCTGTAGCGTCTGATTTGCGGTTCTCCAAAGTCTCTTTCCTTGGTTCGTTTAGTGGGTTACGGGATCCTAGCGTTTTTTTGCTGAAGGAAATCTTTTGATAGGCTATGATTGGCCAATAGCGGTAGTTCGAGCTATATACGAGGTTAGTCGCATTTATTGGGGTTTTTAAGAGGTGTTAAATGACCAAAATAGTTGTTGCAGTGTTTGATGGGTTGCAACCATCGCAAATTAATAGGTTAGATACCCCCAACCTGTTTAAATTATCCGAAAAAGGGTCATTTTTTGAAAATCATCACCCTGTATTTCCATCCGTCACGAGGGTGAATGCCGCATCAATGGTTACAGGAGTGAATCCCGGTACACATTGGTTGGCTGGCAACACTTTTGTGGCTAGAGATTACGATAATTCTAATGTTATTCCGGCTCTAAACGATCAATTGTCGAAAATTCGGAAATCTGGCCTGGATGTACTTGGGGTACCTACTTTACAAGAAATTATTTCTTCAAAGAATATGAGTTACATAGCCATAGGAGTAGGTACCAGCGGTAACGCATATGTTCATAATCCTCTAGCGGATATATATGGAGGTGCTACCGTTCACCCGGAATTCAGCATTCCTTTTTCCGTGAATGGTGAATTGGAAGACTTATTTGGACCTTGGCCTGGTGAACAATTGCCCAACACTCCCCGATATCAAAAAGCCGTGGATATTTTCACACAATATGTTCTGGAGAGAATGAATCCTGAAGTAGGGTTGATTTGGTCTTCTGAACCAGATAAGTCTCAGCATTCGTATGGCGTAGGAAGTGACTCCGCGAAATTGGCCTTGCAGGAGGCCGACTTTGAATTCGGGAAGGTTATAAAATATCTTAACAATTCCTCTAAGCATCAAGACTTTGATCTGATAATTTTGTCAGACCATGGATATTCAACTATTTCTGAAGTAGTAGATGTTGAAGTTTTACTAAAATCCTCAGAATTGAAATCTTCTGATGAATGGCTTGTGGCTCAAAATGGTGGATGTGTTCTTTTTTATCTAAAGAATCCGACTGAAGGTTTCTTTGTATCTGAATTAGTAGGATGGCTGTCGAGACAAAAGTGGTGTGGGACTCTATGCTCTTCGGAGAGATTTGGAGAAATCCCAGGGACTATTTCTTCTACAGTAATTATGAATGAAGGGAAAAGGTCTCCTGACATTATAATGTCTTTTAATTGGGATTCTTCCGATAACTTATACGGTTACTCAGGGCAGGTTTATTCTACTGGAGGGGCCTCAGGACTAGGCCAACATGGGTCTATGAGCCGCCATGAAATGAATAACACTCTCATTTGTTACGGACCATCATTTTTGGAAGGAGAAAAAATATTATCACCCACTGGTAACACAGATATCCTGCCGACCATACTATCAATACTGGGAGAAGAGGTCCCAACTCATGTAGAAGGGAGAATATTGGAAGAAAGCTTCAAAGGATCGGAAAACGAAATCATATCTGAAATGAAAATACATGAGGCTTCTTTAAGCACAGAATTCGGGACTTATTCGCAGGAAATCACAATATCGTCTGTTGGCCATACTCAATATATCGATGAAGGAAAATCTTGGTTAACAAAGTGAGAAAAATTATGCTATTTGATGATTCGGTTATTTTGGAGCAATTCATTTGGGAATCAAATGTTTCCGATAAGGATAATAATTTCAAGAATGATGTTGCTCTATATACTCAGGAGGATCCTCTCCCAACAGTAAGGCGGTTAAGTCAAAATCTGGATATACCTATTGGATCAGTTGTTAGGTATATTCTTTGTAAATGGGCCATGTCAGGAAGTGAGTCTTTGTTGGATTTGGGTCCTGATATGGTAAGAAAAATATCGGATATTTTTGAAGATGCCGAATCGGACGGAACCGACGAAGCTAGGTTGGAAGCTTACAATTCAGTCAAGGCCATTATGAATTGGATGAAGGTACCGCTAGATAACCCCAATTACAGGAGTTAGACTCTCAGTATATTCATTTTATAGGGTTCAATTAGTCCCAACTTATCAGTATTTACAAGTGCAAACCCTGAAGCACTAAACTAATTACAGGTAAACTCAAGAGTATTGCTCCATGTTTGCTGTACGCTAGGCCCGGCAGGTCAAAATACGCCTACACCCTCTTTCAACCATGGGAGAGCACTCGACTATATTTCAATGTGATCACAGGGACCAGGTCGGGTGTTGCCAACAATGCTCCTTGTTTTAGTGGACAGCTTATGTCTAGGAGAGTGATAAATGAAATGAGGCATGTACTCCAAAGCATGCTCCGTTCTTAACGAGATCTTCAATCACGGGGCTTGCTTCGCGGTCCGAACGGCTCCGGTAGGAATGGTTCATCCCGCGCTTTAAGGAATGCACCAAAGCCCCCTTCTGCCTGCGCGCGATCAAGATGTTCAACATCCGGACCGTCGTTCGCAGCCTCAACGATTGTGGAGAGTGCGCCATTCATATTTAGAGCAGAACGCAGACCCATTGCATCGAGTCCGTATGTGGTGATCGCCTTGTTGAGTCGGACCGATTCAGACGGTACTTTTGCAAGTCGTAATGCTAGTGCTCGAGCTTTTTCTAACAGTTGATTATGCGGTACCACTTCGTTGATCGCTCCAATGCGGAGTGCCTCTTGAGCGTCAAAATGATCCCCTGTCAGCGCGTAGCGATGCGCATTTTTCCATCCACAGAGCAGTGCAAACAGAACATTTGTATTTGACGTCATTCGAATTTCCGGCTGACCGAAAGTGGCCTGATCCGAAGCAATCGTGATATCGCAAGCAAGTGAGTACCAGAAGCCTCCTCCAATACACCAGCCGTTAACTGCAGCGATGATGGGTTTTGGATGCTCCATTAGATGCATGATGTGTGTAGGTCCGCCCGTGCTGAGCATCGATGAACCCCATTGCCGCTTTAAATGAGTGCTTGTTGGAACACGAGGTCGTTTGCTGCGGTCGCCCGAGATGTCGTAGCCAGCTGAGAACGCACGTCCACTGCCGGTAACGATGATGGATCGGATTGCTTCGGTTTCTGCAGCAATATCGAGAGCATGATGAAATTCGCGCTCGAGATCCTGAGAAATGGCATTGAGTGCTTCTGGTCGGTTCCAGGTAATAGTTAAGACTGGTCCGTCTATTTCATAAAGTATGTTCTTGAATTCGGGCATTGGTACCTCGTTACATCGCGTACGATTCAAATCTTTTGTTTTCGAACGGCCATTGTATTGTGCGACTGCTGCCGTTGAGCGAAGAATAAATCATCCACCCCCCCTCGTTAATAGGTACATAAATAGGAAATTGGTGGAGTTATAGCCTATTTAGCCAATGTTCCCAATGCCAATACCTTTCTATTACTGGGGTTTATCGGAACCGGAACCCTCTTTAACTTTATAGCCACCTTCACCATTATTATGGCCTGTTTAACTTATTCCTAGTTCCGATCTCAAATCAGATATCGTTTGAGCTCTGCTTCTTGTAGCTCTTCTTTCTCGCATTCCTATTGGTAGATTTTCTACCTCAGCTGGAACCTTTATTGCTACAAAAACCGGTCCCTTATGACTCATGATTTCTTCGAGACTGGTAGACAGTTCTTCAAGATCATCAAAATTATAAGTTGCTGCGTAGCCTGAGCCGGCAGCTATAACTGAGTAGTCTATATCTTCCGAGTTAGGAACTGGCTGACCACCTGTGGTGGCATAACATCCATTGTCGAGAAGAAAATGAACGAAGTTTTCAGGCTTTTTCCCTGCTATGGACGCTAAGACCCCAAGGTTCATTAGCAAAGCTCCCTCCGTATCAAAATGAACAACTTTTTGATCGGGCAAACCTAATGCTAGGCCAAAAATAGCCGCAGTGGATTGGCCCATAGCTCCACCCATCGAGATGTCTCTGCTCTGGTTGGTGGTAACATCAGCCCAATGTTTCCCAGAGGTTCCTTGGACCGATACAATCGCATCTCCTCTGTGCTCTTGAAAAGCTTCAAATACTTCTTTTGATTCAATCATTTTTTAACTCCTGATACCTATATTATGACTACCTATTAAACCCGTGGTATTCATCTCCTATCAAAACGACAACAGGTTTGTTGCTTTTAACGGCTTCTTCGTAAGCTTCAGTTATGCGAGTACCATCATCGTCGGTTTCAACCAAATAGTAGCTTAGGCGGAATGCGTTAAGAAATGGTTCAGTATAGACGGCGGCAGAATCTGGGGTATGCCCTTTTCTAGTCCATCCTCGGTATCCTACAACCATTAAAAGAGGGAAACCTGCGTCCAGAGCCATTCCTCTAATGGAATCTCCAGATTCCATCATTCCAGTGTTCTGAATGAGTACAACTGGTACTTTTCCTGCCACATTGAGTCCCAACGCGACCGCCATTGATTCTCCTTCTCTTGACACTGGCACCACATCTAGCCAATCTTCTTTTTCCATTAATTCATAAAGATAGTTTGTCTCGCTATCAGGGATAGTGATTATGTGTGTGACACCAATCTTTTTGAACTCCGCTATAAGAGTTTCAGGTCTTAGTATCTGTAGCTGTTGTTCCACCATGGCCTCTAAACCTCCATTTTGTTTAATGAACCTGTTTTTAACGACCGCTAGTATAACTGACTAAAACTAACATGTCTTGTGATAATGTATATTTTTACTATTATTAGCCGATTGGTTACTTCAATAACTATTTGGAGAGGTATAAATGTTTTACGATACTAGTCAGTACAGAAAGGCTTTAGAGCCTGTCAGAGACGATAGAACACATGCTTTGGTCAACATTCTTCCGAGAGAATCAAAAAGACTTATATCAAAGGGTGTTTTAGCTATGCCGGAGGTAAAAAGGGTTTTAAATAAAGGGTGGTTCGTGGTATCTCGAGGAATCACACCTGCCTACATTTTGGAAGAATTAACTGACCAGGAATTTGATACCGCTAATTGCACTGCTGGAATTATTACAGAGGGTAGAATGGCAAGTGTTTTAGAGGAAGATCGCCTCGGGCCTTGGGTTTTTCGAGATGGCCACTTGGATGAGACTCCCGCGCCGCAAGCATTGAGTGAATTCACTGCATATGATGTATCTATAAAAGGGGCTAACGCTGTTGACCCAGAAGGTAATATTGGCGTTTTTGCAGCTGATAAAGCGGGTGGTACTGTTGGCGGCATATGGCCTACATTGACTGCTAGAGGAGCACACTGGGTGGCCCCTGTTAGCCTTGAAAGACTAATCCCGTCCGTAATTGAAGCCGCAAAACATTGTGGAAATCATCTTTGGGATTACACCATGGGACAGTCGGCGGGCTTCATGCCCGTGGTAAATGCTCAAGTGATAACCGAAATACAAAGTTTGGAATTGTTGACTGGAGTCACGGCCACTCATGTTGGATCAGGCGGTGTCGCTGGCTCTGAAGGTGCTGTTATGTTGGCACTAGAAGGTGACCGGGAAACAGTTTTAGAGGCATTTGAATTAGTTGAATCCATAAAGGGAGAACCGCAATTTAAATCTCCCAGATTGGTACCCTATGTTAGAGAGCCCGAAACCTCACCTCCTCAGAGATAGTTCAAATCTACTTGACCAGCTTGTATATTCATTACATAATCATAATTCATGAATTTGATTTAAATCACTATGAAGCTTCATAATCTTTTGTTGGCCTCATTTTAGATTTTTGTCAATTGAATTGGAGTCTATGAAATCACCTGAGTCGCCAAGCTTATTTGCACCATTTAAATGGAGACACGCCGTGTTTTATGGATGGTGGTTGGTTGTTATAACCATATTATTAAATGCTGCGACGGGGTCACCTGTTTTTGGTGGCGTGGGAGTATGGGTCGATGCTTTAGAGCAGCATTTTGGTTGGAGTAGAGCTGAACTTTCCCTAGCCTTCTCTTTTGGTCAATTGGAAAGTGGATTAGCGGGACCTGTAGTGGGGATTTTGGTCGATAGATACGGCCCTAAGAAAATCGTTTTCTCTGGCGTGACTATTATAGGTTTGGGATTCATCTTGTTTAGCCAAACCAATACGCTGTTGGTTTTTTATGCCGCATATATTGTTATCATGCTGGGTGCTTCTGCCGGTGGATGGCTTCCAATGATGTCTGTTATAAACAACTGGTTCGATAAGAAGCGAACCATGGCCATGGGCCTCGGAGGTATCGGGTTTTCCATGGGAAGTTTCTTTTTGGTTCCCTTGTTGGCTTGGTTAGTACAGCCCGACGGTGTTGGTTGGAGAACCACATCGATGTCTTTGGGGATTTTCTTTATTTTGCTGGCTTATCCGATTAGTAGACTCATACGGAATACTCCTGAGGAATTCGGTGAAATTCCAGATGGCCGGAAATCTGGGGAAAAAGAAAAAAGCGAGCAAACACAAGATTTCGCCATGAAATCGGAAAACGAATTTCCGATGATGACAATTATAAAAATGCCGGTGTTTTGGCTTTTGGCAATTTGTAATGGAATGTCAACGATGCTTATAGGTACCATGACAGTGCATCTGATTTTGGCGTTGAAAGACCAAGGTATCTCGGTTCAAACTGGAGCTTGGATATGGGGATCTACTATGCTTTTTTCAGGAGCCGCACAGGTCTTTGGAGGTTACTTAGGAGATAAAGTGCCCAAAAACATCTCTCTTTGTATTTTCGGAATCATACAGGCCTCGGGTGTCATATACGCAACTTCAATCACAACTGTATTTATGGCTCCCATATTTGTCGTTGTATATGGACTTGGATTTGGAGCTAGAATTCCACTTGGTACGGCAATAAGGGGAGAATATTTCGGACGGAAAGCTTTTGGTAAAGTGCTGGGTGTTTCTATGCTCCCAATGATGCTTCTGATGACCTTGGGTCCTTACCTAGCCGGATTGATGTATGACCACTACGGAAGCTACGATAGAGCCTTTTATTCGTTAGCTATAGTATCGTTGATAGGTAGTATTGGATTTCTTTTCTGCAAGAATCCTAACGTAGATGGGGGAACACACGAAGCTACCTCTTCCTTGAAAGGTATAACAACATCAAAAAACTAAGTGGGTTTTAGATCACGACTTCTAATTGCTAGATTGCGGTTTATTCCAACTATCTCTAAGGGATACTGTTCTATTGAATACAAGGTTTTTTTCGTCGACAGAATCTTCAGAATCTAAGCAGAAATAGCCTAATCTTTCAAATTGAATTGGATTGCCGGGAGTTGCTTTCTTGAGACTGGGTTCTAGTTTCGCAAATGTAATAGTCTCAAGGGAATTTGGATTCAGAACTGATTCTAAATCTTGACCGTCTGATATATCTGGTTCTGGATCAAGACAAAGTCTTTCATACAGTCTTATCTCAGCATCCACTGCATGGCTTGCACTCACCCAATGAATTGTTGATTTCACTTTTCTCCCGTCTGGAGCATTACCACCGCGAGTTTCAGGATCATAGGTACATCTAATCTCGACAATCTCATTAGTTACTGGGTCTTTTATAGCTTTTGTGCAAGTGATGAAATAGCCATATCTTAATCTAACTTCCCTTCCGGGAGTTAACCTGTAAAATTTTTTGGGGGCTTTCTCCATAAAGTCATCTTGCTCAATATAGATTTCTTTAGAAAACGGTACTTTCCTAGTTCCACTGGCCGCATTTTGAGGATTGTTTGCAGCTTCGAGATATTCCACTCGGTCTTCAGGATAGTTTTCAATCACTACTTTGATAGGTTTCAAAACTGCAAGAGCTCTATTAGCCTTTTTGTTTAAATCCTCTCGTAGGCAATGTTCTAAAAGCGCTATTTCTGCTGTGTTCCATCTCCTGGTTATGCTAACCCTTCTACAAAATTCTTTTATTGATGCGGCACTGTAACCGAGACGTCTCATCCCCGATATGGTGGGCATTCTTGGGTCATTCCATCCGCTTACCAACCTATTTTCAACTAATTTTGTTAGATTTCTTTTGCTTAATATAGTGTGGCTAAGAAATATTTTCCCAAATTCTATTTGTCGTGACTTGAATACAT
>CAYMZR010000004.1:0-45454 GCA_964394975.1 uncultured Dehalococcoidia bacterium | reverse complement strand
GAGCAACTGACTCTTAATCAGTAGGTTCACGGTTCAAGTCCGTGGCGGGTCACCACCCCCTTTCGCCCCCAATCACCTCAATTTTGTCACTAAATGTCCGATGTAACGGACAATCCACCTGGCAGGATTGCCCCAATGGCTGAAATTAAATCCACGTACTTTTTTGAAACTGCTTTAACGGATCGTTGATGTAGCCTATTTCAGTTCAATCTTATCTGTAGGTTTGGGGCCAAATAGAGTCATTGGTATGAATGATTAACGAGGGCTATAATATGCAGAATATGATCACCACTGATTCAGGTCTCCAATATGAAGTTTTAGTAGAAGGTGCTGGAGCAACACCCGGCCCTACGGACACAGTGTCAGCTCATTATCATGGAACCTTTCAAGACGGTCGTGTATTTGATAGTTCAGTGGAGCGCGGCGAACCAATCGATCTTCCGGTTAATGGAGTTATTGCTGGCTGGCAAGAGGCCCTTCAAATGATGAAGGAAGGCGATAAATGGCGTTTGGTCGTCCCACCTGAGCTTGGCTATGGTGCTGCAGGTGTTGGTCCTATTCCGGGGAATACCATTTTAATATTTGAGGTTGAGTTGATAAAAATTAAGTAGGTTTAGAGAATAGGACCCACTTACCTTTTCAATTGAATATAATTGCACTCAGTTCAATTCAAAGAGGTTACCCCGATAAAATTCGCAATAATTGCCAATCCCCAGAGTGGAAAAAAGGAAAGTAGCAAGGTCATAGATCTTGTGAGGCCTGTTTTTGAATCAAGACAAACAGAATTAACCGTTTCTTTCACCGCTTTTCCAGGCCATGCAGAAGAATTGGCAGGTGGTTTGGATTTCAATATGTATGACGGATTATTGGTCCTCGGGGGTGACGGTACTTTCCACGAAGTCGTGAATGGAATCCTTAAACGAGCTGACGGAAAGACATTACCTGTAGGGTTACTTCCAGGAGGATCAGGAAATTCTATACTCCATGATCTTTCACTTACTGACCCTGTCGCAGCAGCTGCAGCTATAGTAGGGGGCAGAACCCGATTCATCGACGTCGCCCAAATTACGGAGAAGGCAACCCTAAGATATTCGATTAACCTGATAGGCTGGGGTTTGGTCACAGATGTGGGAGAGAGAGCTGAGACGCTCCGCTGGCTAGGACCTCGTCGTTACACGGTTTCCAGTCTGATTGAAATTTTACGAAGAAAGACTCGGCGAGCCAACCTGGTTCTAGATGGACAATCTGTGGTTGATGATTTTACTTTTATCGTTGCCTGTAATTCAATTCATATTGGGAAAGGAATGAAAATGGCTCCGTCTGCAAAGTTAGATGATGGCCTCATAGACCTTGTTGTTGTAAGAGGTGACATAAGCCGGCAAAGGTTGTTTTCGGTTCTTCCAAAACTTTTTGATGGCTCACATATTGGGGAGCCTGAAGTTGCCTATTACCAGGTTTCCAGTTTTTCTCTATCCTCAGAAACGAAAGATAATCTAAACATCGATGGTGAAATGCTTGGCACCACTCCTATTGACGTAGAGATCCTCAAACAAGCTCTTGAGATCTTTGTTTAATTGGTACAGGGATCTCTGGCATCCAATTTTTCGTATTAAATGATCAGAGATTATATGTTTAGGATTCCTTCGCTTACGAGGACACTATTCCCACCTATCCAGACCCCCGTAATTTCTCCGTTGCGTTTTTGGGTCCTTCCGTATAGAACACTTGGGCGGTCAATTTCTGTCCCTTGAGAAATACTCCATTTACGATCCAAGTCAGGAACAGGATCATAGTGAGTTAGCAAGGCAATAAGTGCACAATTTGCACTACCTGTGGCTGGGTCTTCAAAAACTCCATCCATCGGAGCAAACATACGGGCCCTTATGTCAAAATTTCCTATATCTCGGCAGTAAATGTGAATATATGAGGCACCAGATTCTCCGAGTAAATCTGGGAATTGTGACATGTTTATGCTCGATCTTCTTAGACTATCAACAGATACCAGTTCGACAAAAAGAAATGGAAGCCCGACGGAGGCCACTTGAGATGGGTGAGTGGCCGTCGAGATGTCGGATACATCGAGTGATAGCACAGATGCCACCAAATCTTCTGAAACTAAAGGGCCAAATGACAGTCTTTGGGGAGCCGCAAGCTCACACCAAATATTTTCAGAATCGTCTTTTTGTATTTTGATTGGGACAAGACCTGCTTCCTGCTCAAAGACGATATCCACTGGTTCGTTTAAGTCTCCAAACGACCCATTCTTCGCTAATACAAAAGCAGTTCCGATATTGGGATGCCCGGCAAAAGGAACCTCGGTGCTTGGGGTATAAATCCTCACTTTGCCTGCATACCCGTTTTCTGTGGGAAAGACAAATGCCGCCTCTGAAAAATTGAATTCTTTTGCGATAAGCTGCATCTGAGTGCTAGATAAGCCCTGAGCATCAGGAAATACAACCAATTGATTACCAGTAAATTTCCTGTTGGTAAACACATCGCAGATAGAATATTTATATTCCATACCTTCAAAAATCTCCGATCGCTTTTTTGTAACCTGTTGATTATTTCATAGTCCTACCTTTGTAGGATTTTTGGTGCCCATAATTTATTTGAAATTCAATTATTGAAATTTCGCTGTTTTGAGAGGTATATTAATGAAAATGAATGCCGAAGTTGAGGCCGCATGACACAAACTACAGACCTTGAGTTAAATATTTCGCCTGAAAAACAGCTGGATTACGACGCCATAGTGATTGGCGCGGGAATTTCTGGACTTTACCAACTCTACAAATTGAGAGAATTAGGGCTAAAGGTCCGGGTTTTTGAGGCTGGAAGGGGAGTAGGTGGAACTTGGTATTGGAACCGATATCCGGGCGCTCGCTTTGATTCAGAAAGTTATTCTTATGCATATTCTTTCTCAGAAGAACTTTTAGCTGAGTGGAATTGGTCAGAACATTTTGCTTCACAGCCAGAAATACTTAGATATCTACAACATGTAACAGCGAAATTCGATCTCATAAAAGATATTCAATTTTCGAGTGATGTTAAATCAGCTGTATATGATGATCCAAGTAGAAGTTGGGAAATCACTTTGGGTGATGGTAATACGTATAGAAGCCGTTTTCTGATCGCAGGTATCGGTCTACTTTCGCAGCCTACAATGCCCAAAATAGAGGGTATAGATACCTTTGAAGGCCCTTCATTCCATACATCAAGATGGCCTCATGAACCGGTTGATTTATCTGAAAAGAGAGTCGCAATT
The DNA here is from genome assembly GCA_964394975.1 of uncultured Dehalococcoidia bacterium. Taxonomy (GTDB): domain Bacteria; phylum Chloroflexota; class Dehalococcoidia; order Lucifugimonadales; family UBA826; genus UBA11996. The sequence continues at coordinate 42,192 of CAYMZR010000004.1, read as the reverse complement.
ATCGGAACCGGCGCAAGCGGAGTCCAAGCAATCCAGGAGATATGCAGAAAGGTTGGCCAGCTCACAGTATTTCAGAGAAGACCGAATTGGTGTGCGCCTTTACATAACGATAAAATCCAGCCGGAAGAAATGAAGGCAATCAGGTCTGGATACGATGAGATGTTTGAACGCTGCGATCAGACACAGGCAGGTTTTCTTCACACTGTTGATCCTAGAGGTACTTTTGAAGTAACGGAAGAAGAGAGATACGAATTCTGGGAACATCTGTATGCAAGTAAAGGATTTGGAATTTGGCAAGGTAATTTTAAGGATGTACTTACCGATCCCAAAGCCAACAAATTGATGTCAGATTTTCTGGCCGATAAAATCCGGGATCGAGTAAATGATCCTGACATTGCCGAAAAATTAATTCCAAAAGACCATGGCTTCGGCACCAGACGAGTACCGTTAGAGACCAAATATTTTGAATCCTATAACAGGGATAATGTGACGCTAATTGATATCACCGAGAATCCCATCCTGAGAATCACACCAACCGGAATATTAACTGAAGAAGAGGAACTAAAATTCGATTTCATAGTATATGCCACGGGATTTAATGCTATTTTAGGCAGCTATGACAGAATAGATATACAAGGAGTGGAAGGTAGAAAATTAAGAGATCAATGGAATCAGGAATTATCCAGCTTCCTTGGACTACAGATTAACAATTTCCCCAACCTTTTCATGATCCTTGGACCTCACGCTCTACTTGGCAATAACCCAAGAAGTATCGAATATAACGTCGAGTGGATAACAGATCTCATCAAATACATGGGAGAAAAAGGTTTTACACGATCAGAAGCCACAGAAGATGCTGTAGCTAGTTGGTACGAGTATGTTCTCGATCAAGGTAAAGGTCTGCTGTCTAATGAAGTGGATTCTTGGATGACAGGTGTAAACAGCAACCTTGAAGGTAGACAGAAAAGGATTATTGCCAGATACAGTGGCAGCCAAGCCTCGTATAGAAGTAGGTGTGATGAGGTTGCAGCAAGTGGGTACGCAGAACTAAATTTACTCTAGCATTCAGATTATGGTGGATTTCAATGCAAACAAATTTAACAAAAGAAAAACTTAAAAATGGTACCCCTGCATTTGGGGCTATTATCCATGAATATTCACCCGGAACCGTTGAACTATTCGGTGCGATTGGATATGACTTCGTTATGATCGATTGCGAGCATGGCGGTATGTCGGTAGACCAAGTAGAGAATATGGTCCGGGGAGCTGAAGTATTTGGAATTACCCCGATAGCCCGGATCCCAAACGATAATCCTTCGACCATTTTAAGATTTCTAGACCGCGGCGTACAGGGGATCATTGTCCCCCATATCAATACAAAGTCCCAAGCAGAATCCGTCGCTGATGCAGCCAGGTATTATCCGGACGGCAATAGAGGAGTCGGTGGTGGCAGGGCTCATGACTATGGGATAAGCGTTACAAGGGCTGAGTCGACCAAATTCGTAAATGACAATATTCTCGTAATTCCAATGATAGAAGAGGTAGAAGCTATTAAAAACGTAAACGAAATCGCTTCTGTTGAGGGAATTGATATTTTACATGTTGCTCCGGGGGATCTTGGTCAAAGTATGGGAAACCCGCCGCAGTCCGAAATACGAAAAGCTATGGATGAGGTAGTCCCTAAAATCAGGCGTGCAGGGAAGTGGGTCGGGGTCGGAGGCAACTCTCCAAGTGATGTTGAACGGGTGTCTGATTTGATCAATTTAGGGGCCAACATGATAACCATTGCAGCTCAAGGGCTTATGAAAAGTGGTGCAGAATCATTCCGGAAATCAGTAGGAGACCATTTAACCTCGTTTTCCTCAAATATTAAATTGGAATAGGAGACACTGTGGGACCATATTTGATTCGAGATTCTACTGTCGTGACAGGGAATTCAAACAGATTAATTCTTTATAAATCCGCAATTTTTGTTGAGAACGGCATTATTCAAGATATCGGGCAGAGCAGCCTACTTGAAGCAAAATACCCTTTTGCGACTACTATCGAAGGCGGGGGCAAAGTTATTTTCCCTGGCCTAATTAATTGCCACACACATCTTTTGGCCACCGCTGATAAAGGAATTTTGGAAGATTTTGGCTTTCCGACAACCTTAAAATTCCCAACCACTGGCCGCGGGTTGTTAAACGAAGCTGAAAGGAATGTGTTTGCTAAACTCGCCTGCATAGAGGCGATCAAGAGCGGGACAACTACTTTGCTCGAGATATCGAATGACATTGCAGAATATGCTCAAACTTTGGATTCCACAGGTTTACGGATTTTCCTTGGCGAAACCTTGAGTGATATTGATGATTCGAAATTGAGCGAAGGAGTGTACGAATATTCATCTCATAAACGTGAAATAGGAATTGGAAAAGCATCTGATTTGATCAATGCCTGGGATGGCCGATCAAATGGTAGGGTCAGAGGTTTCGTTGCTCCCCACGCTCCAGAGAGAGTTTCCCCTGAACTGCTGAGAGATTCCATAGATTTGACTGAGAAGCATAACCTCGGATATACGATTCATTTGTCTCAAAGTTACAAGGAAATCGAAGCTACAAAACGTATAAGAGGAGTTCTCCCAACTCATTACCTTTTTGCCAACGACTTTTTGAGCGATCGATTGGTTGCCGCCCACTGTAGGTACTTGGACAGTTCTGAAATTGCATTGCTGGGTCAGAACAATGCTGGCGTCTCTCATAATTCAGCCATTGGAGCCAGGAGAGGGGCCGCTGCACCTGTTGATGAATTATTATCATCGGGGTGTTCAGTTGGAATGGGATCCGACAACATGGCTGAAGACATGGTGGAAGTGATGCGAGCCGCCCTTTTCCATGAAAGAGTTCGTAGAAATGACGAGATGAATCCTCAACCGGAAGATGTTTTGGAATGGGGAACTATTGGTGGAGCTAAAACACTAGGTATCGCTGACGAGGTAGGCTCACTTGAGGAAGGAAAAAAGGCAGATCTATTTATGATAGATTTCCGAAAGGCCCATCTTGTACCAACTCTCAGAATTGTTTCGTCTTTTATTCACAATGGGCTCTCTTCAGATGTTACAGACGTAATGATCGATGGCGAATGGGTTATGCAAAGTTCCTACATCAAGAGTATCAATGAGAGTGAAGTTATCGAACAAGCCGAAGAAATAGGACACCGAGTTTGGAATCAATTGCTTCAAGAAAATCCCAACGTGCCATTCCCAATTAATCTACCGCCTGCACCATTATAGGTTTCAGCCAAATCACCTAAATATATCTATGCCTTTGGCCAGCAGATTTGGCAAATGTATACGAGTGCTTTGCTGATTAAAGGAATCACCCTCGATATCCAGGTAGCGAAGATTGGGTAGGGAATTGATTGGACTAATATCCCTTATGTTGTTAAATGACAAACCAAGCCAATTAATACTTGTTACCTTAGAGATAGCATCTATGTTGGTGACCTGATTGTGACCGACGTCCAGTGATTCTAAAGATTTCAATGTCGTTAATGGTCCGAGATCCTGAATATAGTTCCTTGCAGCATGGATCCAGGTGATTCCATGTATGAAAGATAGTGGGTCAAGGTTGGAAATTTCATTTCCTTCGATATCAAGACTTTTAAGTGACTCTAAAGCGGATAAGCTGTTTAGATTCTCTATGTTATTTTCATTCAGATTCAGACCCAATAAGTTAACCATACTTTCTATCGGTGATAAATCATCAAGGTCACAGTTTTTCAGTCGGAGGGAGAGGAGTTCCAGTAAATATGAAAGGTGAGAGAAATCTGCTATTTGTGAGTCGCTGACATCTAAGTGTCTTAAATATGTTAATTTTTCTAAGGGGGCGAAATCCTCTAGATTCGCATCAGTAATTCTCAATGTATCTAAAAGCGGTAACTCCTGCAACGGAGCCAAGTGAACGTCACCTTTGCAAATGAGAGAAAGATTGATAACGCTAGGCGTATTTACTAAATCGTCAATGTCTTGTTGTGTAGCACCTTCGATTTGAAGGGTCGTTATTTTTGACATTTGAACTCGATCCAACTGATCCTCATAAACACCTAGTTTATCCCTAACAGCCTTTTCAAAGTTGTTGCTCATGTACCCTGACTTTTAGAAGAAATATATAACCTTTCATTTGGAATTATATTTTAACCACCCATTTAATAGTTCGCCGAAATAGACAGTTTAAAAGTAAATTTTGGAAATGTCTTTGAGTTTTAATTTTTAAGATGATATAAATCGCCTTACTAAATAATGCGAAATCTTCTGAATCAGTGAGCAGAGGTGGATCATGATCAATAATAACTCCACTCCAGAAATTAATGGTCCTTTAACTGGCATAAAAGTTTTAGATTGGACGATTTGGCAATTTGGCCCCGTTAGTACTTCAATGATGGGCGATATGGGTGCGGACGTTATCAAAATCGAATCTTTAGACGGTGATCCTTCAAGAGGTCTCTCTCGAGCTTCAAGTATGAAGATGGACTTGGGAGAAGGGCGCATCGCCTACTTCGAGACCTGCAATAGAAACAAACGAAGTATAGCGGTGAACCTAAAAACTGAAGAAGGTCGACAAATCATTTATGATCTTTGCAAAGATGCCGACGTATTTGTCCAAAATTTCCGATCTGGTGTAGCTGAAAGACTCGGTGTCGGTTATGAAACATTGAAGGAAATAAACCCGCAATTAATCTACGGATCAGCAAATGGGTATGGTCCTCACGGTCCAGACGCAAACCAACCTTCATTCGATGGCTGTGGGCAAGCAAGATCAGGCTTGATGATGTCGGCGAGTCAAGGGGACCAGGAATACCCAACACAAGTAACTCAAGGTGTGTCAGACCAAATTGGAGGAATCATGCTCTGCCAGGGGATTTTGGCAGCTCTGGTATCGAGAAGTATAAGAGGAATGGGACAAAAGGTTGAGACTTCACATTTGAGCGCCAATATGTGGCTACAAGGCCTAGGAGTATCTATGAGCCTTTTGCAGGGAGGAGTAGGGTTTTCACCGTATAACCGAAAGCAACCAGTAAATCCTCTTTCTAATGTATACAGGACGGCAGATGGGCGATTCATCATGATGATGCATCTACAACCAGATCAATATTGGGAGCCTTTACTGGAAGCTATGGACCTACAGGAATTTATCGGAGACTCTCGTTATTCCGATATGCCAAGTAGGTCACAAAATTCAGCAGAAGTTGTTGCTTTATTGGACAAAAGATTTGAGGAGAAGACTGCGAAGGAATGGGATACCCTTTTTCGAAATTTCTCCACCGATTTCATTTACTCTTTGGTCCAAACCGTTCAGGACTTACCATATGATCCTCAGGTGATAGCCAATGATTTCATTACAAATTTTAACCACCCAGTTCTTGGGGAAGTACAAATGTGCAATCACCCTTCAATATACAGCGAAACTCCCGCAGGAATCTGGAAAGAAGCTCCTGAAGTTGGCCAACATACTGAACAAGTATTAGTAGATGAATTAGGATACGGTTGGGATGATATAGCCAAACTACAAAGCACGGGAACAATTTTGTAACAACAAAATCAAAGGAGACAGCATGGGACAAATCGACGGTGGACACTTATTTGCCAAAGCCTTAAAAAAGGAAGGCGTTGAATATGTATTTACCCTAAACGGTGGGCACATTTACAACCTCTACGAAGGCTGCGCAGACGAAGGTATTGAACTTATAGATTTCAGACATGAGCAAGTCGCTGCACATGCTGCAGAAGGCTGGGCAAAAGTCACAGGCAAACCAGGGGTTTGCATAGTAACCGCCGGCCCAGGTGTTACTGACGCAGTGACCGGTATAGCCAACGCCTTCCAGGCTCCTAGCCCCATGATAATGGTCGGAGGAAATGCCGGAATATTCGATCACTTAAGAGGAGGTCTGCAAGATTTTGATAGTGCCACATTCTTAAAACCTGTCGCGAAATTCTCAGAACAAGTTAAAAGAGTAGAGAGGATTCCCGAATATGTATCCAACGCCTTCCGTGCTGCGACCAGTGGAATTCCAGGTCCAGCGTATTTGGAAATTCCAATAGACATCGTTAACGGAGTTACCGAAGAAGAAAACGTTAAGTATCCAGACAGGTATAGAACTGAGTCACGAGCTTTCGGAGATCCTGATTATATTCAGCAAGTTGTAGATATCCTGAAAGATGCAGAGCGGCCAATGGTTCTGGCTGGCTCAGATATATGGTGGTGTGATGCATCTGAACAATTGAGGGAATTCGTAGAAAAAATCAACGCACCTGTGTTCCTTAATGCGATGGGTAGGGGGAGTATACATTCCAATCATCCCAACTTAGGGAGCCTTGGTAGAAGGTATGGGTTGGTGAAATCTGACGCCGTAGTTTTGATTGGAACTCCGATAGATTTTAGATTAAGTTATGGTGAAGATAGGCTTTTTCCCCAAAATCCCAAGCTTATCGAAATAATGATGGATGCCAACAAAATTGGCCAGAACAGAGCTGTGGATGTCGGAGTAGTCGGTGATGTAGGAGCCATCATGGATCAAGTGATGGAATCTTTGGACAATTCGAGTTACCAATCCAAAGGTACCGCCTGGGTCGAAGAAGTAATGACAGAAGATAAAGCCTTAAAAGAGGCTGATGTGGAAATGATGGATAGCAATGCCTCTCCAATTCATCCAATGAGACTTGTAAAAGAATTGAGAGACGCTTTAGATGAAGACGCTACTGTCATCGGAGATGGTGGTGACATAGTTACCTTCGCTGCTAGGGTTTTGAATATAAATAAACCTGGCCATTGGTTGGATCCAGGACAATTTGGATGTCTAGGTGCAGGAAGCGGTTTCGCAGCGGCAGCTCAACTTGCCAGACCGGGAAAACAAGTTTGCATCGTTTACGGAGACGGAGCATTTGGACTGACAGGATTTGATGTAGAATCCTTCGTCCGGTTTAACCTACCGATCGTATGTGTGCTTGGCAATAATGGAGCCTGGAACCAGACAACTCAGGGCGTGTTGGGAAGGGGAGGTAGGGCGTTGGCAACATTCCTGTCACAAGACACTGACTACGCCAAGATAATGGAAGGCATGGGAGGACATTCAGAGAGAGTTACTGACCCTAATGAAATAAAACCAGCTTTAGAGAGAGCGTTTGCTTCAGGAAAACCTGCCCTTTTGGACGTAGTTATCGATCCCGATATTTCCTACGGAAGTATGGGGGGGCGGTCAAGGCAGCAGCGACAATATTAGATTGTAAAGTCGGGAAGGAGCTAAACATATGACAACAGAACAACATCATCCGGATGAGGCATTCGTCGGAAAACAATTAGAACCTCGTTCCATTGAGATATCAAAAAAGACGGTCGATGACTATTTTCAAGGTTTAAAGGTCGATCGGTCCGCATACGAGAATATTTCAGATGACAAGGACCTTGTAACTCCATCGATGGTTATCATCGATGCCGAATCGATCTCCGGAGCCAGCTTTCGAAACAATTTTGGCAACCTGTGGATGCGACAGGAAGTGGACTTCCACGCACCTCTACCTACAGAGGAAAGCTTGGACGTACGCTCCAAAGTGTTGGATATTTATGAATGGAGAAATAGGACGATAGTCCTCCAAGAATCTGAGATATTTAATCAGAATCAAGAATTATTAGGTGCTATGCGTCACCACCAAAGTTATTTGCTGGATCAAAATTCAGGGAAAGTAGCCTTGAGAAAACCCTCGGAGAAAGAGGGCGTTCGAAAATTTGACGTACCCAAAGGTGAATTACTTGAGCCGGTCTCAAGCGAGATAGACCTTGAAATGTGTGGGACCTTTTTTCATGGAAATAAGAATTACCACACTGATAAAACAGCCTCTAAAGAATTGGGATTTGAGGAAGTTGTGGTCGGAGGCAAAATGACCATATCCTACATAGGCGATATGCTTGATAGAACATTTGGTGAAAGGTGGTTTAGAGGTGGCAAATTAGATGTAAAGTTCACAAACATAGTTTGGCCAGGCGACAAAGTCACAGCAAGAGGTGTCATCGCTGATGAGGCAAATTCATCGGAAGGTATTACTGAAGTTAGAGTATGGATGGAGAAGGAAGACGGAACAGTCACCATCGTAGGAAATGCTTATCTCCCCCAAGATTAAGTTGTCAATATTGGGCGACGCAAGAGAAAGCATCCCCCGGTTTACCAGACGAAGTACACAAAAAAAGGATCAGGTACAAAGACCTGATCCTCTAAAACCAATTCAGGTGTTTGGGTTATTATTTTTTCATGAGATCTAACCCCAAAGTTGCAGTCCAAATAGATACAACGATGTAGGTAATCGGTGTGATTATGAAAGTCGTTCCCCAAGTAGATGAATCAGCAAAATTTATAAAACCGACAACAATATTTATTAATCCGATCAAGGCAACCACATAGGCAAATATTTTATGGATTCCTTCTTTATTTGAAGACACAGCCAAGGCAATCAAGGAAAGACCTATTGAGAATATAAGGCCAGTGTAAGACCCAATCCCTCCTGCAATAACGCCAATGGTGTACTGATATCCATCATTTAGACCCGTAACCCCATCAAATTGGGCAGCACTATTCAATCCTATGCTCAATAAAAGCCCCAATATACCAAAAAACACACCCATATTACCAAGACGGAATAATGCTTCATTTTCCCCGCTCTCTTTGAGGTCGTTATAGAGAGTATTAATCCCATAAAGGAAAAATATCAGCGATATCCCGGGTAATAATCCGAGCAAATGAGCCAGGTCCGTTTGCTTATCAAAACTAGCTTCAAAGTCCGTGGGATCTGCGGAACCAGTATTCCCTAACGCCATAAAAATCACTAGAAATAGTATTGTGGCTAGACCGGGTCCTATTAAAAGACCTAGTCCTCCCAATTTATTGGCAGATATATTACCCATTTTTACTCCTTATGTAGCTAATGTTTGTAGGTAAACATCCAATGCACATTAACGTTAGAGGGAGTAATAAGCAGAGTCACGCAGAAAATTTTAGACTTTCTTTACATATTACTTTAAGTGATAAACTTTATTAACCTTGGCAAATATCCTTCTCAAATTATGGTTATTACAAAGCGGCAATCTCTATCTAGCCACACCGTAGGCGATGGCTTTGACTTCTTTGTCGTCAGAATTATTCATGAAATCCGCGAGTGCGCCCAGTAAATCACCAAAAGATGTGTCGGACCAAAGCCACTCATACAATTCATTCATGGTAGCTTCAGGTTTTACAGCAATTCTTGACTCTAGATAGTACGACTTCAGATCATCCACACAATAACGAACAAAGTGACCCAGAGTAAATTGTTGAGGACGTAAGGCTGAATCTTCAAGTTCTCCTGCCGAATACCGCCTCAAAAAGTCCATGACTTCAGGAAATAAACCAGTTTCAATGGTACTTAATCCTACAGCAGTTCTACCTTTATTAGCTTTCAACCCTTTCTCATAATTAGCTTTAAAATCAGACAGCTCGGTTAAAAGGTCTTTTTTTTCCGCCACTGCTTCTCTTTTTGATTCAGTTCGTGAGACAACCAATCTATCTATTACATCCGTCTCAAAAATTTCTAATACAGGACCTTCTGATCTTTCCAGGAGACTAAAGGTAGCCGCCAGTATTTCATGTTGGTAGCTCGGATTATTAACTTCCCCCAAAGTGTTCCCGAAATTAAAAGGGACGGATAAGATTCTAGGTGGTTTTATTTTTTTTGCATGTTCTTCCAATAATGAAATAGCTGTCGTTACTAAACCTGCTTCTTCAAGGACTCGCGCAATAACGCTTACAGCGTTAGTACAAGCTGGTCATGTTGGGGTTAGTAATACGACATCTACATTTTCATCCAACAAGTTTTCAGCGACCTCAGGACCATACTCGTCGGTCAATCTGGTAACGTTTCTCAAAGCACCCATAAAGGAGTAATAGTTGTCAGAAAGAGATCCGATTTTACCCAAAGCAACCAGTTCATTAAGTCTATCAATCGGGAAGGTAATATTGATGTCTTTGTAAATACTGGTTCGGTCAAATCCGATACTAGTATGGCTCTGTACTATGTCAGCAGGATCTGTCAGTCTAGGTATTACGCGATAGGAGGCATCTCCTCCATTTTTTGCAGTAGTAAATGGATCATCACCTCTAACATGCAAGCCGGCAGTGGTTACCAAAGCGACTTTACACTCAGACAGGGGTTTAGGCATCTTTGTCCAAGGAGAATCCTCATGTTCCGGGCTTGGCCAGGCTAAAAGCATATCTCTTTGCTGTTCAGTTAACATTTCCAGTTTTGGCATCGCTTTACCTTATAAAATAATATCTTCCAGTTTTATTTCGTAATCATATTTTATGATCAAGCTTTGAACCTGTAAATTAGATTTGGGGGAAAATTAGGCAACAAGTCCAGCAACATAACCAGAGGCCCATGCCCATTGGAAATTGAACCCGCCTAATTGACCCGTAACATCAAGTACCTCTCCAATGAAATAGAGCCCAGGGCAGTTTTTTACTTCCATTGTTTGAGAACTAATGGCATTTGTATTCACACCACCCACTGTCACTTCAGCCGTCCTATAACCTTCGGTGCCTGAAGGTTTAAGAATCCAACCATTTAATATACTCCCAATCCTATCTAGGTCTTTAGCACTAATCTGATTTATTGGAACATTCGCAAAGTCTGCAAACCATAAGTTTTGTAGCTCAAAGACTACCGCCCGTGGCAGATATTGAGCCAAATAGGATCGAACAACTTTTTTATCCGAATGCTTCTTTAATTTAAGTAATTCGTGAGCTACGTCTACTTCTGGCACGAGGTTTAAATTTAGTTCATCACCAGGTGACCAATAGTTCGATATCTGCAACATCGCGGGCCCACTCAATCCTCTATGGGTGAATAACAGGCTGTCCACGAAAACAGTATCATTGGCTTGCACTTCAACCATCGTGGAAATTCCAGAAAGTCTTGAAAACATCGACTTCAAGGGATCTGAAAACATAAAGGGAACTAGCCCAGCATATTTTTTGGTCACTGGCAGATCAAATTGTTCGGCGAGTTCATATCCGTACCCACTTCCTCCCAAAGTCGGTATTGAAAGAGCCCCAGTCGCAACAATTAAGGAATTGCAGTTGATTTCTAAAAATCTATCCGAACCGTTCATAGCAGACAGTCCTTTCATCGCAAAGCGATATCCTGTTTTTTCAGAACTAGCGACATTTCTCACGTCAGTATCAGTCAGTATCTCCACCCCGGCAGATTCACATTCGAGTAACAACATATCCAAAATATTTTTAGAGGAACCTATACAAAAATATTGATTCTTTTTTCTCACTTCATATTCAATATCGTGCTGTTCGACTAAGTCCACAAAATCCTGAGACGTGAATCTGCTTAGAGCAGATTTGCAAAAATGTAGGTTCTCAGAAAGAAAATTATCTGAATCAACCAACTCATTTGTGAAATTACATCTTCCTCCACCCGACATCAGAATTTTTTTACCAACTTTATTGGATTTTTCAAGGACGAGGACTCTTCTGCCCCTTCTCCCGGCGGTAAAGCCCGACATTAAGCCGGCAGCACCCGCTCCTAAAATAACCACATCGTAATTCTGATCTATAGAATTCACCTTTTTTTATTTATCTAATCGGCGAGTGGAGTCAATCTCTGTTCTGTAACCTTTACTTTACCAAGAGCTTTGGACGTATAAGACATTTGGATTACTTGAACTTTAGACCATAATTCAGTTTGGTCAGAGTAGTGCGGGCTGCCTGGATGTCCAGAGGAGCCAAGGGGGACTATCCAACGTGAATTATCCCAATCAGATGGATCAAAAACATATCGGGCTACGGACATTCCTGTCATAACAAATGGGTTTGACATCGCAAAACTACCAGCTTGAGCGGTGTCTCCATCTCCCCCCATAGGAACAGAAGGTGGATTCAATAGATTCTTGTGATCAGGAAAAATATCAGAAAGCGTGTGGACAGGGTTTGTATAGTGGAGTCTACCCCAAACCCAGCTTTTAGGTTCTTCCCCTAGAGTTTCTCTTAAATATTCGACACCTTCAGTGAACGCTTGCGCAATGACTGTCTCCCATGTTTCATCACCTGGGAGCAAGGAAGAATCTCCATTTTTTAACCCTTCTATTAAACGGATGGCCAAATGGTTCATATGGGTTGGAGCGCCTCGTCCTCCTGAAACCAAAGCTTGATCCGCCAATGGGCCAAGCAAAGATCCGATCACCCTTCCGTGTAATTTCCACCTAAACGCTGAATATATCGAAGGAGCCGAGGAGTCCGGGTCCATTTCATATATCCAATTTCTCAAAACTTCCTGGGCCTGTGATTCTAAAGAATCTAAATTTTGGAGATTGAGTATATGAGGCACATAGACCGAAGCCGGTATCGAGGTTCTATCCGAATGTATAGAAACAAGGTCGTCAACGGTGGCTTTATCAAGACCTTCTACCCTTTCAACAATACGTTTAGCTCTAAATTCAGGAGCATAGTCCAAAGCCATATAATAAGGAAATTGGTCCCCAATTATTTTGTTATTGGCTGTGACAATAAATCCGTTATCAGGGTTTGTAGATCTAGGCATATCTTTGAAAGGGATGCTTCCTTCCCATTCATGATCACCTGTCCAACCAGGCACCGGTAGCCAAGCATTTTCTATACTCCTTATAGGAACTTGGCCTCTATTCAGATACCGTATATCACCGTCAACATCAACGAACATATAGTTATTGCACGGATCTACCCACTTTTCCATAGCCTGATCGGCCTCAGACACAGAAGTCGCCGTCATCTGCGGTATAAGGGCTTCAAAACCAAGATTAATAGATGCAGTAGAAGTATATTTGAATGCTATTCCTCTAGTCCCATCCGAATTTTCAGAAATAATAGGCCCATGAGTTGTCGACTTCAAAGCGATTTCATGATCAGCAGACCCCAAAACCTTTATGGATTCTTCTCTGTGTTCGACCTCTAACTCTTCGCCTTTCCACTGATAGGTTATACCGTTGGGACTTGATTGTAGTTTTTCAATATAGAGATCTTGGTAATCGGCCATGGCATGAGTAACACACCAAGCGACTTTCTCATTATGCCCGAAATGAGGAAAGCCAGGACATCCTGGGAAGGATAGGCCGACCACATCAAAATCTGGGCATGTGATCTGGTTTTGGTAATAACAATTTGGAGTATCAAGACCTCTATGTGGGTCTCCGGCAAGCAAAGGCAGGCGGGAAGTTGTATTAGTCCCGTGTAAAGCCCAGCTATTGCTACCGGCCTCAGGATCCTCTTGCATCCATGCGATCGATTCGATAGCTGATTTTAGGCTTTCTAAAGCATCTAACTCTGGTCCAGAATAGGTATCTAGAGGAGGTACAATCAGTAGATGTCCCTTCTGATACCCTTTGATCAAGTCAGCGGTCTTTTTTGGTCCTAGGTGATTGAGAAGTTGGGAACGCCAATATTTCCCTTCAAAAACCCCCATCATTATGTGCCTAACCTTGTACACAGCCAAACAATCCTTTGGAGACCATGGCTCTGGATTTGAATTGGTTAATTTGTACTCAACCGGCAAAGTAGAAGTGGTGTCGATAAAAGAGTTGACACCATCTGAGTAAGCTTCCAGCATAGATATGGTCTCTGCATTTAATTCAGCCAAGTCCTTTTGAACAGAACTCTCAATTTGAAACTGTCGCATTGTTATGTCAGAGTCCAGACCGGATTTACCCACTAATTCTGCCCAACGCCCGAATGCTTTCCGCCTATCGAATTCCATATGCCAAAGGCGATCTTGCGCGGTAGCGAACCCTTGCCCGAAAAAGGCATCATAAGTATTCGATGCAGATACATGCGGTATGCCGTGTGTATCTCGCATTATTGAAACATCACTTCTGATGTACTTTGTCTGAACTTCTGAAGTTGTATCAGGCAAAGAGGACTTTAGGTCAGATCGGGTGATTTGCATTGTGTTTACTACCTCTATTGTGATTCCATTTTTATAAAGTCACTAATGTTTGGATAACTGTAGAAAATAACTGTAAAATTCACAAGTTAACAAATTTCTTTATTGGCCCTACTGTATACTTTACTACCAGTGGGGAAGTGTCGGAATTGGTAGACGAGCCAGATTTAGGATCTGGTGCCGAGAGGCGTGTGGGTTCGAGTCCCTCCTTCCCCACCATCTGATAATAAACCTCTCTTTACTTATTCGTTGACACTGTTATTTCGCTGACCTAGTATGGATATGGGTCGTGCTAGGCGGGGAGTTAGCGGTGCCCTGTATTCGCAAACCGCTCTAGCGAGGCTGAATTCCTATCATAGGTCTGTGGGAAATGACCTCTTGCAGTTTGTTTTGGTGTTGATAGTCGGGTCCTACGCGGCGAGAGTCTGCGAACTCCGTCAGATTCGGAAGAAAGCAGCGGTAAACAGATACTTTCGGGTGCCGTAGGGAAGCCTGATTAGAGCCATACAAATTGTATATGTGGTTTCTTCATATCAAAGATCGGTGCACGGCCCGTATACAGAAATTACAAAGTTTTCTTGAATATGTGAGTGCTATGGCCCGCTCGTTTAAACCTGCCAAAAAATCCCTAGGACAACATTTTTTAAACGACATCACAATATTGAATAAAATTATAGATGCCGCCGATCTAGTAGAGACCGATCAGGTACTCGAAATCGGTCCAGGGAAAGGTGCTCTCACAAAACTTTTGCTTCAAAAATCCATCAATGTGACTGCTATTGAATTGGACAAGGACTTGATAAGTGGTCCACTAGCCAATTTGTCTGGAAACCCAAATTTCAATCTCATTGAAGGCGATGCTCGCCAGGTGAATATTGAAGAATTGTTTTCAAAATCCTCTCAGTTCAAGCTTGTCGCTAATTTACCCTACAATGCTGGTACAAATATTTTGAGAAAACTACTTTTTTCAAACATGTATCCAAAGTTTTCCGTGGTGATGTTACAAAGAGAGGTCGCACGAAATATCACAGCTGAATCTGGAAATCTAAACATTCTAGGAGTGTTATTCCAGACCTATTACACAGCGCGTTATCATTTCAATGTTCAACCTAGGTCGTTTTCACCTCAGCCAAAAGTAGTATCTGGGGTGATTTCCTTGAATAGAAGATCTACCCCACTACTTCCAGACGCATCTGCGAACGATTTTTTTATATTTTTAACTAATGGGTTCGCGGCACCTAGAAAGCAACTCCATAATTCATTGTTACAAGGCTTAGGAATAGATATCCAAATAGTTAAAGATATCTGTCACCAATCGGGTCTTAACACAGAGCTCCGACCTGCATCCATCGACGTGAATGAATGGGTATCACTCTTCAACGCATTTAGGAACAGTGGTCATATAAGAACCCTTAATGGAATTACCCAGTTATGAAAATTAAAGCGCCAGCTAAATTGAATTTAAGTTTAGAAATTACAGGTAAAAGATCTGATGGTTATCACGATATTTCATCTATTTTCCAGACGGTTTCCCTATTTGACACAATAGATGTCCACCCAGCAGATGAAATCTACCTAAATACTCCTGGTTTCGATCTGCCTGTTGGAGAGAATATTGTTTACAAGACTGCCTTAAATATGCGCCATGAATACGGTGTCGCAAAGGGAGCAAAAATTGTTCTAGAAAAAGAAATCCCAGTTTCAGCTGGACTGGGTGGTGGAAGTAGCGATGCTGCCTCTACTATTAGACTTCTCAACGACCTTTGGGGGCTAAATCTCCCTATAGCAGAACTTTCATCTTTTGCATCTACCATTGGGTCTGATGTCCCATTTTTTATAGAAGGTGGTACTTCCTTTGTCCACGGGAAAGGAGAGTTAATTAGAAGATTGCCCGATCTAAAGGTGGGTTGGATAGTTATCATCGTGCCTGATATTGAAATTGCTAACAAGACAGCGACAATGTATTCCTATCTGAACGAAGACACTTATACACGAGGAGGTCTCTCAAGGAAACTTGAAGCTCGTATTCGTAATGGCGGTGACTGCCCACCCCAATTGATGTTCAATGGTTTTTTCAACACAGCGATAGCGAACCAACCCGGCTTAGAAAAAGTATTGGCGGTTTTGAACAAAGTCGGTATTCAAGAAATACATTTAACGGGGAGTGGGCCTTCTTTATTTACGGTCGTTACTCGTAAGGAAATTGCAACAGCCTTGTCGTTATTGCTAAACCATAAACATCATATTAAGGCATTTGCGGTTGAAAATATTTCACGTTTCCGTTTTGAAGGATAGATTATGGATACGATAATCGCAGGAGCCGCATCCGGACTTCTTTTTGCTTCCCTGTCGATAGCATTTGGATGTTTCGCTATTTTTGTAATGTATCGAAATGAGGTCCATGGAATACAAGATATATTCAATACTTTGGCTCCTTCCAAAATAATTTTATCCTCCATAATGGTCTGGAACCCTACTTGCGTGGTCTTAGGAATAATATTTGCATTGCTGTTTCAGTATCTATCCGACATTAGCCCCGGATCCGGTATTTTAAGTCCAAATATGTTTTACACTTTTTTTGTAATTGGAATATCTATCTTACTTGCACTGATATGCCACAGATTCCTCACTATTGTTTTACGTCCGATGTTAGGTATCGTGACGGTATTTCTATTAATATTCGGATGGTTGTTACCTTACCTGGCCCTATGAATACTTTCTTAGGCAGAAGGACTTGAATCACCCAAGGCCTGAACTTAGAATGTATAGGTTGCCACAGAGGGGTATATTTGTTTAATTTTGATCTCCACGTTCATACAGTCAAAGGAAGTACCGATAGCGGGCTACTTCCAGAACAGTTGATAACTGAAGCCAACCGAATCGGCTTAAATGGTGTTTTTCTTTCTGAACATGGTGGAGGCTGGAACGCAGCTCAAATTGAAAAAGAGTTCGGCAAATCTGACCTCATTGTCACTACCGGGCTGGAAGTAAACACAGACATGGGTCACATCATAGTAATCGGATTGGACTCATATGTCAGTGGAATCCACAAACTAAAAACTTTGAGAGAAAAAACAGATGAGGTAGGCGGCGTTCTTATTGCTGCTCACCCTTTAAGAAACTTTTTTAACAGACCGCCCTACAACGTCAATTTGCTTTTTGGCG
The DNA here is from genome assembly GCA_964394975.1 of uncultured Dehalococcoidia bacterium. Classification (GTDB taxonomy): domain Bacteria; phylum Chloroflexota; class Dehalococcoidia; order Lucifugimonadales; family UBA826; genus UBA11996. The sequence continues at coordinate 25,043 of CAYMZR010000004.1, read as the reverse complement.
ATTGGAAGATCCAGCCAGAGACTCCTGAACAAGCTGCCGAACACGAACTATTTTCATTGGTAGATTGTATCGAGGTAACTAACGGTGCCAACAGCGAGAAAGAAAATAACTTTACTCTGGAAATAGCTAATTATCTTGACAAGCCGGCGACTGGCGGTAGCGACTCACATTCAGTCCAGGGAATTGGAAAAAGTTTCACAGTTTTCGAAAATAATATTTCAGATAGAGATGCTTTGCTAACTGAAATTAAGGCCAAAAGGTTCTTCCCCGCGGAAGGCTTAAATATTGGTAACGTACAAAAGTTTGAACTGAATCACTCTTAAATCACTCTGTTCGAATAATATCTGTAACAATATGATCCTTAAATATATTTCAATCACCCGTTTTTAGTTTTAATCTTTTAGGGCACTCATTTTCAGAGACTTGTAAAAGGTTAGTTCACAAATGCTGAATTCCATTATTGGTAACTTTGCGAAACCGCTTGGAACTACTGAGGACATAGACCAAAAAGTCTTCTCTTTGTCCTCTCACATGGATTCTCAAAACAGAGGTACTGCTCTTTTTTCTTTTTTGTCATTACCATCTCCAGATCAGGCCGACGTAATATTACGGCTGCAACGAGAGCATCAGCTAAAGCTTATATCGTGGATCAAACCAGCTGATTTCGCTCTAATTATTGAGCATTTAGAGACTGAGGAATTTATCGATTTGATGACGGATATTCCTCCGTCAGATGTGTCGAGAATACTACAACTGGCCTCACCCCCGATCGCTGCAGACATACTAAAAACTCTGTCTCAATCTGACGCTTACCTCCTGACCCAGCAGATGGATCATGCCGACGAAATTTTGGCCTTGATGAACTATGATGATGAAATTGCAGGTGGCCTCATGACCACTTCTTTTCTCAGCGTGAATCAATCTATGACCGTAGAGTCGGCAACTAAATACATCCGCAGTTTTTCCTACACAGATTTAGACGATGTGTCCAGTGTATTAGTTGTTGATGATAGTGAATTCCTAGTAGGAATCTTTAATATAACGAGACTAGTCACCGCCCCATTAGGAGATCTCGTTTCATCAATAATTTTTCCAAGCATAATATCAGTGTCTACCGAAACAGACCGAGAAGAATGTGCTCGTATTATGGAAAGATATAACTTGCTTACCCTCCCGGTAACCGATGAACATGGCCGACTTGTAGGAACTCTAAAAATTGAAGACATGATCTTCGTATTGCAGGAAGAGGCAACTGAGGACATGTACCGTATGGTCGGAGTAGATGAGGAGGAAAAGCTTTTAAGTCCAATAGCTCTCTCAATTAAAGGTAGATTCCCATGGTTGTTCATTAACTTAATTACTGTAGGGTTTGCCGCAGTAGTTATAACTCTGTTTCAGTCAACAATCTCACAAGTCCTAGCATTAGCTGTCTTTATCCCCGTAATCGCTGGTCAAGGCGGCATAGCAGGGACCCAAACCTTAACCTTGGTAGTCAGGTCTATGGCCCTCGGAGAAATTAGGAAGTCTGATTCAGCACGGCTGCTCGTCAAAGAGCTGTTTATTGGTCTAATACACGGATTTTTTTTAGGGTTAATAGCTGGTTTGGTTGCCTATTTTTGGCACGGAAGCGAGTATATAGGAGCAGTGGTGGCCGTAGCGATGCTGGGAAATTTGATCGTGGCCGGAATCAGCGGTGCTTCTCTTCCTCTAATACTAAAAGCCTTGCACGTAGACCCTGCTTTGGCGTCTGCCGTCGCAGTAACAACCGTTACAGATGTTATTGGCCTTGTTTTGTATCTAGGCTTAGCTACTATTCTGCTTCCACTTATAGCCTAAACACCTTCAGCCATTTTGATTTTTCAAACAAAACTAATGCGTCCGTGAGTTGTTTGTCTATTACCTTGAATAGCAAAATGGTTATACAAAATGATAAAAGGGCAACTAATACACCACCAATCACGTCACCTGGAAAATGGACACCGACGTAAACCCGGCATATTGCCAAACACATGCTAGCTAATAACATCATCATTCCGACTCTCATGCGTGTTTTCAAAATCGGGATGGATAATCCAAACATTGCTGCTGTTGAATTTGAAGGAAATGAAGAATCTGTTGGAGCATAAAATATTAATTTTGCCTCAGGCAAATTAAATGGTCTTTCTCTAAAAAACAGTTCATTCGAGATCATAACTATAAAACAAGCACCAAGTAGAGTAGAGATACTAATAAGTACTCTTTTACGCACCTCAACAGACCGATTCTCTGATGTTTCTTGGAACCACAAGAAAATCGAAACCAAAGACAACATCACCGGAACCAAATAATCGCCGGCCACCATGCGCCCTAGTGAATCAGTAAATGTATGGGTACCGGCCTTGGAATTGATCAGAAGAAATAAACTTTTGTCCAGATCAATAAGGAAATCAAAAACCTTTCCCATTAGAAACTATCCAAAAGCCTTTTAACAGCAACAAAGGCTTTATGCAATCCTAAAGCTATCATACCTCCTACTGGAAAAAGGATGGCCTGTTCATTTGCATCCAAACCACCTTCATGGTCATTGAGTGTTCTGTTGTCAGTTAAGAAAAATAGTAAGGCCCCGACAACAATGAAACTTGAACCCATAATATAAATTGAAAATGAGTGAGAGGGCCGTCGATACGCGGATACATTTATCAATACCCCAGAAACCGATATAACACAAAAAATAAGATAATCTAAGTGGAATCCAAACATTTCACATTTTTCTAAGTTTGAGCTAAGAGGTCAAGGTACAGATATTTCAGTACACCATCCACGATATTTAGGGTTTTCACCGCGGATTACCTTCTGGTAAATTTCATTTATTTGTGAAGTATATGTCCCTGAGGTCCCATCACCTATGTCTCGGTTATCCAATCTACCAACGGCCTGTATATGGGCTGCAGTACCAGTCAAAAACACTTCATCGGCAAAGTAAAGTTCACTACGCCTGATTCGCCTCTCTAAAATCTCCAAGCCCAACTCATCCTTAGCAATGGTCACGGCTGAGTCTCTTGTAATACCTGTCAAATTATTGTCAGACACCGGAGGGATAACCAAGGTACCGTCATTCACCATAAACAAATTTTCCCCCGAACCTTCTGAAACGAATCCATCCGGAGTTAGCATTATTGCTTCATCAAATCCTGCAAGGGTAGCTTCAGTCTTCGCTAATATACTATTTACATAATGCCCCGATATTTTTACTCTGGGGGGTATGATAGTGTCATCAACTCGACGCCATGAAGAAGTACAGCAATTTAGAGCACCATCAGAGTCAAGATATGCACCGAACGGGACCATTATCAAAGTAAAATCACTACTCAGATCCTGCAGTTTTAAATTAGCGACTAATTCCTCGCTTTTATATGCTAGAGGCCTTATATACAAATCTTGTTTATAGCCACATTCATTAATAAGGTTTTCAGTAATGGCACAAAGTTCATCAGCCGTCTTTCCTATATCCATCATCAACATTTTGCATCCCTGCAATAGCCTGACATAATGCTCTCTCATTCTAAAAACGAACATTTTGCCTTCAGACTCACTCCAGTTCCCTCTTATACCTTCAAAAACGGCTGTTCCGTAATGAAGTGCGTGTGTCATAACATTCACATTGGCCTGTTCCATCGGAACTATCTGTCCTCGAAAATATGCGAGCGATTGTGACATTTAGATCTCCTCTGTTTTTACAAAACTGTGCGTTATTATATTCTGGAATTAATTTCACTTACAGTGGGGAAATTAATCATCAATCATTACTACTGAAACTATATCACCCGGATTTTTGCCGTGTTCATCTTCCGGACATATAGCTAAACCATTTGCTTTCAACATCGACGTAAGTATGTTGGAATCTTGATTACCTGTTGTTTCGGCCACAAATCCAGTCTCCGTTTTCGTGACCACAACCCTCGCATACACACGCCGACCATCATAATTTTCGATTGAATCTTTTAATACCGCCTTGATTATTGGGCGCTCTAAATTAGTTTTACCCATCATTTTTTGTATCGCAGGTCTACAGAATTGTTCAAAAGCGACTAGAGAACTAACCGGATTACCAGGTAATCCAATCAAAGGCACCGGCTTACGGAAGCTTTTGTTCAAAATACCGAAAGCCAGAGGTTTAGCAGGTCTCATCCTCACGGACCAAAACTGAAGATCCCCATGCTCAGACATTACGTCTTTAACCATATCGTAGTCCCCTTTGGAAACTCCTGCTGAAGATATAATCAAATCACTGTCCATGGCCTCTGCAAGTTTATCTCTGACAGAATCCATGTCGTCCTTGGCAATTCCCACGTATTTAGGAATCGCCCCAAGCCGCATTACAGAAGCAACGATGGAGCTTGAATTACTATCGTAGATTTTCCCATCTGAAAGTTCTTCCCCAGGTGACAGTAACTCATTCCCAGTTGATAGTATTGAGATTACAGGTTTCCTAATAGTTTTCACATGGGACATCCCCATGGACGCAAGGACTCCTACAGTGGCAGAGGTGATAATATGACCCTTTTCTATCACAAGTTCATTTTTCTCTATATCTTTTCCTTTTATCCTTATGTTAGTGCCTGGGGATGCAGCCATTTTAATCCCAATTTCCTTGATATCCGCCGTTCCAAGAAAATCTTCTTCAGTAGTTTCTTCAAAAGGTATAACAGCATCTGCTAGATCAGGAATAGGAGCTCCAGTCATTATTCGCGATGCTTTACCAGGTTCAATGGGTTTGGTCGGTAAGGATCCCGCAGCTATAGTTTCAATGACCTCAAGATTCACCGTGTTGTCTTGGCTAGCCGCTGTAACATCTTGTGATCTAACTGCGTATCCATCCATCGCAGAATTGTCCAAAGTAGGTATGCTAATACCAGATCTAACATTTTCTGCGATTACCAACCCCACTGAATCTGATATAGGAAATGTCTCAGCATCAAGAGGTTCAAACTCCCGCAGAATTTGTTGGCGTGCTTTCTCAACGCTCAGCATGTCTTCGTGATGATGTCCGTGGTGATGTGTAGTCATTTGTAAAATTCTGTCGGTCTATCTATGAATATCTTTCTGTGATTCCGTATTGGTGTTCCAATGATTTTACAATTTGATTATGAGATCTATCTATTTCCTTTGCTGATAAAGTCTTTTCATCAGATTGAAATACCACCCTTACCGTTATCGAATGTTTACCGCCGGGCACTTCCTCACCTTCATATTTGTCTATAGGAAAAGAATCGGATACTAGTTTATTTTTTACAATCGTTTTAACGATTGACTCCGAATTAACGTCATTACTTGCTATTAAGGCCAGATCTCTAAAAGAAGAGGGGTACCGGCTTGGTTCTGAATAATCAGCAGATTGTATGGATGTAGCTATTTTAATTTCTTCCAAATCAAGGTGAAAAACTATTACTGGATTTGAAGTAAAATCATAGAACTCTCGCAAACCTTGTCCTAATTCTCCCACCTGACCTATTAGGGACTTTCCAAGATAAATATCAGCAACCTTTCCTTTCTCATAAATTTCTCTTTCAGTTTCCACAAAAGAAAGATTTCCGCTCAGGCCAAGAAACATGTGTTCCACGATTCCTTTGGCGTCGTAGAAATCCATCAGTCTTTCGGAATTTTCCCACAAATTAGCCGAGCTGTTAGGGCCTGTGATAGCACCAGCTATCTCCTCCTTCTCCAACGGCATGGAATCTGCAGTGTCGGTTTGCAAAGGGTGAAATACCCGGCCAATTTCAAACAATTTCAGCCCATTCTGCTGCTCAATCCTTCTATTTCTAGCCAAGGTCTCCAGAAGATTTGGCAGCAGGGCAGGGCGAAGGAAGCTTCTTGATGAATCCATCGGGTTAGCTATCTCTATGGCATCGCTACTAACAGGGAGAGTTTTAAATAAATTTATGGTCTCCAAATCCGTGGTGGAATAAGATATGGTTTCATTCATTCCAGCCGAAACGAGTTTATCCCTCAAATGTTCTCGCACGATTTGACCTGTCTGAGCTATCTGTGTTGGTATTGAAGAAGCGAGGCTACTCGTTGGCAGATTATCGTATCCATATATACGAGCATATTCCTCGATAACGTCGTCTTGTATCGAAATATCAGATCGCCAAATAGGTGGAATGACATTTATAACTATATCTACATCAGGTTCAACTTTTTCAAATCCCAGGTTTTCTAGTATTTCCCAAACAGATTTCATCGGGACAGAAATACCTAAAATCTTTTCAAATCGTTTTTCTGTTATCTCAATAGAGTCGGGATCGCTCAAAGAGGTAAAGGTATCAATTATTCCTTCAGCTGGAATCCCGCCACAAATCTCTTTTATGAGATAGGTCGCTCTCTTCAAGGCTAACGGAGCCAATTCGTGACGTATAGCGCGTTCAAATCGATACGAGGCTTCGGTATTAAGGCCAAGAGCGGTTCTGGTAGACCTTGTGTTAGCAGCATCAAAGTTTGCCGCCTCTAAAAAAATATTGGTAGTTGTTTCATCAATTTCTGTATTGGTACCACCCATGATACCGGCCAATCCTATTGACCTAGAAGTGTCGGCAATCACTAACATTGGCGGCTTTAATGTCCTTTGCTGAGAATCCAACGTCTCCAATGCTTCGTCATTAGATGCCTGCCTCACTATAACTTCTTTTCCATCCAACTTATCGACATCAAAGGCATGCAAAGGTTGGCCATATTCCAACATCACGTAATTCGTGATGTCGACGACATTATTGATTGGTCTCTGACCTGATTTTGTGAGTGAATCTTGCAACCACATTGGAGAAGGTTCAATGGTGACATTTTCAAGAAAGGAGCCTGTATACCGTGGGCAATTTCTAGCGTCCTGAACCGTTACTTTGACCTTATCATCTATATGGAATTCTCCGCAATCATATGAGGATTCTGGTTCGTTAACTTTTTTACCCGTCAAAGCCGCAATCTCGTAAGCAGTACCCAAAATTGACAAACAATCTGGCCGATTAGGAGTTAGCTCAGTCTCAATGATGGAGTCAGACAACAACTCCTTGGCAGAGACGCCTACTGGGGTCGACGGGTCCAACACTAAAATGCCTCCATTATCTTCCCCCATTCCCAATTCAAGAGCTGAACATACCATTCCTCTAGATTCCACACCTCGAATCTTTGCACCTTTCAAGATTTCGTTTTTACCTGACTTGGGATTAAAAAGATTGGCCCCTTCCTTCGCAAATATTATCTTCTGTCCAATGTCCAAATTAGGCGCACCGCACACCACAGTCGCTTTTGCTCCGTTGCCAAGGTCAAGAGTTGGTAGCCTTAATCGGTCAGCGTCTGGATGCTGCACAAGTTCGATAACCTCTGCCACTACTAGGGATTCTGGGGTCCAGTGCTCCCCGATATGCTCTATCGATCCAACCTCCAAACCAGCCATGGTCAAAGAATGGGCTAATTCATTTATTTCATCTTCTATTTCTACGTATTCACGCAACCAAGAAATCGGAATCTTCATAAATATGAGCCTACTGGGAAAATTGTTTTAAGAATCTCACGTCGTTTGAATAAAATTGTCTAATATCATCAATACCGTGCTTGAGCATGGCAATTCTTTCAGCCCCCATTCCCCAGGCAAACCCACTATATATCTCAGGGTCATACCCTACACCTTCCAAAACTTTCGGGTGTACCATACCGGCACCCATAATTTCTATCCAGCCACTGTTGCCACACACCCTGCATCCGTCACCTTCGCATTTAAAGCAATCAATAGAAACTTCCGCTCCCGGTTCCACAAATGGGAAAAAGTCACATCTAAATCTAGCCTTCCTCTTATCCCCAAAAATCCTTCTAGCAAACTCCTCTAGAGTACCTTTAAGATCTGCAAAAGTTATGTCCTTATCTACGGCTAAGCCTTCGATTTGGCAAAATTGCCACTCATGGGTCGCATCGGTGGCTTCATATCTATAGGTTTTACCTGGGACAACCACTCGTACCGGCGGATTTTGAGATTCCATTGTCCTTATTTGCATGGGGGATGTATGGGTTCGTAATAGTAGTGGACGAGAACCATCGGGTAACACCCTGTCTATCCACAAACTATTCCACATATCTCTAGCTGGATGTTCTTCAGGAATGTTGAGTTTTTGAAAATTGTAAGTATCTAATTCGACCTCTGGGCCTTCTATAATCTGAAATCCCATTGATTCAAACACCTGGCATATTTCTCTCACTGCAGCTGTAGTAGGATGCAGAGTACCAAATTCTATATTTCTGCCAGGCAGAGTGACATCCAGCGAGTTTGTTCCACTTTCTGATCCTATACTACTATTTCCTTCCAGATAAGATTTATGATCTTGGTACTTTTCCGTAAGCGAATCTTTCAAGGAATTTGCCTTACCTCCCGCTTCTCTTCTGGAGTCAACCGGTAATTTTGAAATTCCTCGTAAAAGCCCAGTGACCTTCCCGTTACGCCCTAACAGATCGACCCTCCATGATTCAAGGTCATCTAGAGAGGCTATTTCAGACAGAGCTGACACAGCATCTTTTTCAATATCATCTTGAAGTTTTAGATACGAATCTTGGTCCATTGTATTTTTCGGTATTCCATCTATTGTGATTGATCAAATATAGGCACAAATTATACCGCACAACATGAACCTCATTGGATACCCATCAAAACTATCTACCAAGACGAGCAGTACTTCAGCGCCAAAAAAGTTCAAAGAATTTAGTCAAAAGTAAGCTACATGTTTTTGGTTCTGTCTTTATAATGGATACTGCAACTAGAATTTGAAGAGGGTCAAATAAACGTGGATATAAGCCAACTAACTGATACTTCCTTAGTTGGAGCGCTCACGGCGGGGCTGCTTCTAACTATCTTCGTAGTTCTAGCAATATCACTTCGTTTAATCCTGGCTATAATCTCGAGACGCATTAATCAGGAGAACAGCCACCGTCTGCTCCTCGTATTTATTGATTCCATTAAAGGTCCGGTCGTATTACTGGTTCTGTCCTTAGGATTGTTATTTGCGTATCTCAAACTGGCCGCATTGGAAGAGGGAATCTTCATATCTCTAACCAATACCGAAGATTATGCTTTCCAAGTTTGGAAGGTATCCGCAATCGCTATTACAACTTTTACTGTTTCCCATCTTGCTGACAGATTTATCAAATGGTATTTAAATAATGTAGCTAAAAATACAACGACAACCTTAGACGACAACTTATTACCTATATTCAGAAGAGTATTGCCTTTAACTATATATGCCATTGGGGCCCTGATTGCTATAGATAATTTAGGGATATCAATTAGTCCAATCCTAGCGGGATTGGGAATAGGAGGCTTAGCTGTCGCATTAGCTGTCCAACCGACACTAAGTAATTTCTTCGCGGGGACCTATGTTGTCACGGAAGGCGAATTGAAACCTGGCGATTTTATAGAGTTGGATGGAGGTCCTTCCGGTTATGTTGAAAGCGTAGGTTGGAGAAGTACAAAAATTCGAAGCAGATTTAATAACCTTGTAATCATCCCAAATTCCAAAATGGCTGAAAGCATAGTTACCAATTATTTCAGCCCGACTCCCGCCATGAATGTGGTCGTTACCTGCGGGGTAAGTTACGAATCAGATATGGAAGTAGTAGAAAAAATAGCTCTAGAGGAAGCTAGCGAGTTAGTAATAAATTCACCTCATTCGATAAAAAATGTTGACCCATTTTTTGGCTTCTCAAATTTTGGAGATTCAAATATAGATTTCTTCATTTTCATACAAGCCGTAGACCGAAATGGTACGTTCGTGTTGAAAAGTGAACTAATGAAAAGAATACATGCAAGATTCACCTCTGAAGGGATAGAAATTAATTATCCTGTGCGTAAACTGCTTTTACCGGAAGAAATAGACACAGAAAGTGGATTTGCCACACAGATCGAGGAAAAATGATCCATTAAAAAGAAGTATTCAAGTTAATCTTTTTCGATGAAAAAGATATTGATTCGCATAGCCTGCGAATTGACCAAAATGGCCTTGGGCCCAGACTCGGAGACCGTTATCAGGAATTCTTTTCCCGTTACCTTTCAAATAATTTTCCCGTAATACACGTTTTATCCACACATCCACTGGAAATGCCTCGAGTTTATCCATGGAAAATAAAAGGACGCAATTAGCCACTTTATCTCCTACGCCTGGAAATCTTATTAGACTCTCTAAAGCCTCTTCGTAACTCAGCTTCCTGTAATATTTAAGGTCCGTCTCCTCTTCAATGATCATCCTTGCCGCATTAGCTACATACTTAGCCCTAAATCCTAAACCTATACCTTTCAATCCATCTTCTCCAAAATCGTATATCTCGTTTGGAGTCGGGAATACATAAAATTCGCCAAATTTATCAATTGTTTTCTGTCCACAGTGTTCAGCCATGGCATTCACTAAAGATTTTATTCGCGGAATGTTGTTGTTGGCGGAGCAAATGAATGTAATTAAACATTCCCAAGGATCTTGTCTTAATATGTGAAGTCCGTTGTAAAGTTTTTGGGCCTCACCAAAATAATAGTCATCTGACATCAGAGAATAAATCAGAGACAGGTCATCCTCTAGACGAAGGTATCTTCCCATTGAATTTTCATCAAAATCCGTGATCCCGCCAAACTCACAATGAATACCCTCTTCGTCCTGCACAACTCTGATTCTAGTGCCCTCCACGATTCCTTCATTTACATCAGTATTCTCCAATTTATGCCATCGGAAGGCTTGGCCGCTATACAAGGTTTCAGTAATAGCATAATGGGATTTCGAAATTAGAACCAAGTTAGATACCCAACCAGTTAGAAACTACATTTTCTACCTCTCGAGATTCCGGGCGTTTAATTTCCATCTGAGGGAGAGCTTTAATAAACCTGTGCCCATACCTGCTATTAACTACTCTACTATCTAAAATGAAAACTGTGCCTTTGTCCTGGTTTGAACGAACCAACCTACCAAATCCTTGTCGGAACCGAATAATAGCATTAGGCAAGGCATATTCCATGAAGGGGTTAGCATATCGTTCAGATCTAGCAGAGTAAACCGGGTCTGTCGGGACTTCAAAGGGAAGGCGCGTTATTATCAAAACTTGTAATGAATCCCCCCTTACGTCAATACCTTCCCAAAAAGATGAGGTGCCTAACAGCACTGTTTCAGGGTTTCTTTTTATCCTTTCAATTAATTGCCGTGGGGTCCCCGACATACCTTGACCAAGTATGTCTAGATGATCATCAGAGTACTTTTCTTTGAGTAACCTAAATACTGATCTTAGAGAAGCATATGACGTGAATAAAGCCATAGTTCGACCACCGGCGGCCATCGCCGCGTTGTAAATATTCTCTGCCACCCGCTCCTCATAAAATGGGTCCCTGGGGTCCGGTATATCGCTGGGAATAACCACAGTCGCTAAATCCTCATATGGGAACGGTGATCCTAATAGCAGCTCATGCTCAGGATTAATCCCCAATCGCTGTTTTATGTGATCAAAACCGCCATCGGTACTCAAAGTCGCACTGGTGATCAGCACTGAAAAATCCTGCTCAAAGAGTTCATTGCTCAATCTTTCTGAAACCTCTATCGGCGCACCCGACAAAGTGGCATAGTCAGGATTATTATCTGCAGCAACCCAATAAACGTAGTCTTCTGTTCTCTCAAACAAAAAGTGCTTAATAAGTTCATTAATTTCTGTGATTGAATTTTGGGTGTGCTGAATATCTCCTATTATTTCTGAGATAGTTCTATTGTTCTCGTACTTTTCCAACGTCCGGGAGGCTGTTGTTAGAAAACTAGATATTGAGGAAACTTGATCACCAATATCACCGCCAATAAGGCACATATCATCAAGTGCTGGAATCTGATCCTCCTCTCGCAGTCTATATTTTTCAGCTGGACTCAATGATTTCTCTGTTGGATTCAGATTCCTCATAATTTCTGTAGCGTAAGAAAACAAGGAGTTGAAATTATTTTGCAAGTCTCTTACAGAAGAACTAATTCGCTCACCAAGATTAAAAAGATTCTTTCTGTCTTCCGAATTGATTTTTAATGGTTCAATTAATCTTTCGACCTGAGAAAGCAAAGATTCTCTTCCTCGCAAATGCACTAAAGCTTCTCCCGCTATTGAATGTGAAAGATGGAAGCCGAAGGCTTGTGTAGCTTGATCTTCCAGATGGTGAGCTTCGTCAATTATCAAGGCCCCAAAATCTGGCAACACAGACCCCGAAGAATTAAGGTTGGCCATGAGCAAGGAATGGTTTATAACAACTACATCAGAACTACCTGCATTTTCTCTAGCTTGCTTCAGGAAACATTTCCCATTATCCCCTCCACACATTAACGCTCCTTCCGCGTTCAATCTAGACCATAAGAATCGGTGCTGGGTACGTGATAAGTTCAGTTCAGCCTGGTCACCTGTTTGGGTTATATCCAACCAAACAAGAATTTTCGCTATTAAAATAGTTTCCGTCTTGTCTAGCTGATCACGAGATGCGAAATTACGAAACTTTCTAAGGCAAAGATAATTTCTCCTACCTTTTAGAACCGAATAGCTCACCCTGCCCTTGGGAGAAGTATCCATGCCGGCAACTATTGCGGCCGCTATGGGCAAATCTTCTTCCATTAGTTGATCCTGTAAACTAATTGTATTGGTGGATACTAATACTCTTTCTTCTCTGTCCTTTGCATGTTGCATAGCAGGAATCAAATAAGCTATTGATTTACCAACACCTGTCCCTGCTTCTATGACGGCTGTTGATTCCCCTTGAAAAGCTTCTTTTACAATCATCGCCATTTCTAACTGTTCTTCCCGTTGTTCAAAACCCGGTAGCAAATCAGCAAGAGTCCCGTGGTCAGAAAACACTTCATTTAAGTCAGATGATCCTGGGTGAGGATTAACGGCCAATCCTGACATCGGTTCCGGTATTGTGGCAGGCGGTTCAGTTGTACTTACTTTCTCACTGACTAGTTTCTCTGAAAGTACCATTTTTAAAACCGATGAAGCGTCCCAAGCACCTTTTACAGCCAAATTATTTATTTGCGCCAATGTTTGTAGCTTTATGTCCCTTAACCTGGAAAGCAAATTGTTGAACAAGCTCATTGTATTTTCGCAATCTGCCATCGCTCTATGTGCGTTGGATATATCCAAATCCAAAAATAGGCTTAGCCCCGTCAAGCTATAGTCGAGCTGTGTAGGGTGCAAAATATAGGACATATCAAGAGTGTCAAAAGAGACGCCGTCCCACTTGAAACCAGATTCTTTAAGAAACCCAACATCAAAACCAATATTGTGACCAATTAAAACAGAATCACCGATGAAGTCTTCTAATTGAGGAATAAGGTCATCGATACTAGGGGCAGATCGGACATCTTGTTCGGAAATACCAGTTAGCTCTTCAATAAATCTAGGTATTTTTCGACCCGGATTTACAAACGCTTGAAATGTTTGGCCCACTCCATCTTTATCAAACCTGATTGAAGCGACCTCAATAATCGCATCAGACTTATTATCTAGGCCGGTGGTTTCGAGGTCGATTACACAGTAAGTGTTTTTAATTTGATCATTATTTTGAGCGAGCTGCGTCATATTAATTTTACTAAGCTACTATAACCGCATAGCATCTATCTAAAAAGTCCCAGTCGTATATCATATATGCCAGAAAAGAATCACCTTGGTAACCAATCGATGAGCATTCACAAAAAAGAATCTCCAAGAATAAAGCAACTGTCTGACACAGTGGGAGACTTTACTGTCTCTATCCATTATGACCGTCGTTTGTACAAGCAAGACATAAAAGGCTCTATTGTTCATGCTGCAATGCTGTGTAAGCAAAACATCATAACTTTGGCAGATAGAGATGCCATCCAAAAGGGATTGGTTGAAATCGAAATTGAAATAGAAACCGGCTCTTTCACTTGGAAACCTGAATTGGAAGACATCCATATGAATATTGAAAGCCGGTTACATGAAAAAATTGGCCCGATTGCCGGCAAACTTCACACGGCACGTTCTAGGAATGATCAAGTATCGTTGGACATGCGGATGTTTGTAAAAGAGTCTATTGATAGAGTCACAACCCAGCTGACAAAACTGCAGACCATTTTATTGGACCTTGCTTCACAGTATCAGGAAGTGATTATACCTGGATATACTCATATGCAAAAAGCACAGCCAGTACTTTTTGCTCATCATCTACTCGCATATTTTCAAATGTTTGATAGGGATAAAACTAGATTCAGGGAAGCTTCCCAAAGAACCGATGTCCTACCTTTGGGTAGTGGTGCTCTGGCTGGGCTCCCATACGACTTGGACAGGAATTATGTAGCTGAAAAACTCGGGTTCTCAAATATTTCCGCAAACAGCATGGATGCGGTGTCAGATAGGGATTTCGTCATTGACTATTTATCGGCTGCATCCATTTGTATGATGCATATTTCAAGGCTCTCTGAAGAGTTGATTCTTTGGACTACGGAGGAATTTTCTCTCATTAAATTGCCTGCGGAATACACCACAGGTAGCAGTATTATGCCTCAAAAAAGGAATCCCGATTTTGCCGAAATTTCAAGAGGCAAAACAGGCAGGGTATACGGTAATTTAGTGTCAATGCTGACAATATTGAAAGGACTACCGATGACCTACAATCGAGATCTCCAAGAAGATAAAGAGGGATTTTTCGATAGCCACGACACTTTGACCGCTGTTTTGGAAGTGTTTACCGGTATGCTTCCAGGCATTTATGTAAACTCTGTCAATGGAAGGCAATCTGCAGAAGGCGGGATGGTTTTAGCTACTGACTTAGCTGATTATTTGGTCGCCAAAGGAGTCCCTTTTAGGGAGGCTCACGGGGTTATAAGTGATCTGTCCGATTATGCCTCTAGTCTAGATAAAAGATTTGGTGAAATATCTTTGCAAGAATATCGTAAATTTTCTCCTATATTCGAAGAGGATGTATATGAAGTAACTGTAGAGGCATCAATTAACGCTAGAAATACCGTCGGTGGTACTTCTTTCAAGATGGTCAAGCAGGCTATTGAGAGGGCTTATAAACAACTACAAGAAGCCGATGGTTAGATTTAAATTATATCCATCTATATTGTCGGCTGACTTTGCTCAGTTAGATAAGCAAATAAAAGAGTCGGAAAAATGCGGCGCTGACGGCATTCATATTGATGTGATGGACGGTCAATTTGTACCGCCAATTACATTTGGGCCTCCTATCGTAACAGCAGTGCGAAAATTAACTGATTTACCCATAGATATCCATATGATGACAATTAACCCAGAAAAGCATTTTAAGGAACTAAGTGAGGCAGGGGCCGATTCGATTACAATTCATTATGAAGCTTGTCCTGATCTGAAAGCCACCTTAGAAGAATTGGGTAAATATAGTGTTCAGAAATCTGTGGCAATAAACCCTTCTACCCCACTTGAATCAATTTTAAATGTGTTGACAATGGTAGACCAAATATTGGTAATGTCTGTGGTGCCTGGCGCGGGTGGACAATCCTTCCTGCCAGGTAGTCTCAAAAAAATCGCAAGCCTATCCAATCAGATTAAATCTCAAGGTCTTTCGATATCAATCCAAGTTGATGGCGGAATAAATTCAAAAACAATAGCTGAAACTGTAAAAAGTGGGGCAAATATTTTGGTGGCAGGCAGTGCTGTTTTTAACAATTCTTTTTCGATATGCGATGGGCTATCAAAATTAAGGAATATTGATTAGTGAATGTATTAGGAATCGAAACCTCCTGCGATGACACCGCAGCCGCAATCATCACCGACGGTACAATAATTAAATCCAATGTAGTGGCTTCTCAATCCAATATGCATAAAAAGTATGGAGGTATTATTCCTGAAATTGCATCTAGGGAACATTTCACATCACTTATACCAGTGGTGAATGAAGCTCTCGAACAGGCGTCTATGACACACAAGAGCATCGATGCGATAGCGGTTACTAAGGGACCCGGTTTGGCCGGTTCTCTCCTCATAGGGGTTAATTCAGCCAAAGGATTATCAATGTCTTGGGAAAAACCCCTGATCGGTATAAACCATTTGGAAGGGCATATATATTCTGCATGGCTTGAAGACTTGGAACCGGATTACAAAGCTGGGTTTCCCATAGTTTGCCTGATAGCTTCTGGAGGACATACCGATCTTATTTTGATGAAGAATCATCTGGAATACCAACTGATCGGCAAAACCAGAGATGACGCTGCAGGAGAAGCTTTTGACAAAGCCGCACGAGTCCTAGGGTTAGGTTTCCCAGGCGGCCCCGAAATACAAAAAATGTCAGAGGAAGCCAAAGATGAAATTCTCCCACTGCCCAGGCCCGCAATAAAAGAGTCTTTGGATTTCAGCTTCAGCGGACTTAAAACCGCATTGGTAAGAAGAGCCGAATCCGAAGGATTCTATCCTATCGTGGAGAGTAATGGCCCAAGCCATTACCAAACAATTGAATATTCTTTTGCCTTCCAAGAGGCAATTGTAGACTGTCTTATACGAAACACAAAAAAAGCCGTTTCAGAAAATAACGCCAAGGCTGTCATTTTAGGTGGAGGAGTCGCAGCAAACAGCCGCTTGAGAAAAAGAATGAACGAGATTATGGATGTCCCAGTTTTTACTCCTCGGCCAGGATTATGTACCGACAACGGGGCTATGATCGGCGCGGCTGCATTCTTCAATTTACAAAACGGACTACCGTCTGAATTAGATATGGACGCAGTTCCCAATTTACGAATTGGAATTACCTAGGGATAAAAATCCGCTCTCTATCCGATTCGGGATAAACTTTGGTATCTAAATGGCCCAGTAAATCATCCATCAATTGCCTAAGTTGCTGATCCGATAAATTTTTTCCAAGCGGGAATTTGGTTGACATGGCAGTAGATTGAATTACAAGACAGGAATGATTAACCTGCGAATAATGATCAAATAATAGAAAAGAACCCATCAAAGTAAATAGGCAAAGCGCGATTGTTTTCATTAAAAAGCCATCCAAACTGGCCATCGCAATAAAAATCAAAACAACCAGCATTGCAAGCCATAAAAATGTAAATCTAGATTGCCTTTCCATTGATTCAACATAAATAGACTCGACAGATTCGTATCGAATAAAGCCTTCTCTATTCCCATCTTTTCCTGTGATTTGATACGAGATACCGTTTTCCGATGGCAAAATCTGATGGCTTTCCCGTCCAGACTGTCTAAGCACTTGCATATCTTAAGGAGATCCTATATCTGGTATATTATTTAATATATTTCTAAAGGTATTATAGATGGAAAGACCTGTTTCAAGCCCTATCGGCGAACATTTTTTAACATTAGATACTCCTGCTTTGATCGTTAAGAAAGGTCTTTTAAGAACGAACATAAAGACCATGATGGCAGATCTTGTGAAAGTTGGTATCAACTTGATCCCAAATGTAGGTACCCATGGCACATCTGCAATCGCCCGTACCCAGACCAATTACAATACAAAATCTCCAATATTTGTCGATACTTTCCAGCAAGCGGACTGTTTTCTTCAGGCTGGATTTGAAAACATAATTATTCAAGCACCGCCCGTTGGTTTTGGAAAAATAGACTTCTTAAATCACTTGGAAGAGTTCCAAACATTGACTTTGTCAATTTCAAATACTGCTCACTTGGAAGGTTTATTGAGAACTCCTGAAAGTCCTATTTCTGTATTGCTGAAAATTCCCAATAAATCAGACTCCGTTGGAATCAAAACAAACGAAGGATTGATTACACTAATTGAAAAGTTAGGAAGCCTAGAGCACATACGCTTTGAAGGCTTGATCACCAACGCCCCTTCGATGGACTCCATCGAACAAGCCTGCGCATCCCTGTTGTCTGCTTCTAAATATCTTGATGGTAATTCAACCCCTTCCGGTCAGTTGCTACTAAACGCTTCCAACCTGATATTTGAAGATGAATTTAACGATATCCCGAAAGGAATAACGGGTTTGATATCTGGGACTTATCCCTTCACTTCAAAAACGCAAGACCCAGTTTGCTCAATAATTAGCACTGTGATGAGCACCCCGGAGCCTGGGAGAGCCTATATTGATTGTGGTCAAAAAGCCATAAGTATCGATCGGGGCGTTCCCTCGGTCACCAATTATCCAGACGCAACGATCGAGAAAATGAGTGCTGAACACGGCTATGTCATATTTGATAGTGGTAAATTACATTTGCAGATAGGTGACAAAATTTTATTGTCACCGGCTAGCTATTCGGATACTTTCAACCTATACGATTTCGTCAATATAATCGAAGATGACAAACTGCATTCGATATTATTGACTAACTCACGTGGTGCCTTTAAATAAAGTCAGGGAAACTCTATGAAATTCAATCAACCTAACATAGGCACCTCCATAGCTGACATTGAAACTCCCAGTCTCATAATAGATCTAGAAGCAATGGAATCTAATTTCTCTGTTATTGCGGAAACCTATGCAACCAGTACATGCAAAATGCGACAGCACGCAAAAAATATAAAATGCCCAGATATTTTGTGGCGACAGATTGAAATAGGGGGAACTCTAAACGGGGTTTGTGCAGCAAAAGTTTCTGAAGCAGAAGTTATGGTTGAGGCTGGTATAAGAGATGTGCTGGTGACGAGTGAAATCGTTGGTGAGGATAAGCAAAAAAGACTGGCATATTTGGCAAAAAGAGCCAACATAAAGGTATGCATAGACAACAAAGACAATTTGATAGCTTTGTCTTCCGTCAACGGTTCAATTGGATCTAAAGTCGGGGTTTTAATAGAGGTTGACACTTCTATGGGGCGGGCAGGTGTCAGAACACCTGAACAAGGATTAGAATTGGCGAAATTAGCGGACTCGCTAGAATCTGTAGAATTTTTAGGTGTAATGAGTCATCAAACAGTAGAAGGATTTGCTGATAAAGAAACCAGATTCCTGGAAGGCAAAAAGTACATAGATAGGTGCTTAGAAGTCGGAAAAGCCATTGAAGATTCTGGTATTGAAATTAAAATTGTTTCCTCAGGAGAGACATTCTCCTACGATGTGGCACCTAAAATAAAGGGGGTAACCGAGGTGGAAGGGGGCACATATGCTCTCATGAGTGGTCCGACAGCCTATATGGAGGAATTTTCTCTCGCTGGAAAAGTACTGACCACAATCATAGATGTTGATGAGTCACAGATCGTAATAGATGCCGGTATAAAATGCCTGGGCGGCCCGCTTGGAGTTAAACCTGGAATTGAGGGACATCGGGATTTGACCTTCAACGAAATGTATGATTGTTACAGTCTTTTGAGTCGAAAAGGGGAAGCCAACTACAAAATCGGCGATACCCTGTTAATTGAAACTTCTCAGCAAGACATATTAGTGAATAGATGGGATCATTTTATTGGACTGAGAGATGGGGTTGTGGAAGTTGTTTACGAGATAAGCGCCAGAGGCTGCCATCATTAAGATAGTTTAACGATGTCAATTTCAAAATGGTTCTTTGCCGAATGGTACGATTTATTAAATTCTGTTGTGGAATCTAAAGTTATCCCTTACCGCGAGCTAACTGCTGGTAAAAGCCAGGGAGACACCTTAGAAATAGGCAGTGGCACCGGAGCAAATTTACCTTACTTTGTAGACTCTAAGTCATTGACCATGCTAGAACCAGACATTCACATGACCAAAAAACTTATAACTCGCGTTAACTCCTCTGGGAAAGATGTGCAAATAGTGAAATCTTTTGGAGAAAATTTGCCCTTCGAAGACAATTCTTTCGACTCTGTTGTGACTACCCTCGTTTTGTGCATGGTAGAAGATGTCGAAAAAGTCGTTTCTGAAATTCACAGAGTCCTAAGGCCAGGCGGTAATTTTTTGTTTTACGAGCATATAGTCGCTGAAACTTTGCCTGGTCGATTGCTTCAGCATTTATTAGATCCAATCTGGGTATTAGCAACTACAGGATGCCATTTAAAAAGAGATATATTAGGGATTATAAAAGCAACACCGTATACCAAGGTAGACCATCAGACTTTCAACTTAAACGTGGGACTCCCAATTACTATACCCAACCTTGTGGGATCAGCCTCCAAATGAGCATATCTCGCCACAATAGCAATGGATACCTTGACTGTAGAGGAATTCCTTTAACAAAGATCCCTGACGAAATTGGTGTTTCAGCTTCTGCAGTAATCTTTGACCGCTTTGGACATGTTCTGCTACAAAAAAGGGCAGACATAGGATGGTGGGGACTCCCGGGCGGAAAGTTGGAAATTGGGGAGAATTTTCAAAATTGCATCGTTAGAGAGGTACAAGAGGAAACAAATCTATTGGTAGACCCTAAAAAGCTAATCAAAGTCTATTCCGGTCTTTCCGACTATACAGCTATTGAATATCCTAGCGGCAAACTGGTTCAGTATATAACCGCTCTATTTCTATGTGAAAAAATATCCGGTTATTTAAGCCTTTCAAATGAAAGTACTGACATCGGGTACTATGATCCCAACAAGTTTCCTGATAAGACGCTATTTTCCGCGAAATTAAGGGTAACCAATACTCGGGAATTTTGTAACCTTAATGAAGAAGGAAGGAGAGTTTGATGTCGTTAAATTGGAAGAATGATCCTGATCTCAGCTCCAAAAGTGATATGGATTATTTACAGGACGTCATAGAATCGCTAACCGCAATGCTTCATTCAAAACCACAAGACACTGAAGTTTTATTCAAAAGAGGAAACGCATATCTAGACAAAGGTGTCTACCGAGAGGCTATATCTGATTATTCCTCTGTCCTAGCAATCACTCCTGAAGATCCGGTTTCCCTGAATAACAGAGGAATTTGCTACAGATGTATTGCTGATCCAGAAAACGCGATTCTAGATTTTAATAATGCCATTTCTATTGATCCGCTTTATCGGGACGCTTACAACAACAGAGGAATGGCTTTATCAGACAAGCAAGACTATTCCAATGCCATAGATGATTTCACAAAAGCGATAACAATTGACAGCCAATATTGGTACGCCTACAACAATAGGGGGATGGCACTATGGGCTCTAGGAAACAAAGGAGCGGCAGTAGCTGATTACAACATTGTCAGATCTTTGATGGGATCCTAGCTCGGTGATTTGTAAAGGACTCCATTCCTGGCCACAATATGAAGGGTTTTATGTGGGTCTATTACAGGTGGCCCATCCTCACTCAACACAACGGTAGCGGAATCTCCATCCCGTAAAGGAATAGATCTTTCCCCATCCAATGCTATTGTGCAGGGGGAACTATCTATTACATATGCCTTACCAGGTTCCATTTGGGAAAGGCTTTTAATTCCTACCTTAGCGACATTACCAGCCGTCACTGGCGCCAATACAAATTTACTTCCAGGTCTTGGATCAATCTCTATATGGAGACCGTTTATATC
The DNA here is from genome assembly GCA_964394975.1 of uncultured Dehalococcoidia bacterium. Lineage (GTDB taxonomy): Bacteria > Chloroflexota > Dehalococcoidia > Lucifugimonadales > UBA826 > UBA11996. Next base: position 3,645 of record CAYMZR010000004.1, on the reverse strand, counting down.
ACCCTCAGGTATAGGTGCTGCCATACCGCCAATTGATGAGAGCCCAATGCTGTCCGGTCTTGCCAATGCCAAAAACATCTGGGATATGGTATCAATTTCCCAAATGGCTCTCGCGCCAACATGACTTTTCCCGGAAACGGCAATATCAACCAGAGCTACATCAAGCAAATCCATTGCCATATCTCTACTTTTGTAGACACTAAGCTTTTTGCATTTAGGAGCGCATTCTTTGCTGTCTACTAAACCTAATGCCACCGCACCAGCAGCCATTCCAGCTAAAGTACCTTCTATAAAAAACGGGAACACATTATTCGTTCCGGTGGATAAAGGAAGAATTGGAATTTCACATGTTCCTAATGCAACGGCCCGGTTGGTACCATCTCCTCCTAACGTAACAATAGCTTCAACTCCCTCTTCTTTCATCTTTTTGGAAGCAGTTATAGTATCCACTTCTGAATTAAATACTGGCATCTCAAGAAATCTTACAGAAATTTCTTCACCGACCGTTGAGACAGCCTCTTGGGAAATATGACCATAATCAGGCATAAGAACGACTTCTTCTATTCCAACACCGGAAAGACCTTCAATCACCCTACGAACAATATTCACCTTCTCTTGGTTGGATACGAATCTACTTTGTGAGATAAGACGTCTTATGTCTTTGCCCGCCGAAGGGTTAGCAATTATTCCTACAGTCGCCATCTGAACTCTTACACACCTTTTCTTTTTGATGAAATTAATTGATTATAGTGTTTTATCAGGATAGATTGTTGATATGAACCGAATTAAAAATGGTGCTAAAAGCAAACAAGCGAAGGTAAAAGAAGTCTCTTCTTTGCTCTCTCAAATTTACGGGCCCATCCCATGGGAACCTAGGTACAACGCCGCGGAAGAACTTGTATACACCATTTTGTCACAACACACCTCCGACATTAATTCAGAAAGGGCCTTTCTCAACCTCATGAAAGTGTTCGGTGATTTAGACAGCATTGCAGATGCATCTATCGAGAAAATCGAATTGGCCATTAGAAGAGGAGGATTATCGAAAACTAAAGCTCCAAGAATAAAATCAATACTCAACGAAGTACGAGCCGAATTAGGCTCATTTGATTTGAGTTTCCTGTCTGAAATGCCTTTGGCGGACGCAAAACATTGGCTGATTAATCTAAAGGGCGTTGGCCCTAAGACAGCTGCCATAATACTCTGTTTTTCTTTTGGTATGCCGGCAATGCCAGTGGACACACACATTTACAGAGTCTCGCAAAGACTGGCTTTAGTTGGAAAAAAGGTTTCAGCTGAGAAAGCGCATGACCTACTGGAATTGATAATAGAACCTGAAGAGGTATTTCAGTTTCACATGTACCTAATCAAACATGGTAGAGATACATGCAAAGCTCAACGACCCAAGTGTAGTGACTGTACTCTTAAAGAACTGTGCCCAGCTTATGAAAAATATAACTAGAGTTTTATTTATTGTAATGTACTAGAATATGTGTTCCTAAAATTTAATATCTAAACAATGAAGGTTTGACATGAAAGTAGGAATAATTAATGTTACAGGCTATGCGGGTGCGGAGGTTGCTCGGATACTGAGTAGGCATGAAGAAGTGGAAATAACCTGTGTAACCGGTAGAAGCGGTGCCGGAAAGAATCTTGGAGAAATATTTCCTCATCTCTCAAATTTAGACATGGAAATATCACCTGATCTAGACAAAAGCGTTGATTTTGTATTTTCAGCATTACCACATGCTGCTAGCGCAGAAGCGTTAAAAGAGGCCGTATCATCAGGAGTCAAAGGTGTCGATATCAGCGCTGATTTTAGGATCAGGGATTTAAACACTTATTCTGAATGGTATGACGTCGAACATCCCTGCCCTGAACTTATGGAATCCAGTGTTTACGGATTGCCTGAACTGCATCGTTCTGATATTAAAGATTGTCAAATAGCTGCCAACCCAGGTTGCTATCCTACTGCTTCCATTTTAGGACTAGCGCCAGCCTTAGAAGCTGGAATTATAGAACCCGAAGTAATTGTGGATGCAAAGTCTGGAGTATCTGGGGCGGGCAGAAGTTTGTCCTTAAAGATTCATTATTCGGAAGTAAATGAAAACATCAGTGCCTATGGTTTGGATGGCCATAGACATATGCCTGAGATTTCTCAAGAATTAGACTTGCTGTCGCAACAGCATGTGAATCTGACGTTTTTACCGCATCTAATTCCTATGACTAGAGGTATTCTTGCCTCCTGCTATGCCCCTTTGAAGGATAGTTACATGGAAAATATCGCTGATTTAAAATCGGAAGTAAAAGCCATATACAATGATTTCTACAAAGATGAGCGGTTTACTCATGTTGTAGAAACGCCCCCAATGACGAAGCACACCCTTGGAAGCAATGATTGCATAATATATCCAACTGTCGATATAAGGGCAGGAAGATTAATGGTCGTAAGTTGTATCGACAACCTAGTCAAAGGGGCAGCAGGTCAAGCCATCCAAAACATGAATATCATGTGTGGCATGCCTGAAGATTCCGGTCTAAACCAACTAGCTATTTATCCATAGTATTTTTTCGACTAAATAATCGTTGCTCTCTCAAAGCTTAGGACATAGACTATTTAATGTTGTTCGATTGACGAGCAATATTTAATGCTTAACTAGGCCCCATCGTCTAGCGGTCAAGGACACCGCCCTTTCAAGGCGGAGATCGCGGGTTCGAATCCCGCTGGGGTCACCAACACAATTTCGCAAGGGGACTTATTTTGCAATTTAATTCTCTGGGTCTAGACGACAGGCTAATGAAGGGTATCAGGTCAGTTGGCTATGAAACTCTCACCCCAATACAAGACAAAACAATACCAATTTCGATGGAAGGACGCGACATCCTGGGCCTAGCGCAAACTGGTACAGGCAAAACAGCAGCTTTTGCAATACCAGTACTGGAAAAATTATCAGTTGGCTACAACGGTAAGATCAGAGCTTTAGTAGTAGCACCCACAAGGGAATTAGCCGACCAGATTCATCAAAACATATCCCAACTTAGTTCGTCAATGAAGACCAAGTCAATCACCTTATATGGTGGAGTATCAAAAAAACCTCAGGATGACAGATTGGCAAAAGGTGTCGATATAGCAGTGGCTTGCCCTGGGCGTCTCTTAGATCATATTCGAGAATCAACTATCGATTTGTCTGGCATTGATATTTTGGTGTTAGATGAAGCTGACACTATGTGCGATATGGGTTTCCTTCCGGATATTCGACAGCTCATTAAACACCTCCCCAAGGATCGCCAAACACTCTTTTTTGCCGCTACGATGCCTAAAGACATTCGTAATTTAGCAAAAGATATACTGAATGACCCAACGGAAGTTCAAATAGGAATAATTGCCCCAGCAAAAACCGTTTCACACTCTCTTTATCCTGTTACAGAAAAATTTAAAAATGAGTTGTTTTTTCAATTAATTGAATCCACAGCAACGGGTCAAGTAATAGTGTTTACAAGGACAAAACATAGGACCAAGAAACTATTCGCTGAGCTCGAAAAAAGAAAATACCGGGCCGCTGCGTTACAGGGAAATATGTCTCAAAACCGAAGAACTCAATCTATTGAAGGTTTTAGGAAAGGTAAATTTGACTTCCTTGTAGC
>CAYMZR010000003.1:0-47815 GCA_964394975.1 uncultured Dehalococcoidia bacterium | reverse complement strand
ATCTAGCTATGACAGCACTAAACATGGATGTTATGTCGAAGGGAAGATTCTTTTTGGGACTAGGCGCGAGTGGTAAATTAGTAATTGAAGATCTACACGGTGAAAAATTTTCAAAACCCATCACCAGAATAAGAGAATATGTTGACATACTGAGAAAAGCTATGAATGGTGAAAGATTGGATCATTCAGGAGAATTTTTTGAAATAAACAGGTTTAGATTGCGCTTCACTCCTCATCGACCTGATTTACCCATATACATAGCATCCTTAAGTCCTCCTAGTCTCAAAATGACAGGGGAAATAGCCGACGGGTGGCTGCCTATATTCCTAGCTCCTTCCAGGATGGATGCTGCCGTATCTCAGATCAAGGAAGGTGCAGAATCTGTGGGTAGAAGCCTTGATGACATCACCATTTCACCTCAAGTTTCCATATACGTTACGGATAACCCTGATCTTGCAAGAGACAGGGAGCGTCCTCACATATCTTTTTATATTGGTGGTATGGGAGTGTTTTATCATCAATACATGCATCGAATCGGTTTTGGGGAAGAGGCTGATATGGTCAGAAAAGCATACCTAGATAAGGAAAGAGGAAAAGCGGCCAGCCTTGTTACCGATGAAATGGTTGATGCCACTACTATAATCGGCACTCCTGAAGAATGTGCGGCCCAAATGCAAAACTTTTTTGATGCAGGTGTGGATGAAATAAGATTGGTCCTAAATGAAGACGCAAAAGAGGCATATGAAGCAACTATTCAATCACTGGCTCCCTTCATAAACTAATTCTACTGGAGGCCCTAATAATGTCTATGACAATTGAAAGTCTCATACAAGAGTCACATCAAACTGCCAAATCCAAAGGATGGTGGGATGATCCTCACCGAAATGTAGGTGAACTTCTTGCTCTTATACACAGTGAAGTCAGTGAGGCCCTGGAAGTCTATCGAGTCAAAGGCAAAGATTCCATAAGTGAAAATTGGTTCGATGAAAAGGGGAAACCGGAAGGATTTACGGTGGAATTGGCAGATGTCATTATTAGAATAGCTGACTTATGCGGTGAGTTTGAATTGGATTTAGAAAAATCATTGACCACCAAATTGTCTTACAATCAAACTAGACCATACCGTCATGGCAATAAGAAAGCGTAATTGGCACCGTTACAGGTAAACCCTAAAATTAAGGAGTTAATAAAAATGGCAAACAAAATTATTTCGAACATGAAAGAAGGCAAAAAATCATATGGCATATCATTGAGTTTTTATGCCGACGAGATGGTTGAATTGGCAGGAGCTATGGGTCTGGATTTTATAAATTATGATGGCCAACATGCTCCAGTCACCCCGGAAACAATAGATAGATTCTGCAGAATGTGCGATGGATGGGGAGTCACCCCCACCATGCGAGTACCCGACCAGATACCCAGCAATATTTTGAATTATATTGACAGGGGCATTAAAGCGATCACTATTCCGTTTGTAAATACGAGGGAAGAGGCAGAAGCGATGGTAGATTGTTGCTACTTCGCACCGCAGGGTCATAGGAGCTACACAAGCAAAAGAGTCCAACGATTCGGTCTTGTTGATGACCTAAAAAAAATGATGCAGGACACCAATGATGACTTATTACTGATGCCTCAAATAGAAGACATAAAGGCCTATAACAATCTTGACGAAATATTAAAGGTAGATGGAATAAATGTATTTGCTGGCGGGCCCAATGACCTTGCTCAGTCAATGGGATTTCCAGGGGAACCTGATCATCCTGACTGCATTAAGGTTACCGACGAAGGTACTGAAAAAATACACGCAGCAGGCAAATATCGAAATGAAGACATAATGGTTTCAGTGGATGCAACAATAGCTGTCAGAGACTCCGTTAGAGAAATGCTAGAAGGTGGAAGTGGAATCAGAGGTTACTAAACACAAACATGGATTGGTCTTCAAAAATATCAGAGTCCTCAGATTTTGAAACTGGCGTCCGTGAATGTCTGTCGGCAATTGAAGCAGATTTAGAGAATCAACCGCACCTGCTAATAGCATTTGTGTCTCCAGATTTCCAATCACTGTACCAAGGCCTACCCGAATTAGTTTCCGAATATTTCCCAGAGGCCACACTTCTAGGATGTTCTGGGGTGTAATAGGTGGGGGAATTGAGGTTGAAAATAGGCCAGGTGTAGCGGTCAGTGCCGCAGTGATGCCTGATGTCTCCATTACCCCATTTCATATTACCAGTGGTGAATTACCAGACGGTGATCAGCCACCTGAAAAATGGGAAGTGCCGCTGAAAGTGAAAAGAGAATCTGAACCCAAATTCATTATTCTTGCAGATCCATTCACCATAGAAATACAAAACCTTATCAAAGGAATGGACTACGCTTTCCCAGACTCCACGATCATTGGAGGTATCGCTAGTGGGGGGTCTGAACCGAGAAGTAATGCTATGTACCTAACCGGTACCACTGACCAAGGTGTGGTTGGTATAGCTTTAAATGGCGACGTGATATAGACAAATGTTGCTCAGGGTTGTAAACCAATTGGGAACCTTATGCGAATAACTGAATGCGAACGGAATATATTTACCAGCTTAGATAACAAAAGCCCTTTTACCATTTTGTCAGAGATATACAATCAGCTTTCCGAAGCAGATCAACTTTTATTCCAGAATTCACTGTTTTTAGGGACTGTTACAGATCCTTTCATTGATACCCCTACCACGAAAGATTTTTTGATCCGTAACATAGTTGGTGCCAATCCAGATGAAGGCAAATTAGCAATTGGAGAAATGCTACGAGAAGGCCAATTAGTACAATTTCATCTACGAGATGCAAGCACCTCCACTGAAAACCTCAAAACAATGTTGGAGAGCTACAACAACGATCAATCTGCACATATTCAATCCGTGGCGCTTTTGTTCTCATGTCTTGGAAGAGGCTCGTACCTCTATGGCGAAGCTAATCACGACACAGATATGTTTAAAGACGTCATTGGAGAAATACCTTTAACAGGTTTTTCTGCAATGGAGAAGTCGGTCCAGTGGGAGAATCCACATACATTCACGGGTACACGAGCTCATTCGGAATAATAAAACCAAAAAGCAACCCGGAAAACAACTAAAACAGCCTGCTTTGTGGGTCCATTCCAAGAAAATATTGCCCTGCTGTGTCATAGTGGGCCATCCTGCCTTGAATTTGTTGCGCTATTACCCTGACGTCTTGCATACGCCTTTGAATTGGGCTGGTTTCAAAAATAGCGGTAGCTCCACTAAGGGAATATGCAATGTCTGCAACTTTTACAGCCTCTCTAATAGCATGGGTACTAGCAAGCCTTAAATTTATTCTCCTTTCCATAGGAATCACCCTGTCTTTAACTGCACTTTCCCAAACTGCTTCAGCACTGTCTCGCAGATACGAATTAGCAGATCTCCATATAGCTTCTGCTTGTCCTATTTCTCTTTGTGTAAACGGCTGTTTTCTTAGTAGATCTTGTTCTTGGGGCGTCTTGGCAGATGATAATTCAATTACAGCATTTAAGGCTCCTCTGGAAACACCCAATGCCGTAGTGGCAAATCCAGAACAAAACAAAAGGCTCTTAGGAATCACATATATTGGTCCCTTTTCCCTCGGAGCCATTCCTTCGACAAAAGAATGAGCTTCTGGGATGAACAAATCTTTTACGACAAAACTGAAACTCCCCGTTCCCCTCAAACCGTTCACTTCCCAAGTATCAATGAATTCTACTTGTTCTTTAGGAATCATCATGTTGCGCATTTCTGGTGATTGACCATCTTGCAAAACCCTTCCATCTACCGGTGCCAAAGCCACAACCCACTTTGCGTGGCGGGAACCGGAACTAAAATTCCATCTCCCATTTAATAGGTAGCCACCTTCCACAGGTAGAGCCGTCGGAGAAATAGGAGGACCATTAGACAAAATGACAGTGGGATCAGACCAAATTTCTTTTGCTAGTTGTTCAGGCATAAAAGCAGACAAGGTTGACAGAACATTATTTTGGTTAAAACACCACCCAACACTCCCATCTGCCTCTGCAATAACAGCTACGAGATCTAGAAAATCAATATAGTCTATCTCGTGACCGCCAATGGATTTTGGGATATAGAGTCTGAAAAGACCCTCTTCTGCCATTTGCGATGCAAGATTGGAGGGTATTTCCCTACCTTCTGTGATGAGCCGAGAAGCCTCCAAAATTTTGGGTACAAATCCTCTAGCAATATCCAAGAACGAAATTTTTTTGTTTGACAGTGATGCACCTTCTATATCAACCATAAAACCTCTAAATGAAATTCAAAACCTACTGAGTATTATCTGACATACCCAATGATAAGCAATTTAGCTGTTAGGATGCCAGAATCTGTTAAGAATGTAGTACCTCCGGAGGATATTTAACTATACTTATGTCTCAAGAATCTACCAACCTAAAATTCTGATTGTGCCGAGGAACGCTATGCTAAATTTAGAATCATTACTACTAGAACTCTCAAACGCCCAAGGGCCCTCTGGATTTGAGAGCGAAGTTCGCCAGATAGTCCGTAAGGAATTGAAACCATATGTTACCTCCATGGAAACAGATGGTGTCGGATCACTTATTGGTTTGAAAAACGGCCCTCCCAATTCTCCCAAAATAATGCTTTCTGCCCATATGGATGAAGTTGGGTTATTGGTTCGATATGTAACACCAGATGGCTTCATCAAATTTCAGACTCTCGGAGGGTGGCTAGACCAAGCAATAATTGGTCAACGGTGGCAAATAATGACATCGAAGGGGGGGGTTCTTGGAATAACAGGCATTAAAACACCTCACGTTATGTCTACCGATGAAAGAGAAAAGATTTTCAAAGGTGAAGGGCTTTTCATAGATGTTGGAGCTAAAGACAAATCAGATGCTGAAGATAAATTGGGTATAAAACCTGGCGACCCAATAGCCCCTTGCGTTAAAGCAGAAAAATTAAATGAAAGTGACTTTATTTTGGGCAAAGCCTGGGACGATAGGGCCGGACTGGCAGTGATGATAGGAGTAATGGATTCAATAAAGAACAAGGATCTGCCTTTCAGTGTGTACGCTGTGGCTACTGTACAGGAAGAAATTGGTCTTCGTGGAGCCCACACAAGTAGCTATGCTGTTCATCCTGACATAGGGCTAAATTTGGAATCTGGAGTGGCGGGTGACTACCCTGGTATTTCTCAATACGAAGCTCAGGAAAAACTCGGGGCTGGACCCGCAATATTCTTGCACGATTCGTCAATGCTTCCCAATTTAAATCTTCGTGACTTTGTCATAGAAACTGCAAAGGAAATCGATCTTCCGTTACAGTTCAATGTACTAAGCGGCTACGGACAAGATGGTGCAGAAATGCAAAAAGCCTTTGAAGGAACTCCCGCAATAAACATAACAGTACCGACAAGGTACCTACACAGTCATAATTCTCTTATCAACCTGAAGGACGTAGAAAGTGCGATAAAACTGGTTGAAGCATGCATATTGAAACTTGACCCTGCTGTAGTTGAAGGTTTGAAAAACTTTGATTAACTTGACATCAAAAAGGTTCTATGAATTTTAAATCTACTCTTATAGTTGCTTTCAGTAAATTCCATACCATGGTCCTTCGCATAACCAAAGGGAAATTGTTGAGAAGGTTAGTTGGATTAGATATGCTTCTTCTAACTACAGTTGGGAAGAAGACAGGTAAGAAACGCTACACACCACTATTGTTCAAAAAGTAGACTCTAATTTTTACTGTGCAGGCTCTTTTGGAGGCAGTGATAAAGCTCCCCAATGGTACATGAATATATTATCTAATCCCGAGGTTGAAATATTGGCGGAGGGTGAATTATTTGCTGCTGAGGCACATGTATTGGAAGGTGAAGCCAAAGCAAATGCCTGGAATTGCTTAATAAATTTATACCCTAATTTTCAAAAGTATCAAGATAGAACCGATAGAGTTATACCTGTAATCAAATTTGAATACAGACCGTTTCGTGATTGACTCCTAATATTACTAGAACTAACATTATTTGGCAGATTCAAGTACTATCTTAATCTGGAGCGTAACATTTTATAATGCGCTTGTAGCTCAGTTGGATAGAGCGCAGCCCTGCGAAGGCTGAGGTCGTGGGTTCAAGTCCCGCCAAGCGCGCTCTGGGTCTAGGGCGATTAGCTCAGTTGGTTAGAGCACCTGCTTTACACGCAGGGAGTCGGGGGTTCGAGTCCCTCATCGCCCACCATCAACCAAAAACACCTTCGGGGACGCTCAAAATGGGGAATTAAATGTCATTTACTGATAAAGGGCTCGTGTTAGGCCCAAACGAGGGGAAACTTCTACAAATTTCGGATCACCCTCTCACATTCAAAGCCAGCAAAAATCAAACAAATGGAGCTTATTCATTGTTTGAGGCAAATTTAATTGGAGGAGGTCCTGGACAGCATGTTCACTCCGACGAAGATGAAGCTCTTTATATTCTAAAAGGTGAACTCAACGTAAAACTTGGAGAAGAAATTTTTCGAGCTGAATCAGGCTCATTTGTCTTTCTACCGAGAAATGTTGTGCATGCTTTTTGGAGGGCCAGTGAGAAACCAGTGAAGTTCCTAGTCATAATATCTCCACCAGAATTCGAAGATTTTTTCTTTGATGTATTAGGTAATGAACAAGAAATAAATGGAGAACAATTTGGAGAAAGAGCCCTGGAGATCTCTGGCGATTACAACGTCAAATTTGTAGGCCCTCCGCTAGGGTAATAGAATTAAGTCCCGCAAACAGCCACTACTAACCAGTATAACCCTATCGCCACAGCTCCATATAATATTCCTCTAAGAAATCCTTTCATGCTAGTAGGCCTTCGAGCAAGAACTGGTTTGCGTCTTTATTACTATCAACAATTACCATTTTATACTCATCTATTCACCTTTTCTTACTTATGCGATCATATTAGTAGATAATCGCAAATTAAGTTAAGGAAACGACTTGAAAGAAGAGTTAAAGCCCGTACACACCGAAGCAACGAAAACAGCTAATCTCATTACTGAAAATATAAGTCGAGTCATCGTTGGAAAACAAGATTCGATAGAACTAGCCACTATCGCACTAATGAGTGGCGGTCACATTTTAGTTGAAGATGTCCCTGGAGTTGGCAAAACGATTCTGGCTCGAAGTCTAGCTATTTCTAGTGGCTGCACTTTCAAAAGGATTCAATTTACGCCTGATTTACTCCCTACTGATGTTAGCGGTGTTTCAATATATAACCAAAAGAACGGTGATTTTGAGTTTAGGGAAGGTCCTATAGTTTCTCAAGTAGTTTTAGCTGACGAAATAAACCGAGCCACTCCAAAAACCCAATCTGCAATGCTAGAAGCCATGGAAGAAAAACAAGTAACCATGGAGGGAATAACTAGAAATCTACCGCGGCCCTTTATGGTTATCGCGACACAAAACCCTATTGAATACGAAGGAACCTTTCCTCTACCAGAAGCTCAACTAGACAGATTCTTGCTAAAGGTCAATTTAGGTTATCCTGACGAAGTTGAGGAAATCTCAATTTTGAATAATCAATCGCACGGTCACCCAATTGACAATATATCGGCAGTTGTAACTCCCCAAATGGTCACCGACATGCAAGACTCTGTTAAATCAGTATACTCAGACAACATAATAAAAGAATATGTTGTGAAAATAGTTGCTCAAACTAGAAATATGCTAGAACTAAACTTGGGCAGTTCTCCTCGAGGTTCAATAGCATTACATAGAGCAAGCCAAGCATTAGCTTTACTGCGGGAAAGAGATTATGTGCTCCCAGACGATGTTAAACAGTTGGCACCGTCAATTTTATCTCACCGACTTATCCTCTCCCCTTCATCACGAATGAACGGATTAGAACCCGAACAGGTAATTGAAGATCTAGTGAAGACGATACCCATTCCTGGAGAAAAATCTCAAAACTGGCTGAGGAGATAGGCTGATTACAAAAATTAGATTGGCGCCAACCTCACGATTTTATCTGATAATTGTAATATTGGTTGTCACTCTGGTGACTGGACTAGCCACTGGCTTCGGACTTTTTTTCAGGTTAGGTTACATAATCTCTGTTGTATGCATACTATCTCTGTTCTCAGTTTACCTAAATGCCCGAAAACTTGAAGTCACCATTGATCGGCGCAACCATCTACTTAGTGTAGGAGAACAGATAGATAAAAGAATAAGTATTAGAAATCTCAGCATAATACCCAAAACGCTATTAATGGCTACAGACGTGACCACGATTCCCCGATATACCAGTTCTTACGCATTCGGACTTACCACGAAGGGATATAGATCTTGGCGATCAACTGACGAGGCTCATCATAGAGGGTTATTCCAAATGGGCCCGGTAGAAATCTCTACAAGCGATCTTCTTGGCATTTATAGAGCCAAAACATTTCACGGTGCCCCGGAAAAAATAATGATATATCCGAAGATACATGATTTAAAAAATTTCCAGGCTGGAAACAGTAATGTAACCAATGAAGGAATCGCCAGAAAAAAGTCAAACATCCTCTCTCCGCATGCTTCAAGTGTAAGGGAATATACCTATGGTGACAGTCTTAGTCGGATACATTGGAAGAGTACTGCTAGATCAGGTCGGCTTATGTCGAAAGAATTCGATGTGGGAACATCCAATGAGGTCATGATATTGAATGATTTGGATGATTCAGTGCATGTCGGTGAATTAGATCAAAGTAGCATTGAGCTCTCAATTTCTTTGGTAGCCTCTATATGCAAAAAATACCGCAATTCAAATACTCCGATCGGGTTCCTGAGCCATGGAAAAGAACGCTATCATTTACCCTCAGGCATGGGGGTGTCTCATTTTGATAGGACAATGGAAATTTTGGCCAGATCTCAATCGGGTAACGATAAGAAATTACATCAAATTTTAAATGAAGAGAGGAATATATGGGTCACCCATACTTCTATAATTATCATAACTCCGTCCGATAACGTTGAATGGGTTAGTGCGCTATCGGAGCTTTCTCAATTCAGCATAAACATCACTGTGATATTGATCGATCCTGTTTCATTTTCAGGTGAAGGTGATCAAACAGCAGTTATATCAGCACTGGCCACCATAGGTGTATCTCCATTTTTACTAAGAAAAGGAGATTCAATGGAAGCTGCTTTATCTCGGCCATTCTCCCGAGGAGACAATTCAAAATTGGTGAGACTCACATCACGATGAACAGAAAAGTATCAATAACCGAGTTATTAAAACCACCGTTACCGTCATCAACCAAAAAGGGTACTGCCTTAAATATTCTGAAAGGAATTTTTCCTGATCAAGGAGTCATGCTATACGTCATTCTTTTACTTTCACTTCTTTGCACAGTTAACATTGTGGTTATAGGTAATTGGGTAAAAACTCCAGGCATTTATTCTTCTGTTTTGATTTCCAGTCTTATTCCAGTATGTTTTGTCCGCGTAAAATTGCATTCTTTTTTTATTCATCTAGTTTCGTTGTTAGTAGGAATGATTTTCGTTCTTTACCAGACACTAACACTTATACAAAACATGCCCTTTATGGAGAAGGTTTCAGAACTGAAATTGAGGTTAGCTTATTGGTATGGAATAGCAACTAGCGATGGTATCAGCACCGATTTGATTCCCTATACGATTACTCTGTTAAGTCTCTCTTGGCTACTAGGATACGTTTGCTCCTGGTTTACTTTTAAGCACAACAACATTTGGATTTCAATCGTGCTTAATGGAGTCTCCATACTCACATGCCTAAGTATCCTACCCCAAGAATACGGCTCAAGATTCTACCTTTATGCATTCACAGCCATGATTTTAATAACCCACATAACCACCGTAAAACAAAAACGTGAGTGGACTAAAAATGGTACTTCGTTCAATAAGTTAGATGGTTGGCTCACCTTAAATTCCGCTGTCTGGTATAGCATCGCAATATTGCTGATTGCCACAGCCATGCCTATGAAAATTTATGTATCCCGGCCAGTAGCTGATGCCTGGAAGAATGCTAGAACACCAATAGCTGACATCGAAGAAGAATTTACACGTCTTTTAGGGAGTGTCCCATCAAGAATACAACAAAATGGTCGATTCTTTGGTAAGTTTCTCCCTTTTATAGGCTCTATTTCCTTTAGAGAAGAAGGGGTATTAACCACGAAATCTGATTATCCCAACTACTGGATTTCTCGAACATATGACACCTACACTCATGAAGGTTGGATATCGGGAGAAACAAATACTGTTGATATCAGAAAAAATTTCAATTTTGATAATACAAAAGGATTAAAATCAACAAAGCCAGTTAAACAGTCAATAGAAATGTCATTCCCTTCAAACCAGTTCTTTGCAGGAGGGAGCATATCTAGTGTTAGTGAACCCATCGAACTCGAATCTCTAAAACCAAAATCTTTTAAGATATCGATTGGAGATGATACATTCGACAAATCTATTCCTTCAGATTTACAGGTGTTTGAATTAGAATCAGAAAAAATGTTCCGAGAAAACCCTCCTGGAATGAGCTTTGGTATATATGGAAATCTTTTGGAGGAAAACCTTCCAAAGGAATACACATATATAAACACCACGTCCGGCGAAAATGATACTGAAATCATTAATTTAGTTCGTGATATGCCTTTGAATTTAGATATCGTGGATTGGAATCTATCTCGGCAAATTCCTGCGAACAAGAAATTGACCATGGTGTCTCACATATCAGTATCAACCCCTGAGGACCTAAGAAATTCAAGCCAGGAATATCATGGTTTTATTAAAGACCACTACCTTGACCTACCTAAAGATATGCCTTCTAGAATATCTAACCTAGCCAATCAGATAACTTATGAAAAAACAACCCCATACGACAAAGCTGTAGCCATTGAAAACCATCTCCGAAGTGGTGATTACATATACTCTCAAAAAATTTCCACACCCCCTGTTGGCAACGATGGGGTGGATTACTTTCTATTTGTCAGCAAAGCTGGCTATAGCGATTATTTCGCTTCAGCCATGACAGTAATGCTTCGTGATTTGGGAATTCCGTCAAGATTAGCAACGGGATATTCATCTGGGTCTTATGATTCCAAAAACGATATGTCAACAGTTAAGGATTCAGACAGTCACGGCTGGGTACAAGTATATTTCCCCGGTTATGGATGGATTGATTTTGAACCAACTCCAAATTGGGAAAGGCCTTCCAGAGCTTTAAGAGAAAAAACACCTTCTTCATTCATAAGATCAGACAGTGTTTACAAAGACGGCGATTATCCTAAACTACCAGACGAGCTATATGATGAACTAGGGACTGAAGGTGAAAGTACTACAACTGCTAATATGAACATTAACATATTAACTCAAAAAACTATATTGATACCTGTATCTTTATTTTTTTCGTCAGCGGTCATATTACTGTTCATAACTGTGTTTTGGAAATACGGTCTATCCGGATTGTCTCCAACCGAAAGAATTACAACCAAAATGTATCGTTTGGCTATATTAGCTGGCATATCAAAGAATAATTATCAAACCATAGAAGAATATTCTTTGATATTGTCTACCAAATACCCAATAATAAAAACAGATATATACAGAATTACCAACGCGCATATGAAGGAAAAATATTCTAGTCAGTCCCCTTCTCTCATTGATTTGGAAATACCATGGGCTATTATCAAATCACATATCTTAAGAGATTTCTTTAAGCGCATTTTCCAATGGACCCAGAAAAATGAATACAACAAATCTAATTAATACGAAGTTCCAATCCATTTTTGGCTGGATAGCTTTAGAGAAAAGTATGAAAGGTATTACACGTTGTTCTTTGCCTCAAAGAGATGAAGATAGCTGCATAGAAGAAACTCAAGAATGGAACTCGGAATACACAATAGGAACTGATTTTTTTGCGGAAGAAATCAAAAAATTAAATGACTATCTTGAAGGAAGAAAGAATTCTCTCCGTGATGTTTCCCTAGATATTTCAACCGCCCCTAAATTCTATAAAAATGCTTGGGAGGTCTGCCGGTCAATACCAATAGGAAATACAAGATCCTACAAATGGGTTGCTGTAGAAAGCGGTAGTCCAAAGGCCGCCAGGGCGGTTGGACAGGCGATGGCCAACAATAAAATAACATTGATAATACCGTGTCATAGAGTGATAGGTGCTGACGGAAATTTGACGGGATTCGGCAGAGGAAAAACCAGATTAGATCTAAAATTGGACCTGCTTAAACTCGAATCCGATTATCTTCTAAAACATTAAACTCTGTATTGCTACCTTACCTGAAGAACCAATAACCTCGGATAATTTTAACTCTAGCTCAGGTGTCGCATCTATTTTTACTGGTGGCCATTCCATTATCACAATTGAGGATTCTGTCTCAATTTCAATTGCGACCTCATCGCTGCCAGAAGAACCTAAAAGTAGCCTTTTCACATCATCAAGAAGCATTTGATCCTTCCCGACATCATTAGACTCTATGATAGACACAATAAGTTTCTTTCTGCTTGCACCCGTTTTAGTTATTTCTTGATTATTCCCGTTTTGGCTTTGAACTACATTTGAATTCTTGGCTACACTGTCGGCAGAGAATCCTGGAGCGCTGCCGTGTGTTTGATTCGTTTCGTGTTCCCCTTTTTCAAAAATTTTATCCAAATTAATTTCATTTGCTTCAGTCACGCTTATTGTCACTTCTCCATCTCGTTCTCTTAAATTGCCTTTCATTTTAACTATACGCCCAGGATCCCACAGATCAGATGTCTTATTCAGAACGTCTTCCCACACTACGGCTTCCAAACTGCCATCTAAAACTTCTATATTTACTATCTTAAATGGGCGACTATCTCTGGTAAACCTGTCTACGACAGTAGATATTTGACCAACCAACACAGCAGATCTTGAACCGCTAACACCTTGCAATTGAGTCAACATAACGGAAACATCGTTCCCAAATCCACCAAGTAGTTTACCAAGGTTATTCGCACCTGAAATACTCATTCCCATCAACTCCACTTCCCAAATCCTCTTTTGATGATCGGACGTGGAAGAGAAGGGTATTTCTATAGATGACAATGAAGTACCGGATGAATCTCCCAGCATTTCAAACATTGTAGATTGATTTGAGTTCCTTATATTGGCTTCATCCTGAGCCAAAGAACTTATCCGATCACTAACTTCCAAAATACCAGTTCTGTCCCCGAAATTATCAAAAGCACCTGACATCACCAAACATTCAATAGCCTTCCTATTCAAGGAGCTAATATCACCTTCATGACATAATTGCTCGATCGTGCCAAATGGTCCATTTTCTTTTCGCGACTTTAAAAACGGTACCAGGGCTTCAGAACCTATATTTTTTATAGCAGCCAATCCAAACCTGATCGCCTTTTTAGAATCTGCCTCATCTTCGATAGTAAATTTAGAACAACTTTTGTTTATATCCGGTGGTAATACCTCAATTCCCATTCTCCGACAGTCGGCCACAGCGGCGATCAAGCGATCTTTTTTATCCATATACGAATTCATAAAGCATGCCATATATTCAGCTGGATAATTGGCTTTCATGTATGCCGTCCAGTATGACACCATCCCATAGCTGACGCTGTGGGCTTTGTTGAAGGCGTACCCAGCAAAAGGTTCTATTAGATCGAATACTTGAACAGCTAGTGTTTCGGGATGGCCCTTGTCCAATGAACCAGATATAAATTTTGTTTTTTCTTCGGCCATTATTTCTGGTTCTTTCTTTCCCATTGCCTTTCGAACAATGTCGGCCTCTCCCAGTGAGTAACCTGCAAATTCTCTTGCTATATGCAATACCTGATCCTGATACACAATCACACCATATGTCTCTTCCAGTATCTCCTCCATAGCTGGATGTATGTATGTGACCTTTCTCTTACCATGCTTTCCGTCAATAAAAGTGCCTATGTGATCCATTGGCCCTGGTCTAAACAAAGCTATCATCGCAGCAACATCACCAAGATTTGAGGGTTTAAGCTCCTTTATATGCCTCGTCATTCCAGCGCTTTCTAATTGAAATATCCCAACAGTCTCACCTCTAGACAACATATCGAAGGTAATTTGATCGTCTAAAGGTATAGATTGGAGAGTTAAGGTTTTATCGTAATTGATCTTTATAAGTTTGAGACATGCATCCAGGACCGTGAGGTTAACAAGGCCAAGAAAATCCATCTTAAGTAATCCTAAGGCGGCCACAGGTTCCATAGAATACTGGGTCATTACTGCCCCCTCATCATCCCCACGAGAAGTAAATTCTAATGGCACCACATCATTCAGCGGTTCTTTCGAGATTACAACCCCTGCAGCATGTAGGCTTTTGTGTCTCGTGACCCCTTCAAGCTGTTTTGCCGTGTCCATTAGTTTCTGAACATCAGCACTATCTTGATACACATTGTTCAAATCTTGGCTCTCATGCATAGATGATTCAAGGTCTATATTAAGCCTCTCTGGGATCATCTTTGCCACTCTGTCGACACTTTCAAGGGACATGCCCAAAGCTCTACCTGCATCTCTTACCGATTGGCGAGCCCCAAAAGTACCAAATGTGATGATGTGAGCCACATGTTCTCTCCCATAACGAGCAGAACAATAATTAATCACTTCCTGACGTCTATCATCTTGGAAATCCATATCAATATCTGGCATTTCTTTACGTTCAATGTTCAAGAATCTTTCAAATACCAACTTAAATGGCATCGGATCTACATCAGTCACTCCCAAACAGTGGAGCACAAGACTTGCGGCTGCACTCCCTCTTACAGTAAAAAATATGTTGTTTTCTCTAACAAATTTAGCAATATCCCAAACCACCAAAAAATAATCAGGGAAACTGGTCTGTTCTATTACCTTTAACTCATATTCCAATCGGGACTTATATTCTTCATTCTTATTTCTAATTTTTTCCTCATATCCTTTCCAGCAGATCTCAGCCAAATATTGATCCGAGGTCATTCCTTCAGGCACGGGAAATTCTGGTAGCCTCGCCTGCGAGAAATCTAATTCCAACTCGCACATTTCTGCTACCATTTCCGTATTATTCACGGCTTCCGGAGAATCCGGAAAAAGGGCCATCATTTCATCGTGTGACTTTAGATGATAAGAGTCCTCTTCAAATCTCATTCTTCGATCATCTTGTAGATTTGTATTAGTTTGTATACACAGTAAAACCTCGTGATCGATGGCATTTTGCTGATTCACATAATGCGAATCATTGGTGGCAACCAAGGGGATTTTTGTTTCTTTATTCAACTGCATCAAACCCTGATTTATCTGAGGCAGCTCTGGAACCCCACCATGCTGCATCACTTCTAAATAATAGGTGCCAAAAACTTCCTTGTACCAACCGGCCAAGTCTTTTGCCTCACTATATCTACCCTGTGCGATCAACCAAGGCACTTCCCCGCTCGGGCAACCTGACATTACAGTTAAGCCAGAAGAGTGTGATTCCAGCAAGTCCCTATCTACTCTGGGGCGTCGGTAAAAACCTTCTAAATGAGAAGATGTCACCAATTTAACGAGATTTTTGTACCCAGTTGCGTTTTTAGCGAGAACTGTAAGGTGATGAATCTTGTCCGATGGATTACGATCAAAACGGCTGCCCGTGGCTACATACATTTCACAGCCAATAATTGGTTTTACACCTTTGCTTTTGGCTTTTCTATAAAAATCAACCGCTCCATAAAGTCCGCCGTGATCAGTTATGGCCAAACTATCCATTCCAAGGCTCGCGGCCTTATCCACCAATGGGTCTAATCTTGCTAGGCCGTCCAACATACTGTATTCGGTATGCACATGTAAATGAGTGAACAAATAAAGCCCCTTGAAATTTCCTTAACCACCACGATTGAAAGATTAGATCTAAACTGAACCGCTTATAATGTGATTATAGTCCCACATGTATCTCAATGCGCAAGGTGTATCAAGAAAAAATTAAGGGGCAATTTAAAAAAGGCCCCCAGATTAAACTGGAGGCCCTTTAGTATCCTAGGAAATCTTCTCCTAGTAATCCATCGGAGGCATGGCAGGCGCTGGCGGCGCTGCCTCCGGAATATCACTTATCAAGGATTCGGTAGTGAGAACCATAGCTGCCACGCTAGAAGCGTTTTCTATAGCAGCTCTTGTAACTTTAGCTGGGTCCATAATACCTTGCTCTAACAAGTTTCCATAAACTCCAGTCTCAGCATCGTATCCATAGTCGCCTTCACCTTTCAAAGTTTCAGCTAATATGACTTCTCCCGAAACACCTGTGTTCTCAGAAATTAGCATCAGAGGTTTTACAAGTGCCGCTTTCAAAATATTAACTCCTGTCTGCTCGTCACCTTTCAAATCCACTCCATCCAAGGATTCCCGAGCTCGAATCAAGGCCAATCCGCCGCCAGGGACGATACCTTCTTCAACAGCGGCTCTTGTTGCCGAAAGGGCATCTTCTACTCTGTTTTTCTTTTCTTTGAGTTCTACTTCTGTCGCTGCACCCACCTTGATGATAGCCACTCCACCAGACAATTTGGCAAGTCTTTCCTGAAGTTTTTCTCTATCAAAATCAGAAGTTGTCTCTTCAATCTGAGCTCTTATCTGATTTATTCTTCCTTGTATTTGACTGTCGTCTCCATGTCCCTCCACAAAGGTTGTTTCCTCTTTACTGGCCACCACACGACGGGCACGCCCAAGGTCTTCGACAGTGACCGAATCAAGCTTTCTCCCAACTTCTTCACTGATTACAACACCACCAGTCAATATCGCCATATCTTCCAGCATGGCTTTTCGTCGGTCGCCAAATCCCGGGGCCTTAACAGCGAGTACATTTAACGTGCCTCTCAACTTATTGACCACCAGAGTTGCCAATGCTTCCCCTTCAATATCTTCGGCGATTATTATTACGTTTTTTCCGATCTGCAGCACTTTCTCAAGTGCTGGGAGAAGGTCTGATACCGCAGAAACCTTCTTATCGGTTATTAGTATGTAAGGATCTTCAATTGAAGACTCCATTCGATCTTGATCACTTATGAAATACGGTGAGATGTACCCTCGGTCAATTTGCATCCCTTCTACGAATTCTTGTTCGTAGTCAAGTCCTTTTGATTCTTCAACGGTGATCACTCCGTCCTTCCCAACTTTTTCCATAACGTCAGCAATAAGATTACCCATATCGTCATCATGGGCAGACAGAGAAGCCACTTGTCCTATCTGAACTCGTCCCTCAACTGAGGTCGACATTCCTTGCACCGCAGAGCGCAAAGTCTCAACACCTTTATCAATTCCTCTTTTAATAGCCATTGGATTGGCTCCCGCAGCTATATTCTTAAATCCTTCGTGAATGATTGCTTGAGCCAATACGGTTGCTGTGGTCGTCCCGTCTCCGGCAACATCATTGGTTTTACTAGCCGCCTCTTTTAAAAGCTGGGCACCCATATTCTCAAAAGCATCTTCTAATTCAATTTCTTTGGCAATAGTCACACCATCACTGCAAACCTGTGGTGGTCCGAACTTTTTGTCCAAAACGACGTTTCTTCCCCTTGGACCTAAAGTAACTCCAACGGTGTCAGCCATTGTGTCTATCCCACGTTTCATCGCAGCTCTGGCTTCTTCGCTGAAAGTAAGCTGTTTAGCCATTACTTCCTCCTACTTTTTCACTCATAGATGTTAATTTCTATTTTGATTGTTATTTTTTAAACAAGATATCGTCTTCTCTAAGGACCAAATATTCTGTGTCGCCCTCTTTATACTCTGTGCCAGCATACTTGGAATAAACGACAGTGTCGCCGACTTCCAGTTCCATAGGCACCCTAGAGCCCTCATCTGTTAGCCTACCAGGTCCGGCGGCAACAATTGTGCCTTCCTGTGGCTTCTCTTTTGCTGTATCGGGTATGTATATCCCTCCAGAGCTCATCGCCTCCTCACCTTCCAAGGGCTCCACAACTACTCGATTACCCAGCGGTTTGAAAGAAGTAGCCATGAAAATAAACCTCCTAATCT
The DNA here is from genome assembly GCA_964394975.1 of uncultured Dehalococcoidia bacterium. GTDB lineage: Bacteria > Chloroflexota > Dehalococcoidia > Lucifugimonadales > UBA826 > UBA11996. The sequence continues at coordinate 29,818 of CAYMZR010000003.1, read as the reverse complement.
ACTTACTAAAACCTATTTTATTTGAATACAAATCTGCTTCGTATTGAAACGCTGTACACAGCGTTAAAAAAAAAGCGCAGTTAATGGTAAATCAGCTACAAAATTATTGTCAACATCAAGACCAGCTGCACCCAGCGCCAAGAATGTTAAAGATTGACTCGCTCCATGTCAACTTTCATTATTGGTTTAACGTCACCCATTTTCCATCATAGAACAAAAGAGGGGAACCTTTTGCAACCACTATCTCAAAAACCTGCCCTATGAACATTGTATGATCTCCTTCCACGTGGGCATTAACAACACCGCAATCCATAGAGGCTAAAGAACCCGCTAGAAAAGGTGTGCCAGATCCTGTTAAATGGAAATTTGCTGGGCTCTTACCATCATCTGAATTGTCAGATTTAGCATAATATTCACCTATACTTTTTTGATTTTCAGTCAGAATATTGATGCCAAATCTTCCACTCTTTGTCAGTATAGGAAAAGTTTTAGCAGAATGACCCACACATACCATAGCTAACATAGGGTCAAGGGAAACAGAGGCTATCCCGTTTGCAGTCATGCCATGAACAGATCCATCTTCTTCGACTGTAGTTATCAGAGATACACCGGTAGCGAAGCTACCCCAAGCCTGCCTGAAAAGATCGGATTTGTCCAAAATTAAACCTCCATATTGTTGGTCCTGTATTCTACTGCTTCCCAACACTCGCTGAATTATATAAAACTGTACATTAATTTGATATCACCAAAAACAAGGGGCTTAGTTCACAATCAATTGACACCCCTTCTTGTAGGCAAATAGAATTCACTAATTAATAATGAAATGGGACTTTTTCTATGGCAACCACTGCTTACATTTTAATCGAGACCGCAGCAGGCAAGGCAGGCGAGGTATCTGATGCATTGCTTGCCCTCGATGCAGTTGTTACAGTGGATGCTGTGATCGGACCATACGACATCATCGCAGTTACTAACACTGAAGGTCAAAACACAGTTGGAGATCTAGTGATATCTAAAGTCCACGTAATCCCCGGGATCGTAAGAACTGTGACCTGCTTAGCTGTAACTCCAAGTTCAGAATAAATATACCTCCAAAACAAAATTTTCACCTAATTAATAAAATAAAACTAAGGAAATAAATATGGATTTTGAGTTTTCAGATGAAGAGCTTTCTTTCAGGAAAGAACTTCAATCATGGCTAAAAGACGAACTGAAAGATAGGCCCCGAGACTCTGATTCAGACGGAGACTGGGCTTTTGGTCTAGATATGCGCAAAAAACTTGCCGATAAAGGTTGGCTCACCATGGCTTGGCCCGCAGAATATGGGGGACAAGGTGTGTCCCATATGATGCAAGTAGTTTTTGCAGAAGAAATGTCCTACCACAGAGCACCTGGAAGGGATGTTTTTGGTACTCGCATGATGGCGCCCACGCTGATGATCCATGGTACAGAGGAACAGAAGAAGGAATTCTTGCCGCCAGTCTCAAAAGGAGAAGTTCAATGGTGTCAAGGTTACTCCGAACCGGAATCTGGGTCTGACTTAGCCTCGCTTCAAACGAGGGCAGTGGAAGATGGAGACGACTTCATCATAAACGGGACCAAAATTTGGACTTCAAGCGCGCATAGAGCAGACCATATAATGGTCTTAACACGAACCGACCCTGATGCTCCGAAGCATCGAGGAATAAGTTTCCTTTTATGCGATATGAATACTCCTGGGCTGACGGTGAATCCGATAATTAACATGGCGGGGGATCATGGATTTAACATGGTTACGTTCGACAATGTCAGAGTTCCCAAAAAGAATCTCGTGGGAGAACAAAACAGAGGTTGGTATGTAGGAGCTACTCTACTTGATTTCGAAAGGTCCGGCGTTGACTATTCGGCAGGAGGAAGGCGAATACTTGAAGAGTTGACAGATTATGCAAAAACCAACAATCAAAACGGTTCTTTAATATCTGACAATCCAATAATGAGAAATCGCCTTGCAAACCTAGCTATAGAAGTTGATGTTAGTCGTTTGATCTCGTACAACATTGCATGGATGCAGGGAGAAGGCCTCGTTCCAAACAAAGAATCTTCCATGGGAAAGGTCGTTGGGACGGAACTTCAGCAACATTTGAGCGAGACTGGAATGCAAATGTTAGGCTTGCACGGACAGCTGGAGCCAGGATCTAAGTACGCACCTCTGGATGGAAGAATAGAACATATGCATTTAACCAACGTATCTGAAACAATACAAGCAGGCACCTCAGAAATACAGAGAAATATAATAGCCACACGAGGGTTAGGGTTACCGAGAGGGTAAGTAACGTAGTAGAATCAGTGACCTTAGATTGAAGGAGTAACAGCACTATGGATTTTAAATTCGAAAACGTAGACGAGAATTTTCGGTCAGAAATCAAGGATTTTGTCGAAAAAGAACTTCCTTGGAATTGGAGGGAACAAGATTTAGACCCTGAAGACGAAAAAGACTCCGTCTTGGTCAGGGATTTCAAGAGAAAATTGGGAGACCAAGGATGGCTGACAATGGCTTGGCCAAAAGAATATGGCGGGCAGCAAGCAAGCCATATGCGACAAGTGGTTTTCAACGAAGAAATGGCCTATCGAGGAATATCGGCGGGAGATGCTGGCATCAGAATGGTAGGACCCATCCTAATGCTATATGGAACAGATGAACAAAAAGAACAGTTTTTGCCAAAAATTGCCAGTGCTGAAATTGCTTGGTCTCAAGGTTATTCTGAACCCGACTCAGGATCTGACCTTGCTTCACTTCAAACGAGAGCAGTTGAAGACGGTGATGATTTTGTCGTAAGTGGTTCGAAAATTTGGAACTCAGCACACGCTGATTCGGACTGGATGTTCATGCTAGTTCGTACCGAACCTGATGCCCCTAAACATAGAGGAATCAGCTTCGTCCTTACAGAGCTAGAGGGACAAGAGGGCGTCACAATTGAAAAAATACCCATGATGTGGGATGCATATCGCGGGCTGGTAACTTTTGACAATGTCAGAGTACCTAAGAAAAACCTAGTAGGAGAACAAAACCGGGGATGGTACGTCGGAGCAGCACTTTTGGACTTTGAAAGGTCTGGAGTAGACAGGCCAGCAAGAGCCAAGAGAGTGCTTGAAGATTTAGTCGCATTTTGCAAAGAGAACAAAAAAAACGGTCGACTACTAACAGATGATCCCGTAATAAGAAATGAACTAGCAGACCTAGCCGTGCAAATAGAGACGACTCGACTAATGTGCTACAACGTAGCTTGGATGCAAAGTCAAGACTTAATACCCAACAAAGAAGCATCTATTACGAAAGTTTATGGCACTGAGATGATAAATAGACTCTACGGACTCGGTGTAAAAATCATGGGCATGTATGGTCAGTTGGACCCAGATTCCAAATGGGCTCCACTGAAAGGCAGAATTGAAAATGCCTGGCTGCGTTCATTTGGTGGTATGGTGGCTGCCGGGACTTCAGAGATTCAACGAAACGTTATCGCTCAAAGGGGACTGGAATTACCCAGGGGCTAAAGGCTCTAGTACTCCAAAAACTTTTTTAATTATAGGAGAGAAGGAATGGATTTAGGATTAAACGAAGCACAGCAGATGCTTAAAACAACTGCGCAGGATTTTCTCTCAACCGAATGTCCCGATACATACGTTAGAGAAATGGAAGGAGACGAAAGAGGATACACTCCGGAATTGTGGACCAAAATAGCAGAACAGGGATGGTTGGGCCTCATAATCCCGGAACAATACGGAGGAGTTGAACTAGAATTCCAAGATCTAGTGGTTCTCCTGGAAGAGATGGGCCGATATATGCTCCCAGGACCTTTTTTCTCTACGGTTGTTCTGGGCGGTATGTCGATAATGGATGCCGGCACTGAAGAACAAAAACAAGAATATTTACCGAGAATCGCAGAAGGTCAAATTATCATGACTCTGGCTTTAACCGAGCCTAGTGCAAGATGGGATGCAGCCGGTGTGGAACTTACGGCAAAAGCCGATGGAGATTCCTACACTTTGAACGGTACCAAACTGTTTGTGCCAAATGCTCACGTTTCAGACTACATGGTTGTCGCGGCCAAAACCGGAAGTGCTGAGGAAGACATCAGCTTATTCATAGTTCCTACTCAATCTGGTGGAATAAACCAGACTCTTCTTAAGACAATTGCATCAGATAGACAATCTGAGGTTGCCTTCGACAACGTAAAGGTGCCTTCCTCTGCTCTGTTAGGCACAGAAAATCAAGGATGGGAAACCATTAAGAAAGTTATGCAATGGGGGGCCATTGGAAAATGCGCAGAGATGTCTGGCGGCGGGCAACAAGTTTTGGATATGACGGTTGACTACGCTAAGCAAAGAACGCAATTTGGACGTCCGATTGGAAGCTTTCAAGCAATTCAACACCACTGTGCAAATATGGCCACTGACGTTGAAGGTTCTAAATTTATCACCTATCAGGCGGCCTGGCGCTTGTCAGAGGGTCTTCCTGCAGAAAGGGAAGTAGCTATGGCAAAGGCGTGGGTGAGCGATGCCTACCGAAGAGTATGTGCACTTGGCCACCAATCCCATGGTGCCATTGGTTTCACCAAAGAACATAACATGCAGTTGTATTCTCGAAGAGCAAAGGCATCTGAAATAATGTTTGGCGATACAGACTTCCACCTGGAAAATGTTGCGGAAATAATAGGTTTATAGAAGCAGTAGGCGCTCCTCCTTTGAGAAAGCCCTTGCCAATTGGACAAGGGCTTTTTTTATAATGACATTTATGAATCCACCAAACGAACATATTATTTGCAAGGATCTATTCAAAATATTCAAAGTTGCCGATCTCGAAGTTGTGGCATTACGGGGATTAGATCTTATGGTACATAGGTCCGAAGTTGTGGCATTAGTCGGAGCAAGTGGTAGTGGTAAAAGTACGCTACTAAACATTCTTGCAGGATACGACATTCCATCAGCCGGGCAAGTAACCATTGACGGCAGAAATCTAATTGATATGAAAGGCCGTGAAATGGAAAAATTTCACAGAGAAGAAGTTGGTTTCGTATGGCAGGAAGCGTCCCGAAACCTTTTCCCTTACCTTACATCAACAGAAAATGTTGAACTCCCTATGCTGTTAAGTGATACCTCAAACAAGGAAAGAAGAGAGCGAGCAGAACACTTATTAAATATGGTGGGGATAAGCCACAGATTAAGCCACACACCAGACCAGCTTTCAGGTGGAGAGCAGCAAAGAGTAGCTATCGCAGTTGGTATGGCAAACAACCCTTCTCTAATTCTGGCAGATGAGCCAACTGGCGAATTGGATGACAAAACAGCTGCCGAAATTCTAGATTTGTTCGGAGAGATCAACCGGGTTAATAAAACAACCATAGTGATCGTAACTCATGACCCAGATATAGCATACAAAGTAGGACGTGTTGTAGTTATTAAGGATGGAAAAACTTCTTCTGAGATATCTCGACAAAATACAAATGTTCAAATTAGCGGACGAATAGACAAAGAAATTCCTCTAGAAGAATCTTTACTGGTGGATTCAAATGGCCGAGTTCAAATACCGGAAGATTTAATCGAAACAGCCGGAATAACCAACAAAGTAAGCGCACAAATTGAAAACCAAGAATTAGTGATAAAACCCTCTAAAAATGCATCGTCAGACAAAAATTAAATGAATCTTACAAATGATTTACTGAAACTCATAAACGTATCTAAATCTTACGTGTCGGAAACAGAAAACGTTACACCTTTGAAAGAAATCAACATGGATGTCTGCGAGGGTCAATTCATAGCTATTGTTGGAAGATCTGGGTCTGGAAAAACAACGCTTTTGAATGTAATGGCCGGATTGGATAAACCGACAAGTGGCGAGGTTTTACTTCACGGAACAAACATAGCTCTCATGAATGAAAATTCTTTGACCGAAATTAGGCGAACCAAAATCGGTTTTATATTCCAATCTTTTGGACTACTTCCTCTTCTTTCAGCTTTTGAGAATGTAGAACTACCTTTAAGAATATCAGGAATAGGACACTCCGAACGGTCTGAAAAAACGAATATTGCACTAGATATGGTAGGCCTTTTGCCTAGATCTAATCACAGACCGTACGAACTTTCCGGAGGTGAACAGCAAAGAGTTTCAATAGCTAGGGCCATCGTTGGTAGTCCTCCTTTAATATTGGCCGATGAACCCACCGGAGAACTTGACTCAAATAACGCAAAGTCTATATTCGGACTATTCAAAGATATGGTCGTAAATCAAGGAATGACTATCATTGCAGCAACACATGATTCTTCCTTATTGTCGATGGCAGACGAAGTAAAGGAAATACGAGACGGGTCTTTATATGCAGCGAGTACAAGTGAACTAAGATACCGTTAATTGTCATCAATTTGGTACATCAAACACATTTCTCAGTCCTATCACATAGTGTACTATTGAGTTAGCCTTCTGTGTAAAGACTAACGCTTTTTTCTGGAAATGCGGTTCTCAACATTTAGTATTTGCTAGAGCTGTATTTGAAAAAGAGAATTTATGGGCCTGAATTAAATGAACGGTTAGACAGACTTCTGTCCAAACCACTCTCTGATACTATAGGCAACAAAAAACAGAATCATGTCACGGTAGTGACATGTTATTCGTATTATTGTCCTTTTGCCAGAAAATGTGCGAACAAAACGAAAACACCTTCTAGAATTTCGATAAGAAAATGTCTCAGATTCCTACCGGAGAAGGATAAACCAACTGCAACCCTGTCTGAGTTAGCCCTTGATCTTCTATCCTCTAGAGAACAGAACGGCGGAGAGGTTACCACCCAGACAAAATCAATACTTAATGAATACAGACCGAGCGGACCATTGAGGCAGACACTATAATCACCCAGTCATATCTACACTAAGGAGTTTCTATGTCGTCTAATTTATTTAATCTGGAAGGAAAAGTAGCCTTAATAACGGGTGGAAATGGCGGAATCGGTTTGGGAATAGCCAAAGGTTTTGCAGTATCAGGAGCCGACTTAGCAATAGCTGGCAGGAATAAGAATAAAACAGCGGAGGCGGTCGCCGGTCTGAGTGATGAAAATTCAACCCTGTTAGGGTTGGAGGTTGATGTATCTGATGAAAAATCTGTCGAAAAGATGGTTGAGGACACCTTAAATAAATTTGGGAAGATAGATATTTTGGTAAACAATGCCGGTATAGGAATACGTAATTTGCCTCATGAATACAATCTGGAAGATTGGAACAAGGTGATCGACATTAATTTAACTGGAGCTTTTCTCTGTTCCAAAGCCGTATATAAAAACATGAAAGATAGAGGATCTGGAAAGATCATAAATATTGGCTCTATGACATCCATATTCGGTTTAGATTGGGCGGTTGCATATGCATCAAGCAAAGGAGGGATTGTGCAATTAACAAAAACCTTGGCGGTATCTTGGGCCAAGGATGGTATACAAGCCAACTCCATATTACCCGGATGGATACACACAGACCTAACCCAGGGCATTAAAGATAATTACCAAGATAGGTATGATCATATACTTTCCAGAATTCCTGAGAATAGATGGGGAGAACCAGCAGACCTTTCGGGCACTGCCATCTTTCTTGCAAGCAATGCTTCCAATTATGTAACAGGAGTATCTATCCCGGTAGATGGCGGATATACATCGTTCTAAACAGCTATAAAGGTAACCAATGTCAGAGTCAATTAAATTCGAAGTTAAAGAGCAGGTTGCGCGGGTAACTTTCAACAGACCCGAACAACATAACGCTATCAGCTATGACGGCTGGTTGAAATTAATGGAAATTGTTAACAAAATAGAAAAAGATTCATCGATCAGATCAGTAATATTCTCAGGTGCGGGAGAGAAGGCATTTTCAGCCGGAGCTGATATCAAAGATTTTGAAACACATAGGAAGGATTCTAAAACCGCTAAAACATATTCAACAGCTTTTGACGGAGCTCTTGATGCGATTGAAGCTCTATCCGTGCCCACCATTTCTATGATTCGTGGTATATGTGTCGGTGGTGGATGTGAACTATCGATGGCAACTGACATCCGCATAGCATCTAATAGAAGTAGGTTTGGCATCCCCGTAGCAAAATTAGGCATTTTAGTTGGTTATAGGGAAATGAAAAGACTTGTGAATTTGGTTGGACCTGGCAATGCTTCATATATACTACTGAGTGGAAGATTAATTGATAGCTCAGAGGCATTCCGCATGGGTTTGATAACACAGCTAGTAGACGACTCTGAACTTGAGGACACTGCCTTTAATTTGGCCAACGAGATTACGCCGCTCGCCCCTCTTTCTCAAAAGAGGCACAAAATCATTTTGCAGAATGTAATTAGTAACCAATCGCTAAATGCATTAGACCCAGAGCTTCCATTCACTAATTTTGATAGCGCCGATTTTAAAGAGGGCAAAGATGCATTCATATCTCGCAGACCCCCTAATTTTAAGGGTATATAGAGCAGATTAACGACTAATGTAAGTCTTAGACGTTATCCTGTAAAAACTCCAAAATACGCCGCTCCATGTATGCTCTGTCTTCAAGACGACGTGGCATATGCCTTTCCTCAGGAAAAACCAGCAGATCATAGTCCTTACCAGCCTCGGTAAGAGAGTTTATTAGTCGCGCAGTATGCCTAAAATGAACATTCTCGTCCACGAGACCGTGGACCAGTAAAAGCTTCCCTTTAATTTCAGACACATACGACATAACGCTACTTTCAGTATAGCCATCTAGGTTCTCATCAGGCATTCCCATATATCTTTCCGTGTAATGCGTATCATAGCCGTCCCAACTAGTCACTGGAGCCCCTGCAACCGCAGCTTTAAACAAATCTGACCGCTTGGCTAAACACATTAAAGACATATAGCCCCCATAACTCCACCCATAGACTCCTATTCTCTCCTTATCAACTACCCCTTTTTCTATTAGGTGACTAAGTGCAAACGACTGATCCTCAACTTCCACTTTTCCCATCAAGTTTTTTATTGAAGATTCAAATTTTAACCCTCTTCTCGAACTGCCCCTACTATCAACCACCACTACCAAGTATCCTTTGTCCCTTAAATACTGAGCCCTCAGTGAAGCCGTCATCGTCCATGAATTAGTAACCAATTGAACATGTGGTCCTCCATATACACTAAGCACTGTGGGGTACGGGGGGTTAAATTTATCTTCATTTGGATAATATAGGGCCCCTGAAAGTTCCGTCCCGTCCTGTAGGCTTAGCTCAAAAATTTCCGGCGGTTCTAATTGATACCTATCGATTCTTTCATCTGAAGATTCATGTATTACCATTTCCACCTCGTAGTTTTTTGCTAACGACCGCAAAACAACTATTGGTGGAGAGGACAAAGAATTGAAAATATCTACGAACAAGTTAGCTTTAACATTGATAGATACGTTATGAATACCCCTTTCAGAAGTGACCTTTTCTAAGTCTCCTCCCTCTAGAGACATCCTATAAAGATGTTTTTCTGTGTGGCCATCTTTGGTTCCAGTGAAAAAAAATGTGCCGCCTAATTCATCCACAGATTCGATTGAATCCACCTGCCATTCCCCTTGGGTTAGCTCTAGTAGATTTCCTTCGCAAAAAAGATAAACGTGATTGAATCCTGTTCTTTCACTAGCCCATAAAAATCGACCTGAAGACAGAGGTTTCAACATATTATGCAAATTGATCCAAGTCTCCGAATCTTCCTCTAACACCGTTGTCAGGATAGAATCTTCAATAGAGAACCTACGGACTTTGAGATGCTGTTGGTCACGTGACTCAGTTTGAATTACCAATGAATTATCTGGAAACCAATCTACTCTGGCTATGTATTCATCTTCAGTGGAATCCACCCACACACAATCCTTTGAAGATACTTCTACAATCCCAACTCTGACCCGTGGATTGTCCTGCCCCACAAAGGGATATCTGTGAGATTCTGTGGCGTCAGACCCTACCGTATCGGACCCAACATGATTTATAAGAAACTCCGGAATATGTTTCTCGTTAACTTCTGTAAATGCCACATAACAACTGTCTGCAGACCACCAGTACCCTGTGTTCCTACCCATTTCTTCTTGAGCTATATAATCTGCTAAACCCCTGGTAGAATCGTCTTCCCCATCTGTCAACTTAAAAGAGGTTCTGGATTTAACTTCTATCAAATGAATATCACCATTTTGAACAAAGGAAATAAAATTCCCATTTGGAGAAGCCTTAACATCTAAACATGGATGATCTGAAGCAGGCATTAATAGCTCTGGAGTTGAAAAAGGACCATCCAGCCAATATATATTTCCTTGATGCGGTATTAATATCTTTGAATCTTTCGTCCAAAAATATTGGGAAATCCCACCAGACATCTGACGCAATCTCTGCTTCCGGAGCTGTTCTTCCAGAGTTTCTTTAGCAAAAGAATCCCCTAAATTATCCGTAATCAGAAATTCAGATTTATTAGCCACATCTAGCCCATATAAGGCTCTATACCCTGATGTATCGACTGATTTTAGATAGGTCAAGTACTTCCCGTCAGGACTAAACGAGAAACTGCTAGGAAAATCCAACCCCGGCAACGGAAACTTAGAAATCTCTTCAATAGGTATAGGCATTAACGTATTCGCTGAACTACCCTTCTTGCGGAGTTCACTAACTGGGTAACATGGTTTTCGTCAGAAAACACATTTAAGGCTCCTGCTGCTCCCGACTGCAACAAAATTCCTTCATTCAGCATACCGACGAAAAAAGCTCGTTTCATATCTGAATCAGCATTAACCACATCTCTATAATTGCGTATGTTATCCCGGGTGAAATGTATACCAAAAAGCGACCCAACCCCGGTCACCTGTGCATCCATTTCCAACTCGTCAAATACAGCCCTGAGCTGATTTCTCAGTTTTTCCCCTAAGCTGTTCATAGCTTCATAAACATTAGGTGTCAAAGCATTCATGACTACTTCACCTGCTCTCATCGTAACTGGATTAGCGTTAAAAGTCCCAGCATGCGCTATCTCCGCTCCGCCATTTGTGGGATCAAATAAGTCCATGATGTCTCTCCGTCCTCCAAAGGCTCCTACAGGCATACCGCCACCTATGATTTTGCCCAAAGTGGTCATATCTGGAACAATTCCAAACAATTCTTGTGCCCCACCGGGAGCAACCCTGAAGCTTTGCACTTCGTCGTAAATCAGGACAATCCCTAGTCTCCTTGTAATTTCTCTGACAAACTCCAAGTATTCTAAGTTCGCTGGAGTATATCCAAATGATGAGACTATTGGTTCCATAATCACACATGCAACTGTTTCTGAATTCTCTTCTATCATCTTCTTTGTCTCTTCAATGTCGTTATATGGTACGACTATCACGTCCTCTAAAACTGAATCAGGTTGGTTTGAATACTCTGGTATGGCAGTGGTTTTATCGGGGTCCAAACTATTCTTACTGGGATACACACTGACTGCTACGTATTCGTGCGACCCATGGTATCCGCCTTCAATTTTTACGATTTTCTCTCTACCCGTAAATTGCCGTGCAGCCCTGATGGCCATCAAGGTACCCTCGGTACCGGAATTAGTGAACCGAATGGTATCAACCGATGGTATGCGTTCTGTTAGTATCTTAGCCAAGCTTATCTGTGAGTCGGTTGGTCCGCTAAACGCTACCCCTTTGTCTGCTTGATCCTTGATTACATCGGCCACTTCGGCGTTTGCATGACCAAGTATTAGGCTAGTTGCATTAATCATAAAATCCAGATATTCATTGCCATCAACATCGACAATGTAATGGTCATGCCCGCTTTCAATAAAATGAGGGTACGGTTCAAAATAAGCGGTCCCTCTTGAACTGCCTCCTGGTAAAACCTTTTCTGCCTCTTTTTGTCTTTTGTAGGACCCTTGTGTCCTTGCCACATAGTTGTCTATCTCTTTTTGGACGATACCAGACATGTTTATACCCTCAATAGCTAAAGTTGTTTGAACAAGTACATTTATCTTAGTAACAGTAAAATGACTTGAAATACCTAGAGGAAATTTATTTCTTTTTCTTAAAAGTAGTCAAGATTTCGTTGAGGCTTCCAGATCGGAACCCGTTCATATCCATCGTTACGTATGAGTAGCCAATTGATTTGAAATATTCTGTAATTTCATTCCTGATGGAATCGTCTAGTAGTGCCGGAAACTCCTGAGGTTCAATCTCTATGCGGGCTACTGTGTCGTGATGTCTTACTCGTAATTGCTTGAACCCTTTAGACCTGAGGAAATGCTCCGCCTTTGCGATCCTTGTAAGGGCTTCCACGGTCACCATAGTACCGTACGGTATGCGTGATGACAGGCAGGCTTGTGCAGGCTTATCCCACGTGGGCAACCCCATTTCTTTAGATAAATCTCTTATATCTTGTTTGGTAAGATCCGCCTCCACCAGAGGGCTCCTGACTCCATACTGCTTTGCAGCTTCAAGGCCGGGTCTATAATCTCCGAGATCATCCACATTAGTGCCGTTGGTAATAACTGCATAGCCTTGTTGATCTGCGAATTTGATTAGGTGAGAATACAACTCGTCTTTACAAAAAAAACATCTATCCGGGTTGTTTGCCTGATAGTCTTCTCGTTCCGTTTCTTTTGTTTCAATAATTTGATAATGTATTTTCTGGTCCGTCGCGAGGGCTATAGCCTCCTCTAGTTCAGATGGAGCCAAGCTAGGTGAATTAGCGGTTACCGATAAGGCCTTGTCACCCAAAACTTCGTGAGCGACAGTCGCAAGAAAAGCACTGTCCACGCCACCTGAGTAGGCGACAATCATACTGCCCATATCATTTATGATATTTACAAGTTGCTGTCTTTTTTCCTCAACAGATTTTTCAGTTATCTGTACCATACCAAGCCTCACTTTACTTCGATGCTACTCAGCCATCATTTCTTCCACAATCGACTTCATCTCACCCGAATAAAAACCGTAAGATCTATTCTGATACTTTAGTATCTTCTGGGACTCGGTAGTATCGTACCAATCATTCCAGCCTGGTTCTTCCCGATATACCGCCATGTCAACAGGAGCTCCCATAAAGTTAAAGAAATCTTCAACGTAATCTTTTCCAGTTAAACGCCAACTTGATCCACCAGCAATGTTGAAAACATTCCCGATCGCCTCAGAGGTATCCACAGAAGATTTTATCGCATCAGCTACATCATCTCTATGGACCATTTCTACTCTTTGAGCAGAGGTGAAAGGCCAAGGTTCAGGGGGCTCCAAAAATGCCGGCACTGCAATACTTGCTATCCGTAGTATCACAAAATTCACACCCGATTCAATGAGAATTTCTTCTCCTGCAATTTTACTCTCCGCATATATATCTATAGGGTTTTGTGGTTGAGTAATACTAATTGGCTCAGGCTCATTAGAAGTATCCCCATAGGTACTGATTGAAGAGGTGAAAACTAAAGTGGCCTTTGAACCCTGAGATTTTAGGGCGTCGACTATGCCCCTAGTACCTTCCACATTTACAGCAAATGTTTTTTCTCTATCCCGTTCACTAGTCGGTGGTAGAAGTGCAGCCAAATGGAGAATGCCTCCAACATTGCGAACAGCTTCATTTACGGATTCCCTGTCGGTGATATCTCCTTTCACTACCTGCACATTTGGTTCCCCTTCCAATCCCGTAAAATCCATAAATGGCAGGTCAAATATACGAACAGGTCTTCCCTCGGCCAAAAACATACCGGCCAGTTGCCTGCCTACACTTCCTGCTCCACCCGTTATCAATACTGGCTCACTCAAGTTAAGGTTGTTCCTTTCATACCAGCTTTTTCGATCAGATTTTGGGAGCTAGCTATCAAGGTTTCCACTGCAGTGCTCATCCCATCCCAATCCCCTACATTTTTTAATTCCAAGGCTGATGCAGCATCTCTCATAGCTGTACGAGTAGTAGGAACACTTGGCATTGTTTTGAAGAAAAAGGTACCGCTTAGCTCTTCAAATTTCTCTACTATCTCAACAACTGAATTTTCCCAATCTTGGTTTTGAATACCAAGACCATCTGCAATAGATTTGCAAGTGGCTATTGTCTCATCAAGCATTTCCTGTCCTGATTGCGGCATTTACAGAATTCCTCCCAATATGGCTTTTAAGTAAAAATTAAAGGGCGGCCACTAAGTGGTCGCCCTTTTCGTGTACAACTCCTAAAGGCAGCGAGCTACCTTAGTCGTCGCCATCAGCATGAACTGACTCACCTACTTCCGTTATTTCTGGTGAATCTTCATAGTGATGCTTTACTTTGTCTAGATCAACAACATCCAATCTGTTGAAGCCTTTTCCATCATACTTATCATATGGGAATGGCTGGAACTTCTCGAATCTTTCCCCGAACCTTTGCCTACTTGGTCTGGTATCGTAAGGGAACCTGAAACGTTCTGGGCTATCAGGCTCACATTCAATTAGTTCATATTCCCTACTACCAAGCCCTATCTCATGACCGGTATTAATACTGGTAACTTCGCTTTGACCATGGAATGTTGCTGCAGCAGCCTCAAATTTTTTATCTCCGGCGTGATGGGCTTCCATCATTTCAGCGGCAGATCCCTTTATTCCCTCAGCTTCTCTAGCCTTGTCTACGCAAGCCATGTCTATGGCTACTGGGTCCTTACTTGCAAAGACTCCGAGATGAGGAACTATAGGTACATCTGCGTGATTTGCACAGTCACAACGAGGCGAAACATCCAAAGCCATATTAATGTACCCTACTTTATCTCTACCCACTGCTTTCTCTACACCTAGGCAGGCATCAGCAATAGCTGCATCAACAGCATCAAACTGGACAGGAGGTATATCCATCAATCCTCTAGGTCCCATTACACCGAAGCACCCTAAGCAATTTGCACATTTATCTCCGTCCCACTCAAGCTCATCCTCTTCATTTATGTGATATAGATTGAATGGGCAGCAATCTTCCAATATCTCCCAGTCAGGTGTATTAGCCTTGCCTTTGAAGTTTTCTGGATGGAAAACTCCGGCTGCACCTAGCCCGTAGGTTGGATGACCTCCCATATGAACATTGAACTTACCTCTCTTGGATTGTGCTCCAATACCGAGATTCTTTAAAGCTCCACCGATGACACCCATGCTATGACCTTTGAAGTGGGTTAGTGCAATGAGAGCATCAGCGGCTGCGATGGCTTGGGCAACATAGGCCTCTTTAAGGATATAGCCCTCTGGAATATCGACAACAAAATCACTGGTGCCGATAAATCCGTCAGCGCATATGAATGGGCAACCTAATGTAGCTGAACTATAGCCATTCCTTTCTGCTGTCAGCAATATATCAATTTCAGAAGTTCTTGAACCCCATGGTGAGTAGGAAGAAGTAGTTGTGTCGCAAACAAATGGGCGACCACCCAACTCTTTTATCCTATCGGCCAGTTGCCTAGCATAGAGGGGTCTCAAATATGCAGAGTTATTCCATTCCCCGCAGTGGACTTTTATAGCCACAATATCGTTTGGCTTTACAATCTCATCCAAACCCGCGGCATCAAAAACTGTGATCATTTTTGCTGCCAACGCTGTCTCAGTAGACTCTGAATGTGCGTCCATATAATAAACTGTCGAATCAGACATATTTCCCTCCACTCCTTTCTTTGAGCAAATAGGTACAATTTCCCTAGCTAATCATGTGGGGTTGAGGTTAGCATTCCTTCCTACACATGTCAATAATTTAACAAACTTTCTAATCAATACTAAAATACTTTTTGCTGAGATTAAAATCGACATGAAATTTTATATCCACTCTTGGAAAGGAGGCGTTTATGCAAGCAGAGGTAAGATGGATTCACCCCGGCCCTCAACCAAACGGTTTACAAGCGGATTCTGATGGACTTTGGGCAATTGATCAAGGCAACGATCATCTCTATAAATTGTCCTATGCTGACGGATCTATCATCGAAGACCTGGATACCGAAACCTCAAAATCCAGCGGTGTAACAAAAGGAGGCGGATACCTTTGGGTTGCTTCAACGTATAGTGCCGAGCTTTACCAATTGAATCTGGATGGCAGCACCGCAGCCGTGTTTGATACACCTGGAAAAGGGATAGTTACTCAATACGGATCTTCAGAGAATCCTCAAATAACAGGCGCTCATGGCATGGAATGGGTCGACCAAAATAATATGTGGGTAGCTGTCCCACCAGCTCAACAAGTATTCTTATTGAACCCTACAACCATGAAAGTAAAACGCTCTATTCCCACCCCTGGAGTAAGACCTCATGGCCTATTTATAGATAATGGGAATATGTGGCTCGCCGACACCCAGGAATGCAAAATATATAAAATTAACCCGGAAAATGGAGAAATTCAGAGTGAAATTCACATTTCCGAACCTGAGATACACGGCATGACTATTTATGAAGACAACATATGGTTCTGCTGTGCTGAGACCCGTAAGGTTTGTACTGTGAAATTACCAGATTAGAGATTAAAGGACATAAATTGAAAGTTACTGACAGGATAAGCAAAATAGTAGTTGGTGAGAACGAACCGAACCCCTTCAAATACGGAGGAGTATACCCACCGAATGTTTTTCTGGTAGGTGGGAAAAATAGGTCAGTCTATATAGACACCGCACACGGCAAACCCGAAGAAATCCAAGAACATATTTCTGTTTGGGAGTCAAAAGGTAAACCCGAGATAGCAGGGATTATACTGACCCACAGACACAGTGACCATATTGGTGGAGCCCAAGTACTAGGTGAGCATTTAGGAGCGCCGGTAATATCCACTTCCGTTGAAAAAATAGCTATTGAAAAAGAATCAACAGCCGTAGTTGCTATAACCCCTCAGGACGGAGAACAGCTGGATTTGGGAGACACCACCATAGAATTTATCCACACCCCGGGCCATACAATGGGAAGTCTGTGTATTTATTTGGAAGAAGATAAAGTACTTTTCACAGGGGATAACATTCTAGGATTGGGGACCACTGTTATTTCTCCAGATGAGGGAGACATGACATCGTATATCAAATCCCTTCACAAAATGTTGGATTATGACATTGAAAAAATATGCCCAGGTCATGGACCAGAGATAGATAACCCAATAGAAAAAATTCACGAATTAATTGAGCATAGGCACCAGCGTGAGTTACAAATGCTCGAATTAATTACCTCAGGAAAGGATTCTATGGACGATATTTTCAATGCAATATACAAAGACATACATCCGGGTCTCCATAATACCGCCAGAAGACAGATACAAGCCCATATAAATAAACTAGTAGAGGAGAAAAGAATTGAACAAAGCGGTAACATTTACCGAATAGTTCATTAAACTGGAGATACTCTATGAATTTCTCAAATATTGATGTTTTTCCTATGGGCACCACCGTCAACTCCCAAGGAGTTCTTGAAATAGGGGGATGTGACATTGTTTCGTTATCTAAAACCCATGGAACCCCATTGTATGTTTACGATGAAAACACCATACGGAGCATGGCACGTACTTTTGTCGGTGAATTTACTTCTAGATACCCAAAAACTTCAGTCGCATACGCGTCGAAGGCTTTTCTTAATTTAGCGATGGCAAGAATAGCCACTGACGAAAAACTTTCACTTGACGTTGTTTCAGGAGGAGAGATAGCGGTGGCCAACGCGGCAGGATTTCCTTGTAGCAAAATGTATTTCCATGGAAACAACAAAACTCCACAGGAACTTTCAGAGGCCATAGATTTAAGTGTTGGGACTATAGTTGTGGATGGTTTCCAAGAACTAGATTTACTGGACTCGATAGCTAAATCTAAAAACGCAATTCAAGGAATCATGTTAAGACTGTCCCCCTCAGTGGATGCCCATACTCATGCACACACCACAACAGGCATACTGGACGTAAAGTTTGGGTTCTCCATAGAAACTGGGGAAAGTAGTATTGCCATTAAACAGGCGTTAGATTCCAGTAATCTTGACCTCCAAGGGATACATTTTCATCTTGGGTCACCAATTTTTGAATTGGAACCGTATTCGACTGCAATAGACACAGTACTCGACTACCTGAAGCCATTCTTAAGCCAAGGTCTGGAATTAAAAAAATTCAGCCCAGGCGGTGGGTTTGCAATCGGATATCTTCAGCATCAACTGCCTCCCTCCATAACTGACTATGCAGAAGTAATCACTTCCATACTAAGAAGCAAATGTGAAGATTTGGGGATTGAATATCCTGAATTGATCATTGAACCAGGAAGATCCATCGTAGGAAGAGCCGGGGTTGCAATATATACAGTGGGCGTGACAAAAGAAATCCCAAATGTTCGCACTTATGTATCTCTGGACGGTGGCATGGGAGACAACATAAGGCCAGCCTTATACGACGCACAATATGAGGCTGTCGCTGCAAACAGAATGGCCGAAGGGAATATCCGCACTGTCACCCTTGCCGGCAAATATTGCGAAACAGGCGATATCTTAGTCAAAGATATAGACCTCCCCAAACTGGATTCAGGAGATATCGTGGCTATACCAGCATCTGGTGCGTACTGCATCGCAATGTCGAGCAATTACAACCTGAACCCGCGTCCCGAAATTGTAATGGTTTCAGAAGGTAAAGCTCGGGTGATTAGAAAAAGAGAAACTTATCACGATTTGATGGCGTTAGATTTACCATAATCAATTAATGTGGCTCGAAACATCATACCCTCTTCTAGAAAACCAGTTTTTGTCTATACGATAGCAGCTATCAACATATCCCTTTGGATAATTTTAGAGGCCTATGGAGGAAGTACAAACCCGTCTAACCTTCGCCGATTCGGCGCGATTGATTCTTATTTAATCTGGTCAGGAGAATATTGGAGACTCGCCTCAGCAATTTTCCTTCATGTTGGAGCTTCTCACCTTGCAATAAATTCCATAAGTCTTGTAATTATGGGAGGTCTATCTGAGCGTTTGTATGGACACTGGAATTTCATTTCTATTTTCCTAATTACTGGACTGATCGGCAGTTCCGCCAGCTATTTGAATATCGCAAACGGGGTTGTTGGCGCTGGAGCCAGCGGTGCGATCTTTGGTTGCCTTGGAAGCCTTGTTTCTTATTTTTACGTCCGAAAGCACAGCTTTGGAAAGTCAGGAAGACAAACACTCAATGGGCTAATAATACTAGCCATAGTGAACCTTGCATTTGGATTCGTTATACCAGCAGTCGATAATTGGGCGCACATAGGGGGGGTTATTTCCGGTTTGGCTTCAGGGTATTTTCTGGTTCATCGATCCGAAACTTACACAGGTGCCGGGGAATACAAAGTTATCAATATTCGCAGGGCAACACAGTCAGCCTATGTGTTTATAGTCGGGATACTGACACTTATTTCATTAATAAGCATAGGCCATTGGATTTACGAACCGGAAAATATTTTCCCAGCTTTCTAAGCAAATAATTTTGAAGGGCTTTCTATCAGCCGTTGCAATCTTCTAAAGAAGCTTGCCGCCACAGCACCATCCACAACCTGATGGTCACCAGTTAAGCTTAATGTCATCATTTCCCTTACAACCACTTCCCCATCTCGCACGACAGGCTTTTGGACTGAGCGGCCAACACCCAATAATCCGACCTGCGTTTGATTCAATATTGGAGTAAACCCATCTACTGATCCCAAAATTGATATGGTGAAAGTTCCACCCATAAAATCGTCCGGACCGAGATTACCTTTCTTTGCAGATTCTGAAAGTCTTTTCACTTCATCTGATATCTCTTGAATAGTTTTAGAGTTACTCCCTCTAATAACCGGCACAACCAACCCGTCGTCCAAGGCCACAGCAAAAGCCATATTAACTCTATCGAATTTCAGAATTGAGTCACCAACCAACACACTATTAAGCGCAGGAACCCTTATCAAAGCCTCACTTGTGGCTTTTATCAAAAATTCGGCCATTCCCAAACCTTGGTCACGCCTCAGGTTTTGAGCTTCAGTTACATCCACTTCAAGAAAGTAGGATAACTGCGCCGTATTAGCTAGACTATTTTTCATGTTCCCAGCAATGCTTTTCCTCATACCCTGCAGAGGAGTTTCAGATATAGGTCTAGGTAACCCTGGCGGGGTCTGTGGTTTTGAATTTACAGGGGCGTTTGCTAAAGCCCTTACATCTGATTCAACAATGCGTCCCCTTGGGCCAGTCGGTACAACTTTTTCAAGACCTATCCCTAATTTGGCTGCAAGTTTTCTCGCACCAGGAGTGGACGGTACCGTACCCCTTGTGATATTGGATTTTTCTACCCTTGAACTTTTTACTCCTAGAAGAGTATTTTCAGTCGCCGTAGATTTATCAACCGCTTTCTCTAATTTAGGAGGAAGTTCTCCCTCTTCGAGCAAATACCCCATAACATCGTCGACCAGCACAGTAGACCCTTGATCCACTATTGGGTGAAAAAAGCCAGAATTAGTAGCCTCCAAATCGTAATTTACTTTTTCAGTTTCTATTTCAGCTATAACTTCACCTTGAGCTACACTATCTCCAGTGGCTTTAGTAAATTTTGTCACGATACCTTCGGTCATAAAGTCACCTAACCTAGGCATAACTATGGGTATTGCCATAAAAATTCTCTCCCCTATTCAAGTACTTCCAAAGCTGCAGCCACCACTTTCTCTTTGGTAGGTACAAACAAAGCTTCCAAAGGCCTACTGTAAGGAACTTGAGTATGAGGGGCGGTAACCCTTTTTGGTGGAGCATCCAAGTAATCAAAAGCCTCTTCAGCCACTAAAGCAGATATATCACTAGCAATACTGCATCTCGGATAATCTTCGTCAACAATAACTATTTTTCTGGTTTTTTGAACCGAGGAAAGTATGGCATCATCATCCATAGGGGATAAAGATAATAAATCTAACACTTCTACCGAATGTCCCTGTCCCTCCAATATGGAGGCAGCCTCCATACATACTCGGGTTGTGTATCCAATTCCCAATAAAGTTATATCATCCCCTTGAGTCTTAAAATCTGATTTACCTATGTCCACAATGTATGAGTCTTCGGGAACATGGTCTTCAAATCTCAACCCCATCAACTGGCGGTTATTAAAAACAATAACGGGATCATCGTCCCTTATCGCTGCCGTCATCAATCCTTTAGCGTTGTAAGGATTTGAAGGCACCACGCATTTAAGCCCTGGGAAATGCGTGAAAATAGAATAAAGAGTCTCAGAGTGTTGTGCAGCAGAATTAGTTCCTGCTCCAATTCCTGTCATTATGGTCAAAGGTACCTTAACTTTACCGCCAAACATATAGTGCATTTTGGCAGCATTATTAGTAATTTGATCCGCACAAACACCATAAAAACTCACATACATCAAGTCGACCACAGGCCTTAGACCTGAAGCTGCAGCACCAACACCTGCACCAACAAATCCAGCCTCTGATATTGGTGTATCTCTGACCCGCGTACGTCCGAAATCATTAACCAACCCTTTAGTTAATCTCATGGGTCCGCCCCAGGCATCTTGGAAATCTTCTCTCTCTCCTCCTCCTGCAATATCTTCTCCCATGACAATAACATCAGGGTCCCGAGTCATTTCTTGTCTTAGAGCCTCATTAATAGCCTGTATAAAACTTATTTGCCTGGTCGACTGTGTCTGTGTCATTTCATTCTTCTCCTAATTTACCTGTATTCCACGTATACATCTGTATTTAATTCCTCCGGGTCCGGAAATGGACTATCGTTAGCAAACTCGGCAGCTTTGTTTACTGCCTCAAGGCAGTGCCTATCGATATCATCAAGTTGTGTTTCATCAGCATGACCACCATCTAAAATATGCTGCCTCAGCATAAGAATGCAGTCTCTTGACATATAGTAGTCCTGTTCTTCTTTGCTCCTATACCCAAGTGGATCATCAGCGCCGAAATGACCGTGGTATCGATATGTTTGTGCCTCAATCAAGGTGGGGCCTTCTCCCATACGAGCTCGTTGCACAGCTTCTTTCCCAACCTCATAAATATCCAAAACTGATTGCCCGTCAACGGTAACCCCAGGAATGCCATACCCGTCAGCCCTGTTAGCCACTGATCCACCTGACACTGAATATTCAAATGGAGTTGCTTCTGCATAGCGATTATTCTCGCACACGAAAATAACCGGTAGTTTCCATATTCCTGCAAGATTCATTGACTCATGCAGCACTCCCTGGCTAGAAGCTCCGTCTCCAAAAAAAACAACGCTAACCTGATCAGTCCCCTTCACTTTCGCTGTCAATGCGACTCCTGTTGCAACAGGTATATTGGAACCGACGACACCGTTTGCACCTAGCATACCTTTATTTATATCTGCTATATGCATGGTTCCACCTTTTCCTTTACCCGTCCCTGTGGATTTCCCTAGCAATTCGGCCATCATCTCATTAATATCCAATCCTTTCGCTATGCAGTGGTGGTGGCTTCTGTGTGTACCAAGAACGTAATCCTTTTCATCAAGGTGAGCACATATTCCAGTAGGAACGGCCTCTTGACCTATAGAAGAATGCATACCCCGCAATTTGCCCGCATCAGCCTCTCTTCTTGATTGCTCCTCAAATCGTCTGATGGTAACCATAGTTTCATACATCCAAACGAAAGATTCTCTGTTGAGTTCTTGATAAGGCATTTCAATACCCCTTGGATAGACTACTGTTGTTGCTCATTTGGCTTCTAAAAGTGACTGGATTATAACAGTATGTCAAATTAGCTTGCCGTCAGTAAAGATTGCCAACTTTTTATCGATAATGGCTTAGTTTGCAATAGTAATTGACACCTAATTGCACCCATTGATACGATTTTCAATGCGTATACCGAAGAGGGGATATAGCTCAAACGGGAGAGCGCGGCGTTCGCAATGCCGAGGTTGGGGGTTCGATTCCCCCTATCTCCACCAGGTCCTTTAAATAACCACTTAGATTGGCTTCATCCTCAGCCATTTTCGGTAATTTTGGAGTGAAATTGCAAAATATACCTCATTTCGCTGCTTTGAGGCACAAAGATTATGCATTTGCTTGGGGAGCCAGCGGTTTAGGCGGAGCAAGCGCATGGACATTTTTAATTGCCAGTCAATGGTTTGTTTTAGATAGGTCAGATCAAAGTTCCATGGTAGGGTGGTTTACTTTTGCCTCCATGATTCCATTTTTGATTGCATCTCCCCTAGGTGGGCTTTTAGCGGATCGAATAGAGCGGAAAAAACTCACTATATACACTCAAATATTGGGAATAATAACTGTTGGGTGCGCCGCAATTTTATCAATGATGGAAATTCTAGAACTATGGCATTTGTGCGTCCTAGCATTCGTAGCAGGAAGTTGTCGTACGACTCAGGAAGCCTCAATTGTTTCATTGATAACCAATCTGGTTCCGAGAGCGGATTTGCTGAACGCAATTACTCTAAACTCAGCAACCAGACATGGTTCTAGAGTTATTGGAATGTCAATTTTAATAATTTCGGGGATATCTCAATCAATTACTTTTGGAACTTCAGAATTTTTGCTAGGTAGCATGGTATTTGGAGCTGGTTCAGTAATCCTGATGCTAAAAGTAAGGAAAACCTCTACGGGTGAAATTAACAGTAGAAATAATCCTTTAAGAGGAATTTGGGAGGGAATCAATTACATATACGCCCGAAGAGTAGTCGCTATTTTCATAATTCTTGTAGCTTTCCATTGTGCTTTAGCGATGTCTTTCGACTCTATACTTCCTGGCTTTACGAAGGAAAGACTGTCTTCCGTAAATGAAACCGTGCTGGCAATACTAGTCGTGTCATTTGGCATAGGTTCGGCCGCAGGAACATTTTTACTAGCAGGGGTGAGAAATGACAGAAGAAAAGGCCTATTATTGCTATCCATGGGTATATTGAGTGGCCTTTCCCCTCTGATGTTGGGGTTTTCGTTCAATATTTCGATGGCATTCATTGCAACATTGATTATGGGGGCAACTGAATCAATATTCATGGCCCTTACTTCCACATACGTCCAACTTGTTACACCTGATAGGCTGAGGGGTCGCGTTACTAGTCTCTATATACTTCACGCAGGTGGAATAATGGCATTTGCCAATTTAGGTTACGGTTATTTGGCTGACCTTTATAATGCGCCTAATGTTCTTATAGTGACTGGGATTTTGTTCTTCATATTTTTTATAGGAATAAGCTCTAGCGATCCTATTCTAAAATCCGTATACAAAGGCAAAGATGTCTCAGAATTAGCCAATTGAAAAATAAACTGAGTGACTGTTGAATTAATTACTATTGAGAGGTCTTCATTATGGTAGTTGGTAAGGCTGTAATACCGATAGCCGGTCTCGGAACAAGATTTTTGCCCGCCACTTTATCTATCCCCAAAGTCATGATCCCAATACTTAATTACCCTTCCCTGCACTACTGCCTAGAGGAGGTAATCGACTCAGGCATTACAAATATCATATTGGTAATTTCCGAAAACCAACGAGGGGTTATTGAAAGTTATTTTGGCCATCATAATCCGGTTATATCTACTCTGACTGATAAGGGAAATATGGACTTACTTGAGAAAGTAGAAAAAATCAAAAGCATGGCTCAAATAGAATACATTGTTCAAAAACAACCCCTCGGATTAGGTCATGCAATCCTTTTAGCAAAGGAATCAGTAGGGGACAATGCATTCGCTGTTCTTCTCCCAGATGATTTGATTTTAGGGAAGAACTCGACCATAAAAATGATGTTGGATATTCATTCAGCTAAGGGCGAGGTAATAATAGCTATCAAGAAAGTACCACGTGAAGCTATTCCGAATCTAGGAATAATTGACACTTTAGATTCTGAGGGGCAAATCCGACAAATAACTGGAATGATTGAAAAACCTGAATTATCAGATGCTCCTTCCGACTTGGCCATCATCGGAAGATACATTTTGCCATGGGAGATCTTCGAGGCAATAGAGAATTTAGGACAAGGTGCCCTAGGAGAAATTCAACTCACAGATGCCATACAAGCAATAATATCTTCCAAAGGGTGTAAAGGTTTTCTTTTCGAAGCGAATCATTTTGACGTCGGTATTCCTATGGGTATGCTAAAAGCTTCCATTCACACGGCCCTGTCCGGTGAAGAGACGGAAAAAGAACTCAAAACTTGGCTAGCAAATTTGGAATCAATTTAACTTATCATCATCTGTAGATCGTTAAGACACCCCAAACTAATAGCAGCCAGATAACTATGGATACTGACAGAAAATGGTCCTTAGTCACTATTTCCTCTGGTTTCTCCCCAAAGCCTTTCTTGATGACTAAAAATTGGTATCTGAGCATCCCAATAACCACAAAGGGAATGGTGACAACCATCATATTATTTGAAGGCAAATTATCTGCAGTAATTGCATAAAAACTGTAGACAATGATAGTTCCATACAAAAATATGTAGCTTACCCGACTTAATATTGCAGTGTTGTACCGCGGCAAGGAATCCCTCGTCAAAGATATCTTACCTTTCAGAGTCCCGATCTCCGCATACCGTTTCGACAAAGCAATATACATCGACCCCGAAGCCATACAGAGATACAACCAAATTGATACTGGAACATCTATCGCTACCGCCCCTACTAAAACACGTATTACAAACCCCGCGGATATAGCAGAAACATCAAGTATGAAAATACTTCGAAGTGAAAGTGAGTATATCGCCATAAGTATCAAGTAAGCGAAAATATAAACTGCTGTGATATTCATGACGAAAGTGCAGATTGAAACTGATATTGCGGCGAAGAGTAAGGATAGAGACAAGGCAGCCTTTGACGAAATTAACCCTGAGGCTATTGGCCTTAATTTCTTTTCAGAATGATAAATATCTTTATCTTTATCCAACACATCATTGAACAAGTAGACGGCAGAACTAGCAAAAACAAAAGCAACAAATATCACACAGGATATGAGTAAAAGCACGGAAAAAGTCTGCACATCATCCAAGAACCATGATTCATTCGCAGAAAAAACCAGTGGTAGAAATACCATCAGGCTTTTTGCCCACTGCCTAGGACGCATTGATTTTAAAACATTTAGGATCATCACAGTTTTTGCAAGTTTCTTTAAATCATTCCATATAAAATATGTTGCCACTCTAATATAGAATACAGACTCATAGAATAGGGAGGCCTCATTAAATGCAATTGGTCGCAAATTATAAGTGTAGTACAGGGGAGGGACCTTTGTGGCATCCTGATGAAGAACTTCTATATTGGGTTGATATCCCGGTAGGATGTCTTTACTCCTATGATCCGAAATCCAATTTGGCAAGGAAAATTTTCCAGTCTGGTCAAATTGGGGGATTCACTATCCAAACCGACGGTAGTTTCTTACTTTTTATGGAAAAAGGGGCAGTTAGGTTACTAAGGGATGGTGAATTAAGCACCATTATTGACGAGATAAAAGGCGAAGAGAATTCTCGATTTAATGATGTTATTGCAACCCCTGATGGTAGTGTGTTTTGTGGAACTATGCCAAGTGACAAAAAAAGTGGCTCTTTGTATAAACTGAGTATAGACCAAGAAATCTCTTTAGTTATTGAAGATGCAGGAATTAGCAATGGCCTAGGGATTTCAAACGATCTGAGACATTTATACCATACAAATTCTATCGCCCGAACTATCAGTAAATTCGACTTTGATCCAGATAACTCCCGTATCGGAAGTGGAGAAATTATCGTAACTACCCCAGACGATGGAAGTGTCCCGGACGGTATGACAATAGACGCGGATGATTGCATATGGTCAGCACGCTGGGATGGGTGGGCCCTTTACAGATATAACACCGATGGGGAAGAGGTTGATCGGATCAATTTTGAGGTAAGAAAAGTATCGTGCCCTACCTTTGGTGGACCCAACTATGAGGACATATACGTCACTAGCGCGGGGGGGGAAGACCCGGACAACAACGGTATTTTTGCAGGCGGCACTTTCAAGTTGAAATATCCTACCAAAGGGAAAGCAGAATATAGATCGCAAATAGAAATATAAAAATTTCCTTGATGATAAAATGCTGAGGAAAGTGGCTAAGAGAGTCAAACTTATAAAATTTAAAGCCTATAATTGCAAACACAGAGGTTGGGAAAATGTCTGGGCATTCAAAATGGTCAACCATAAAACACAAAAAAGCTATAACAGACGCTAGAAGAGGAAAACTTTTTACTAAATTGTCGAAAGAAATTATTGTGGCTGCAAAACAAGGGGGCGGAGATTTAGACATGAATTTTAGGCTCCGGATGGCAGTCCAAATAGCCAAAGACAACAACATGCCGGCAGACAACATTGATAGAGCCATAAAAAGAGGTACAGGGGAATCAAGCGACGGAGTCGTGATGGCTGAGATGATTTATGAGGGGTATGGTCCTGGAGGAATCGGAATAATGGTTGAAACCCTTACTGACAACAAGAATAGAACTGTTTCAGACATCAGATCGACACTTTCAAAAGCAGGTGGGAATATGGCAGAAAGTGGTGCTGTTGCATGGCAGTTTGAGCAGAAGGGAGTAATAGTAGTAGATGCAGATACAAATGAAGCAGAGGACCTAGCCCTAATAGCAATCGATGCTGGAGCCGATGACTTTGAAACATATGATGGGACTTTACATGTGTATTCAGAGCCAAATAGTTTGGAAAATATCCGATCTACCTTAACTGACAGTGAAGCCAAGGTTTCTTCAACAGAGTTGTCTATGATCCCAAGTAACACAGTCATGCTTGACAGTAAGAAAGCTATTCAAACGCTTCGACTCCTGGATTCACTGGAAGAACTAGATGATGTGCAAAAGGTTTACTCAAATGCTGATTTCCCGGAAGAGGCTATGGAAGATTTCAAGGCAGGCTGAGCAATAGGATACAGATGAGAGTTCTGGGTGTAGACCCTGGAACCATTAAAATGGGCCTAGGTGTCGTAGATTCAATTTCAGGGGACTTGATAACGCCTTATAACGGCCTGATCACCCCAAAAAGAAAAGATTCTATTGAAAGTCGTTTGGCATTTTTATATGAAGAAACAATGCAGGTGATCCAACGAATTCTTCCTGATGCAATAGCCGTTGAAGAACCTTTCGTTTCCAAAAATCCTCGAACCTCCATTGCTATAGGCCAAGCCCAGTCCGTTGTCTTCATTGCTGGTGCTCAAAACAATATCCCAGTTTTTCGATATGCCCCGCAAGAAGTAAAAAAATCCGTAACGAACTATGGTGGGAGCTCAAAAGAGCAGGTAAGTGAAATGGTTAGTCTATTGCTGGGAGGTGAAGATATACCAGGTTCAGATGATGTTACCGACGCCTTAGCAGTAGCTATATGCCACATAAACTCCCACATGTTAGATGATTTAATAGGAAGTTCCACATGGTAAACACACTAATATCAGCAGTAACAGGTCTATTAACCTCGAAAGGTCTTGAGTATTTGGACATAGAAGTTTCTGGTATGACGCTAAGAATAAGTACTCCAACAACTACAGTTGAAAATGTCGGAGATTTGGGTGATACGGTCAAGATTTTAACCTCTCTGCAGATGAGACAGGATTCAATAACGCTTTACGGATTTATATCGGAAAATGACCGGAATGCGTTCGATACACTAATTACGATCAGCGGAGTAGGGCCTAGGCTTGCCCTAGCAATTCTTTCGACTTTTGATTCAGCATCGCTGGCTGCTGCAGTATCAGCAGAAGATGTAAATGCATTCAAGTCTGTATCTGGAGTTGGAACCCGAACTGCCAACAGGATCCTCTTAGAGCTTAAAGGTAAAATGGAACAAACATGGTCTATTCCAATTGATGCTACTGAAATTGACGATGTGTTCAATTCTCTAACTGCATTAGGTTATTCGGTACAGGAAGCGAGGGAGGCAATATCTTCCATAAATTTACCTGATTTGACCACTGAAGAAAAAATTAGAATGGCCTTGGAACACATCACAAATAGATGAGCACAGATTACGATTCGTGGGCTGAAATCTATGATGAAGTCTATTCATTTGTAGATTACGACATAGCCTTTTATGTGAAAAAGTACAAAGAGCTAGGTGGTAAAGTGCTAGAAATAGGATGTGGTACAGGAAGAGTTACAATCCCGATGTTGGATGCTGGGGCTGATATAACCGCTATAGATTACTCGCAAAAAATGTTAGAACAACTCAAAATTAAGGTTGGACATATTGATTCTCCTATAGAAATTATTCTTCAGGATGTACGAAATCTTTACCTCAGGCAAAAATATAACTTAATAATTTTCCCTTACCGAGGCTTTCAATCTCTTCTTTCAGTCGAAGATCAAATTAACGCATTGACCTCTATCAGAAAGCATCTCAACTTTGAGGGTAGGCTGGTAATCGATTTATTTGTACCTAGCAAGGATTTATTCGACCAGAATCCTGACATCTTTTACCATCTTAGAGATTTTGAAAATGACCGTGGAAAGGTCAAGTCTTTACATCATCGCAGCATGTTTGACTATCACAACCAACTGATACATACGCAGCTTTCCATAAGTGAAAGTGATGGCGAGCAAATAATTTCCAAAAGGTACACCGATTTTACACTTAGATATCTATACATTGATGAAGCGAGGTATCTCTTTGAATTTTGCGGGTTTAAAATAGAAGAAATAATGGAAGATTATGACGGCACCCCGTATAACCGAGACTCGGACGAAACGATTTGGTCTCTCTCACTTAACTAACTGGTAGGTACATGCCCGAATTCAAAATTTCAGCCGACTTTAGAGCAATGGGAGACCAGCCAGCTGCAGTCTCTAAACTTTCCGATGGAATACTAAATGGGCAAGATAAACAAACATTACTCGGCGTCACAGGAAGTGGAAAAACATTTACCATGGCCT
>CAYMZR010000002.1:0-75394 GCA_964394975.1 uncultured Dehalococcoidia bacterium | reverse complement strand
TGATCAGAATCATTTCTGTTGAGTAATCTGGACATCATACTGGAGAAGTTACTAACCATAATATATAAATAGTACTTGAGTGGGCAGGTAATATCTATTATTTATGGGGTTGTCGAAATTACGTCCCTTGATTTTGAACCGTCACTAGGTCCAACTATTCCCATATCCTCTAGTTCGTCCATCAGCCGGGCAGCTCTTGGATATCCAATTCGCAATCTTCTTTGAAGAAGAGATGTGGAAAGTTTGGTGTATTTTTGGGCTAAGGCTATTGCTTTTTCAAATAACTCATCTTGGCTGCTTGCACCGCTTTCTGAGGTAACATTTGATGAATCAATGTTGTCATCGCTAATAATGCGAAGGTCAATCTCTTCTTTTCTCCCAATGGGGGTGGTTGCCCAATGTTGGACAATATCACTGATTTCTTCATCGCCTATGTACACGTTTTGAACCCTAGTAGGTCTTGTAGCATCGATAGGCTGATAAAGCATATCTCCTCGCCCCAATAATCTTTCGGCCCCATTTGCATCTAGTATCGTTCTTGAATCTGTTTGAGAGGTAACAGCAAAGCTAATCCTACTTGGGAAATTAGCTTTAATCAGCCCTGTTATTACATCTACAGAGGGGCGTTGAGTTGCAACTATTAAATGAATGCCTGTGGCCCGCCCTAATTGTGCCAGACGGCAGATGGATTGTTCTACATCAAACGCAGCAGTCATCATCAAATCAGCTAATTCATCTATAGCAACAACGAGGTAGGGCATTTTTGTGCCACCTTTTGCGTTAAAGGAGGATATGTTCCGTACCCCAACTTCCTCCATACGCCTATATCTATCCATCATCTCTTGGATTAATCCTTTAAGGATTCCAACAACTTTCTCAGTTTCCACTATTACTGGCGTTATTAAATGCGGAATCCCGTTGTAAGGAGTTAATTCCACTCTTTTGGGATCGATTAAAAGCATCTGCATTTCGGCAGGATCTTTTTCCATAATGAGGCACGATATTATGGCGTTGATGCAAACACTTTTACCGCTTCCCGTAGCCCCTGCGATTAATAGATGGGGCATTTTTGATAAATCAAAAGAAACCTCTTCACCATCTGATCCTTTACCTAATGCGACTGGTAAAGGGCTTTTCTTAGCTAGTGAAGAATAAGTGGTACTTTCCATTACGTTTTTTAACGCCACTACGCTTGCGGTTGGATTCGGCACTTCTATTCCCAACAAAGATTCCCCCATTGCCGGAGTCTCAATTCTCAGGCTGGGAGTTTTCAATGCAAGTGACAAATCCTTCTCACGTCGGAGTATATTATCTACACTGACTCTAGTTTTCTCTTCTTGTTGAACCATTAATGGTTTGCCTTCGCGGTCTACTTCTGGTGTGCCGTTTTCGTCTCTAGAACGAACTCTTTTCACTTTTCTGACCCAGCCAGGTTGTATTCCGTACATTGTCACTGTCGGGCCGGGTCTGACTTTTTCGACTTCCACCTCTACTTTATATTCAGCAAAGGTGTTCTTAATGGTTTCAGAAGTACTACAAATTTCTTCCTTACTAATTCCACCCTCGGATATACCAGAAAGTAATTTCATGGGAGGTAATTTCCAAGAGTTTCGGGCATGCCCTTTTTCAGATTCAACGCTATCCGTTCGGTCAAACCCTTCCATGGCCATGGAAGGGTTTGAGTCCTCTATATTATGTTCTTGGCGACTTGTGTTCGGTGAGGGAGGTTCATTTGGCGAAGAACTAGACCAGTATTTATTTGATTTCTGATGTTCTTTAGAAATTGGTTTAGCAGCTGTTGAAGTTGATTTATTCTGATTGTTTTCCGGAATTAGATTATCTTCTGGGTCAGCTTTTGGTATATCGATTTTTACAAATCCGTCAATAGATACGTTTGATGTTGAAATATAGCTGGAAAGTAAATCGTTGGTACTCGGTTGATAATCGCTTCTGATTTGATTCTGGGTATAGGTTTGGATTTCCAATGTTGGCGCAGTCTGTGGTTCGGTATTTGCAGTCGGATTTATTATGGAGCTTTCTTTAATGTGTGGGGTAAGGACTTCTGGGGGCATCTTTACGTAACTATCCGGATGTGTTTTCTCTGGAACTTGCGAAAGTTTTTTATTAGACAAATTGTAATACACAGCTCGTAATGCTAATCCTAATATCCAGAAGGCCATCATGAATAGTTGCCACGATTTTGTAGATATTGATGGTTTAATTACTGATGTTCCTGCATACGCAATGAGTATTATTCTTATCCATCCAATGAAGTTGGTTCCACCAAAAATATGTAATCCAATGTTTCCACCTATTGAGCCACTTCCCATGTTGTCTATGGAATTAAAATCTGAGAAATGAATATTGCTAGTCGCACCCCAGATAGCGGCAGTAATTAACAAGGCGCCAGCAATTTGTCTAACATTGTTAAAGCTGATCTGATTTATTTTGTGCAACCCGAAAAAAAACGCAATGACTATAAACCATAGAGAAAGCAAGGCGATTCCAAGACCGGTCCAATTTACGAAAGAATCCATGGGTTCAAGAATGAAATTAGGTAATATACTGGCCCAAAATGCAGTGGTGATTATTGGCAACCAGAGCAAGGCAGCAATGCCGACCCATAAAATTGCCGCAGTTGGGTTAAGAGGAATAGTCGGTTCGTTGTTGTCAGTATGTTGATTCATACCATACCTGTACAGTGTGTTTAAACAGGAAAAGTCAATTAGTCCATCTACGATAGTCTAGTAAACCTAGGTAGGTTTGTGCTAGCAAAGTTTACACTAAATTATTGTGGTTTTACCGGCGGTTAACCATTGATATATGTTGTTCCAGAATGCACTTTTGTTCCCAAAGACGCTTTTCGTTTCGTTATTTCTACTGTGCAGCCATCTTCAATCAAAAAAATATTCTGAGCAGCCACTCCACTGTTTTCAGCAATTCTTGCGTGTGCTACTAAGTGTCTGGTTTCACCATGGATTGGTATGAAATATTCGGGTTTAATCAAGCTTATCATGCGCTGAAGGTCATTTTGACTACCATGGCCATGGACGTGCACCAGCGAAATGTTCTGATATATGACCTCTCCACCTTGCCTAAATAGATTATTTATCATGTGAGAATATCTGACTTCATTTCCAGGGATAGGGGAGGAAGATATAAGAACAGTGTCACCTTTTTGGATCTTCACATCACTATGTCGCATACTAGAAATTAATCCCATGGCCGAGTTAACTTCTCCCTGGGCTCCTGTTGTTATTAGTACAATTTCATCATCTTTTAAATTTGTTGATTCTTTCAAAGTAATTACGGTGTTTTTCGGATCGAGAACATACCCTGCACCCAATGCAAAATCAAGATTTCTAACCATGCTACGACCTACTACAGCTACTTTACGTCCTAATTTAGCGGAAATGTTTATAATCTGCTGTATTCGAGACAATAATGAAGAAAATGTTGCAATTAATACTCTGCCTTGGGCACCACTAAGAATGACTTCTAGATTTGTGGCTAAAATTGATTCGGAATCTGTGTATCCTGGCTTTTCAGCGTAGGTAGAATCTGAGCATAGTATTAGATTTTTGTTACTAGACAAGGCTGATAGATATTCTGTATTTATGGGGTTCCCAATGGTTGGGTTATCGTCAAATTTAAAATCCCCCGTGTGAATTAATGAGGCCGTCTCTGTTTTAATCAAGATGCCTGCTGAATCTGGTATTGAATGGCAAACTGGAAAGAATTGAAATTGAAATTTACCTAGTTTATGGAATTCATAAAAATTTACACTACAGAGGTTATCCTTGTTTTTATTCCCGAGTTTGAATTCTATAAAACTCTTTGTCAGAGGAGTCGAATAGACTGGAACTTGGAATTGATTTAAAAAGTATGGAAGTCCTCCTATGTGATCGTCGTGGCCATGTGTGATCAATACTCCTTGAATCATGTCTTTTTTGTCGGATAAATATTTGGTGTCAGCTACTCCAAAACCAAGGGTTGGATTAATTTCAGAAGGGAAAGCTATTCCAGCATCAATCACCAAAATTTGACCGTTGTATTCAAGAACCATCATGTTCTTGCCGATTTGGCCGAGCCCGCCTAAAGGTATTATTTTCATTGGTAGATCGTTCAAGATGCTATTCAAACAAACTTAATTGAGTATTAGGCTGTCTTTGGATGTCAGATAAATTCGTATTTTGTTTTTTGGTTATTAGAGTAGTAATTTTCTGGAAGTCTTGTATTAATTTTGGCTTTAGACTTGGATTGTATAAAGCCGCGGCGGGATGATAAACGGGAAGAATCTTAATCCCTTTCCAATCCCTTACAGTTCCCCTGGAGCCGCTTAGTGCTATTTGCGGAAAAAATTTGGCAAAGGAAAATCGTCCTAAGGTAACTATGACTGATGGGTTCACTAAGGAGATTTGTAGATCGAGATGTTGCTGACATGCAGATATCTCAGCTAATTGGGGGTCCCTGTTACTAGGAGGCCTGCATTTGAGCATATTTGTGATGTATACCTCGGACCTTTTTATCGCGGAGCTTGTCAGCAGTTCATCTAATAGACCTCCCGCTCTTCCGGCAAATGGTTTCCCTGTTTTGTCCTCATTAGAGCCGGGAGCCTCCCCAATCAACATGATATCCGCACTGTAATTACCGCTGCCAGGGACAGTGAGATTCCTTGTTTTCGACAAATCACAATTTGCACATTGGGCAATGTAACTTTCTAGTTCAGGGATTGTGTTTGGTGTCAAATTAAACAATTTAGGGATTCCATTTACCGATATATTGAAGTGCCTCATATGTTAACTTATATATTAAATATATTGGTACCATTAAACTCAAATCTGAGAGGTCTACTCATCGGGTTCGGAATCATATTCATATGAGAAAATCAGGAATACTGGGGTATCCGTTAGCGCATTCAATATCGCCACACTTTCAAAACGCAGCTTTTACCAATCTGGGAATAGAAGCTACATACGAGGCTTGGCCTGTTGACCTTGTTGGGCTACCTGAAACAGTTCAAGCTTTGAGTCAATCAGATTTTCTGGGTGCCAATGTAACCATCCCATACAAGGAATTAGTGATGCCTCTGCTGGATGAAATAGATGATTGGGCATTAAAAATTGGTTCAGTGAACACTATAGTCAACCAATCTGGGGTTTTGGTAGGTTACAACACCGATACGGTAGGGTTTCTCAGAGCGATCTCAGAATATGGAAATTATGAACCATCTGGCAGGGATGTTTTGTTAATAGGTGCGGGAGGCGCCGCTAGAGCTGCAGCGCATGCCTTGATGGAAGCAAAAGTAAATACTCTTTGGATAGCTAATAGGACTTATGAGAGAGCAAAGCGATTGGCTGACGAGTTTTCCCAGATGGGAGAAGTTAAACCAATTGGATTGGATGGCCCAGAGTTTAGCAAATCCTCATCTTCAGTGTCTTTGATTGTCAATTCTACATCTTTAGGTATGAAACACACCTCGGGGGCTCATATTGACCCGTTGGAAGGTTTCAATATCGATAGCTCCACTTTGGTCAACGATATGGTTTACAACCCCCTTGATACACCTATGCTGAAAAACGCAGAAAACAAAGGTGCTAGGATATTAAGCGGACTACCTATGCTTGTTCTGCAGGGAGCTGCATCCTTTGAACTCTGGACTGGAAAGGAGGCGCCAGTTGGCGTTATGTTTTCTGCTGCCCGGCAAGCATTACTAGATCAATCTGACTGAGCAGCCTGGTTCTTTAGTGATTGTAGCTTTATCAATGCCTCTAAAGGAGTCATGTCGTCTACATTGATATTCGCTAACTCTTCTTGAATCCAACTTCGACTTGAAAACATTTGTGTCTGGAATGATTTCTCCACTTTTTCGTCCAGGAAGGAATTACGTGTGTATTTGTCATTTTCCAGCATAGTAAGTATTTCCCAAGCCCTTGACACAATTTTAGGAGGGAGACCAGCTAATTTGGCTACGTGTATTCCGTAACTTTTGTCGGCCCCTCCTGGCATTAATTGCCTTAAGAAAGTCACTTCTCCATTTACATCAGAGATGGATACATGCAAATTAGTTACCCTTTTTAGATAGGTAGATAGTTCGGTCATTTCATGATAATGGGTGGCGAAAAGAGTTTTGCAACTTAAAGAACTCTCTTGATGGATAAACTCTGCAACAGCTTGAGCAATTGCCAGCCCATCATAGGTACTAGTACCACGACCTATCTCATCTAATATGATCAAAGATTTATTTGTTGCCTGGTTCAGTATGTATGCGGTTTCCAACATTTCGACCATAAAAGTTGACTGACCCTTCGTCAAATCATCTTGGAGGCCGACCCTAGTAAATATCCTGTCTACGATCCCTATGGTGGCTGATTCAGCCGGGATAAAACTGCCAACCTGCGCTAGCAAGGTTAGGATCCCTACCTGCCTAAGATAAGTTGATTTGCCAGACATATTAGGACCTGTTATCAGTAATATTTGATCTTTTGTATTCGACAGATCCGCGTCATTGGGTACAAACTCTCCAGGGCCAACAATTTGTTCTATAACAGGGTGTCTACCGGATTTGATATGAATTGTGTCAGAATTATTAAGGTGAGGCTTGATATAGTTTCGTTCTGTGGCAACTTTTGCCAAGGAATGAAAAACATCCATCAAAGATACAGCGTATGAAGTTTTTAGTAATGGCTCTAGATGAGACGATATATCCAAACAAATTTGCTCAAACAGTTTTTTTTCTGTGTCTTCTATTTTAGAACTTGTGCTAAGTATGATCGATTCATACTCTTTCATTTCTGGTGTAACGTATCTTTCTCCACCAACTAAAGTTTGACGTCTTATATACTCCGGCGGCACCTGTTCAATATAGGATTTGCTAACCTCAATGTAATACCCAAATACTCTGTTGTAACCAATTTTCAAGGATTTAATACCTGTGTTTTTCTTCTCACGAGATTCTATGTTAGCCATGTTAATTTTGGCTTTAGATGATTCCTTTTTAAGAGAGTCCAATGTTTTTGAAAAACCGGGTTTGATTGTTTTGCCTTCCCCCACTAATGCTGGCGTTTCCAAGTCGATGGAATTTTTTATCAATTCATATGTTTTGGTGTTATCGCTAAATTCATCTGAAACCCATGCAATGTCGTCCACATCATTACCCCGTGAAGCTAAATTAACAAGATCAGGAATCATTTCTAAACTGTTTCCTAAACCTACTAAGTCCCTCGGTCCAGCAGTTCTCATTTTTATCTTAGTAGTTAAGCGTTCGATGTCGGAAATATTTTTCAGAACTGCTGATATTTCTCCTCGCCTTATGGATTCTCGCATGAACCATTCGACAGCCTTTTGTCTGTCCTTGAGTAATCTTAAATCCAATAATGGTTGGCCCAACCATTTGCGGAGTAACCTTCCTCCCATTGGAGTGTCAGTTTTATCCAATATTGAAAACAGAGATGATTCTTGAGATTCATTTCTGCCAGTAGAAAAAATCTCCAGATTTCGACTTGTCTGTTGGTCAAGGGCCATATATGGTTTTGTGGAATAGGTCCTCAGAGTAGGAATACTTTCTAGGGCTGAAAGTTGATGTTTTTTTAAATATTCAATTATTAGGGCTGCAGCTTGGGTTGCCAAGGATAGATCTCTGCAACCAAAGGATTCTAAAGAAGAAACTTGAAAATTTTGCTCAATTATTTTTCTGGAATCGGATCGTGTAAAGAAACCTTTATCCATCAAAGTCATATAGACATCAATTCGGTCTAAAAAATGTTTTGGTAATGGCTCAGATGTTATTAATTCCGTAGGATTTATTCTATTTATTTCCGCTGCCAAATCACTAATTGGTAGCTCTGTGGTTAGGAACTCGGTAGTGGTTATATCAACATATGAAACCCCAGCATATTTATCCTGAATCACGACAGAAACTAAATAATTATTTACGTTTCTCTCTAGGAGTTGATCTTCCACGACTGTGCCGGGGGTGACAATGCGAACAACTTCTCTATCTACAATTCCTTTAGACTCTCTTGGGTCGCTAGTTTGTTCACAAATTGCGATGCGGTGACCTTTTGAAATCAATTTAGATAGGTATCCGTCAAGTGAATGATATGGAATGCCGGCAAGGGGTATTTTTTCTCCCTTTCCCATCTCTCGAGAGGTAAGAGCTATTTCAAGGTCCTTTGCGACCACTTTGGCGTCATCATCAAAAGTTTCGTAGAAATCTCCCATTCTGAATAACAAAATATCGTTAGGATGGTTTGATTTAATATCCAAATATTGTTGTCGAGCTGGAGTCGCCATTAAGCATAGGTCCAAAACGTGATTAATAGCATTGTAACCAAAATAGGGCAGTAATTGCATTTACATAGTTGAAACACAATCGGGTAATTTGTATTAAATAGCGTTAGTCGTCTTTCCAGAAGCGCTCTTCAAGGAATTCATACCCGTCGACAGTTACTTTTTCCTTTACGTCTTCAATCATGCCTGGATGGCCGCATGCGTAAATCATAGTGTCATCGGTGGTTAAATTAAATTCGTTAAGCTTATCTTTGACTATATTATTCACCCTACCGGTATCTCCAGACCATTTAGAATTTTTGGCTTCATCAGGTCTGCTAATGGTTGGTACAAAGGTGACGAGAGAAGGATTTTCCTCACTTAAGTCTTCAAATTCCTTGTCGTAAACAAATTCATCTGTGTAACTCGCTCCCTCTAGTACGTAGAAATGGTGGCCACTCTTACCGTTCTTAATATAATCTCGGAGGAAACTGACATAGGGAACCACCCCTGTTACTGTAGAAACTAGAAATTGGTTTTTCTTTTCATCTTTGAACGTAAAAATCCCCTTAGCACGCGGCCGTATTGTTACTTTGTCTCCTTCATGTAGGTCCCAAAGCATTGGTGTGAGCACACCACCTTCAGAAACAGGAACTAGTTCTATGAATAGTTCTATTAGTTCTTCATGAGGTGCGGATGCTATGGAATAGGCTCTTTCAACACCATCATGCCCTATTGTGCAATATTGTCCTGGTTTGAAGCTGTACCCTTCAGGTTTTTCAAGCCACATTAAAAATAAGTCTTCAGTGTGATCTTCTCTTCGAACTATTTTAATTTCTTGCAATGGTGCTTTTTGAGGGAATTTTCTGGTCGCCATTTTTACTCCTGTCTTTCTCTAGTGGGTCTTACTTAAACTTTTTCGACCCGCACTTTGCAAAGCCTGAGATTTCCTATTTTAGTCATTGGATCTGGTTCTGTACTGTTATTCAAAGATGCTATTAAAGAGCCAAACAGGGTGGTGGTGGCCACCATTCCTGAATGCAGGCCGTTGAGATGGGCATTTCCTGTTAGTTCGAAACTTTCCCCCTGTATTTTAACGGTGTCTCCTTCTGAAATTCCTGCTTCCTCAGCATCCTTTCTATTCATTTCAATGATTTCCGTTCTTGTTATGGTGTTTTGGTCATTCTCAGTCACTATACCTGCGTCTCTGTCAGCGTCGAATAAAACTCTGCCTGGAGCAAAAACGAGTGGATATTTATCATCGACTTCAGGTTCTTCATTTTTAGTGAATTCAAGAGGTGAAAAAAGGTAACGCTTTTTTGATTCTATTTTCCTAATGTGTCCTGCCGTTCCAAGGTTTTCAACTGGAACATTTTTGTAAGAATCTACCTCTTGTGTTATCTCCGTCTGAATCTCTTCATAGGAAGAATAGGAAAGTTCATTTGATCCCAATCTCGCCGCTAATTGCGATAATATTCTCCAATCTTCATCTTCATCTCCGGCCGGTCCTATGGCGGCTCTGAGTCGGTGAACCCTCCCTTCCATATTTGTGTACGTGCCGTTTTTTTCTGCGAAGACAGCTGAGGGTAGTACAACATCCGCCATTCTCGTTATGTCGCTTTCAAAACTTTCGTGAACGACTAAAAGCTCTAGGTGTTTTATCTTTTTCAAAAAATTCTGTCGCTCGTGGGTGTTGTGGAAAAGTTCATCACCAATCAGATGTAAGGCTTTTATCTTTCCAGATGAACAGGCGTTCGATATTTCATCTAAATTTAAACCTGGGGCGTCCACCGGTTTATGTCCTGGCAAAAAGTCAGGTACACAGCCCATATCTTTAGCCCCCTGCTGGTTTGCCCCACCATACAGAGGGTATATACCGCCGGATTTTTTCCCTATGTTTCCTGTAACAAGAGCTAGATTGACAAGGGATTTAACTGTGGGATCTACATACTCTTCAGAGACTGTTTCTAACCCATATAGTATTGATGATGATTCCGATTTGCCAAATAACTGAGCTAGCTCAGTTATTTCTTCTTGAGGTATTCCGGTTTGAGCACTCACTTTTACGAGATCAAAATTCCAGAGAGAATTGCGGAATTCATCATAGCCTTCACAATGTTCCTTAGCGAAGTCATGGTCTTCTAAGGATTGATCTAGGATGCTCCTAAGGAGCCCGCCAATAAGGTTAGATTCTGAATTAACAAAAGGGCGAATCCATTTTGTAGCATACCGAGTAAGCTCTGTCTCTCTTTGGTCAATGACAATTAGCTTTGAACCTTTTGCTATGGCCTGTTTTATTGGGACTGAAGCAACGTTTTGCTCTTCTGTGATGTTGGCTGATACGAGTAGGATCACCTCTGAATTTAGTAGACTCCATATTGTGTTGGTGGCGGAGTCGTCACCGATGGCACTTTGTAGAGCAGACACTAATTTAGTTCTTGAATTCGATGAAACATTAATGTTGTTTGACTTCATCACTCTTCGTGCAAATTTTTGTGCGACATAATTATCCTCATTAGTTCCTCTTGTAGAACCTATTAAGGCATAATCGTCATTTGTATAACCGTCCAACTTTTCAGATAGAAAATCCAAAGCTTCAGGCCACGTAACTTCTTTGAGTTCTGAATTTCTACGGAGCATGGGTTTTTTGAGTCTATTTCTTTTGTTAACAAAGTCCAACCCGAATTTACCTTTGAAGCAAGCCATACCCATATTCGCTTCAGCGTGACGGTTTGGTATAGATCGTACTACCTTGTTTCTTTTGTTGACATCAAGATCTAATTGACATCCGACTGGGCAATGAGGGCAGGTGGTTGAGACCTGCTCAACCGCTTTGTCCCATTTGTACTCTCTCTCCACAATTGCTCCAGTAGGACAGACATCTATGCATGCGCCACAGAATTCGCATCCGGACTCGAGCAGAGAGGTTCCTGCTGCTGTACCAATTATACTTCTGCCAGACCGCTCTTTTAGGGTGATGGCACTGTCTCCTCTGACCTCGTCGCATGCCCTGACACATCTGGAACATACTATGCATAAATTCATGTCCATGTCCCAAAAAGGATCTTTGACTTCTAACGGGAGATGCCGATTGTTATACGTAAGCGGAGTGGTAAGCTCCATTTCCATATACCTCACAGTATCTTTTAATTCACATCTTTCGTTTTTTGGGCATGTTACACACCGATCGTTAACTGAAACATGCCTAAGACAAACATCAGTTGGGCCACAAAGTTCTATTCGGTGACAATTAAGGCAACCATGGGGATGTTCTGATATGAGCAGTTCCATTATTCCTTTCCGAAGCCCGACGGTATCCTCGGCGTTTGTTTCGACTCTCATGCCTTCAGATATGGGGGTTGTGCATGAGGCTGGGCTGCCGGGCAAGGGTCGATAGCTGCCGTCTGGGGTAGGAGCTTCTGCCTTTACTACGCACATTCTGCAAGCTCCATAAGGTTTCATTCCAGGGTAATAGCATAGATATGGTATGTACATACCATTATCCATTGCAGCTTGTATTATCATGCTGCCTGGCTCTGCTTGGACTTCTACTCCGTCTATTGTGAGGTTAACCTTATCTGACATGGTACTCTCCAATTACGTGGTCAGCAGCATATGGCCGGGTATTTTTTGGTACGATTTTTGAACGATCGCAGCTGCCTGTTGGGCATCTGCTTTCCTCTATATGTAATCTGAAATCCTCTTCGAAATGTGTGATAGCAGATCGGATAGGCCCAAAACCTAATTGGCCATGTCCGCAAAGTGAACCGGCTTCCATTGTTCCGCCGACGCTTTTCATTAGATCCATATCACCTGGTTTGCTGCGGTAGCTCGATATTCTTTCTACAATTTCTAGTAAATGTTCCATCCCTAATCTGCACGGAAAGCATTTTCCGCAAGATTCAAATTGGCAGAAGGCGACTAGTATTCTGGTCAAATCGACAGCACAAACCCTATTGCTTCCAACAATTATTCCACCAGATCCAAATATAGCACCTGCGCTTCGCATTTCGTCAAAATCTATATGAATATCCTTACTATCTGGGCCTAACACCCCCCCTAAAGGCCCTCCTGTCTGCAGGAGTTTTAGTTGGCCGCCGTCACTCACACCACCTCCCAAGTCATCTATAACTTCTCCTAGAGTCAATCCCATAGGCACTTCATAGAGGCCTGGCCTGTTTACATCTCCACTTAGACATACTATTGCAGTGCCAGTGCTTTGATTGACACCAATGGAAGAAAACCAGTCTGCTCCCTTTGAGATTATTTCTGGGGCATACGACAAGGATTTGACATTGTTAATGTTGCTTGGCTTTCCCCAAACTCCGAACGCTGCAGGAAATGGAGGCCGGTATCTGGGCATAGATCTTTTGCCTTCTACGGCTTCCATTAGAGCTGTTTCTTCACCGGCAACATAAGATTCACCAGTTAGAGCCACCTCTATATCGAAGCTAAAATCTGTTCCTAAGATATTTTTTCCTAGTAAACCGGATTCGTAAGCTTGCTCGATAGCTTTTTCAGTTCTATCAATTGGTCCATCATGTCCATGTCTTATGAAAACTATTCCATTGGATGCTCCAGTGGCGTATCCAGCAATAGCGAGTCCCTCCAGCAAGGTATGTGGATCGCTCTCTAATATTCCTTTGTCATTATAAGCACCTGGATCTCCCTCTTCGCAATTGCATAAGATGTATTTGGTTGGGCCTGGAGACCCTACCAAGAAACTCCATTTCACACCTGTTGGGAATGCAGCTCCTCCTCGTCCTCTAAGTCCTGAGTTTTTTACTTCGTCTATAACGTCTGAGGGAGACATATTGGACAGCGCCTTATGTAGCCCGCTGTAGCCACCATTGGCTATGTATTGGTTTATGTCATACGGCGATGTGTGTCCCGCATTTCTAAGCGCTATTCTGTTTTGGAGCTTCAGGCATGGCATTGATTCAAGAGAAGCTTCATCGTTGACCGGCCCTTCGTTTCCGATATACCCGAAAATTTTTTCTTTTGGGTATCCATTAGCGACTAAATACTCGTCAATTATTTCACCAACATCTTCAGGGGTTACGTTGTTGAAGAAAAGCCTTGATTTATTCGGCTTTTTTATGTCTATAAGAGGCTCAGCATAGCAAAGACCAAGGCATCCAACTTCTTGTATATTGGCTTCTATTTCCTTTTCAGCAATATGTTTTTTCAACGTGTCTAAGACTCTGAAAGCACCAGCAGCGTGTCCACACATGGCCGTACCGATTCTAATCAAAGGGACTCTGCCATTAGTCATGTTGTCCCATTCAGTTTTAGCGTTAGAGGCAATTTCTTCGTAATTCATTGACTACTTTGGCCTGTCAGTGGGTTGTGTCTTTTTGATCAAGATCGCCTAATAATTTAGCGGCCATTCCCGGATCAATTTTTCCGTATAATTCATGGTCGACACTCAAAACTGGAGCCTGTGAACAAGCCCCTAGGCATGTATTGAATCTGAATGACACCTTGCCGTCTTCGGTGTCACCTTCTGACGCCAAGCCTAGTTTGGCAAGAACTGATTCCAATATTTCAGTAGATCCTTTCAGGTGGCAGGTGGGTCCCCAGCAGACTTCGACTGAATGTTCTCCCGGCGGTGTAAATCTGAAATTAGGGTAAAAGGAGGCCACTCCAAATACAGAATTAATTGAGGTGTTGGAGTGAACTGCTACTTCTTCTATTGCCTCGTCAGGGATGTAACCTATTGAGTCCTGAATTGCTAGCAAAGATGATAATACAGTGACAGTAGGCCGTTTTTGAGAATCAATGGCCTCTTTAATACTAATCCTGAGATTGTCTTTTTCGGTTGTCAAAGATGCCTATCCTGATCTTTGTAAAAATTGTCACAAG
Source organism: uncultured Dehalococcoidia bacterium (assembly GCA_964394975.1). GTDB lineage: Bacteria > Chloroflexota > Dehalococcoidia > Lucifugimonadales > UBA826 > UBA11996. Next base: position 61,258 of record CAYMZR010000002.1, on the reverse strand, counting down.
CATATCATAGGGGCCTTACTCGGACAATTCATTTTATTTTAAGATTTTGCAAAGCTAAAGCTGCCATTTTTCTACCCATAGCAACGCTGTAATTTGTGCCTCTATCTTGAGGGTAAACTTGCGAGGTGTTTGCTAGGTAGAGATTTTGAATTCCAGTTTCATGGTCGGGTATATTTTTGCTGTAGTTTGTATCGACTACAGGTTGAGCATTCGGGATCTTATAGTGATGATATTCTTTTACCCAGTCACGATCGAATTTCGGATTTATTTTTTTTAAGTGGGGTAGGTAGATATTAAACAATTCTTCATCACTCATTATGTAAAGCGGGTCGGTTTCTGCCAAATAGTTTGATAGATAGACTATCCGGTTGTTTCCATAGATTTCTGATCCTACCAAGTTTGTATGTTCGATGACTCCTATGAATGGTATAGATCTATCAGCTATGTTCAGCCAATATACATCGGACAGAGGATGATCCATTACAAGGATTATTAATACTGCAGCCATGTATTTTATGTTTAAAAGCTTAGTTCTGTATTTTTCTGAAAGCCCTTCTGTGACACGGTTGAAAATCTGGGACGGGGTTGAGGCTATGACAGCGTCAAAAATTTCTTCCGATTCTGGATGCCCAATTGACATCGAAATCTGCCCAGAATCCAACCCTTTTATTCTATTGACCCGGCTGGACAAAAAAAATTCAGCTTCATTGGCCTCACAGGATTCAGCTAATTTTCGAAATAGGTGAGAGAAACTTCCTCGGGGATAGCCCAAAACTTCCTTTGCAAGGAGGTTTTTTCTAGAGGCAAATCGTGTGGTCATTTTTCCCCATATCCACGCCATACTTATTTTATCGTGGTTTTCCTCCCCAAATTTGCCACGTAACATTGGTTGCCAAAATGAATCATAAATTTCTTGATTGGTGTTTTGAGTTAACCATTCTTTTGCAGATATGGATTCGAGGTATTGCCATTCTTTTATGTATCTTATTTTCAGTGATGATAGGCCCATTTTCACTCTATTCAATAAACTGAGAGGGCTGAATTTCATTAGGTCCAAGGGAGTAAGAAAATCATAAATTTGGCCATTCTGGTAGGTTCCTACGCTGGAAGGGAACCATTCAATAATTTCGCGCAGTCCAATTTCATTTATTAAGGAAAGTATGTCTGCATCATTTGTGAACCAATGATGATATCCCTTTTCAAGTTCAGCCCCTGCGATTTCAAAAGTTGAAGCATGTCCACCAATGAAATCAGAAGACTCAAAGATTTTAACCTGGTGACCCTTACGAGAAAGATCGTAGGCGGCTGCCAATCCTGTGGCTCCAGCTCCTATAATCCCAAATTTCATGTGTCCTCTTTTTGCCTATTTGGTTGAGTTTATATCTGACGGTGAAGTTTTTTCATTGAGAGACCATCATTCCATAGAAATAACTGGCCTAACAAAACAATCGGCAGTATTAAACAAAAATGGGTGAGGGTAGCAAAAGCCGCAGCTTCTGATCTGGAAACTCGTACTGTTTCAATTACCATCAGACTCTCACGTGCTAATAACTCAAATAATCCAATTCCCCCTGGCAGTGATGGAATCGATGCTCCAATGTTAGTTATAGCAGTAACACTGGCGGCTGAGAAAAATACCTGTAAAACGCTAGTACCGCTTGGGATGATATTTAAACTAATCAAAACTGAATGAAATAGAATGGCTTCAAGTATCCATATCGGGAAGGATAAAATCAAAGCTTTGCATGTGATCTTCCAGCTCGTCAAAGATTTTAGCCCGGTGATTACCTCTTCCATAAATTGGTTAATTTTTGATGCCAGGCTATTTGGTAAACGGAAAGTTAGTTTGGTGAAGATATCTAGAGATTGTTGAGCATTTACAGCGATTGCTATCAATAGAAGGAATGCTATCGCAAACGGCAAAGTGAAAAGTGCAACCAAAATTAACTCATTTATCTTGGTCATGTTGGCCAATCTTGTGAAGATTTCGTCAAATGGTACAAATACAGAGGTCCCAATGAGGATTACAATAAGAGCTAAACCATCCATGATTCGCTCAATAAATATTGTGCTCAACGCAGTGGCTGTTGAAACTTCCTCTTTATTTTTGAGGTAATATCCTCTTACCAGTTCTCCTAACCGAAATGGGAGTATGTTGTTTGCCATGTATCCGATTACCACTATCGGAAACAAAGTTCCCATATTGATAATTTTTATCCCTCGCAATAGCACTTGCCATCTTAATGTACGGAACCATACTCCTATGAAGTAGGCTACGATTCCTGGTATAAGAACCAGATAATTTGCATTATGAAAGGTGCTCCACATTTCTCCGAGATCGGTGGTCAATGCGAATATCAGCAATAGTATTAGTCCGGAGATCAGCAATAATGAAGATCTTTTCAAGCCCTGTCCTTGTCAGTGTAACTTAGGTTATCTAGGTTGAATGTTATTTTCTGTAAGTATCGCCTATAAAATTTATTTTTGGGAAATCGGTTTTAGTATAAAGATATGAATCTTCGCTTCCGATACTCTTGGCGACTCCCGTTCTGAATAACCAGTATTCAAAATAGGCATTCCAATGCTTTATATCCACTAATTTCTTGAACAGTTCTAGAGTATTAAGATTCCTATATGTGTGTTCAGGAAACCACCATCTATGAGGTATTCTAATTGGAGTAGAGTAATCCTTGGATAAAGCTCTATCCGCAGCAAGATGATTCGATGAATGGACCATGACCATCGCAGCCTCATTATCTGAGCTATATGATTCAGGATTTAGTTTAGGGTATTGGACATTTTTATAGTTCCTTAGATACCAAGACCATGGCCAAGTGAATCCATTAGTTTGATCTATGACAAATAAGTCGCTATTTCTAGATTCGTCCAAAGAGTAATTTTCTCTAATAGTATTGTGTAATAGATGTATATCAGGTGAAGTCTGTGTATAAACGAGCATTTCGACCGGTATATCTGAATGTACATAATTTGTATAAACGGTTGTTCTTATTGTTAAAATTAAGAAAAGGGTAGCTGCACCAACAAACAAAAAGCTCAATGCCCTGTTATTTTCTGAATTCCTGGAAATTTTTACCACGTATATCAAAGCTGAAATAATACATAAAATCATTGCTAAGGCGATGGTAATTCTTAACCCTTGATCTAGCTTAGAAGAGTATTTCGAGATAATAACAATTGTGACGAAAACCAAAGTGGGGGTTACAAAAATAATCGATTGATAGATAGCGGGTTTGCCTAATAAAAGAATCTTGCCGATTAAATCCCCTATAAATTTTCCACTAAGCACTATCATTGGCAATGCTATATTCACTAGGAGCCACGGCATTTTTTCACTGGCAACGGTATATATCAATAGTGTTGTTATCATCCAATAAACAAGGAACAGATTGAATTTCTCCCGAGATTTTATGTAATACAAGGTTGCGAGGGTGGCAAATATAGCTGGTAAATATTCATAGATTGGGATGAGAAATAGATAATATGATGTTGGTTGTCCTCCTCGCCCTTCACTTTGTTGTACTATCCAGTAGCCCAGCGATTGCCATATTCCCGATTGCACACCTCCGATAATGTTTGTAAACATAGTGGTGTAGGCCGCTAACCATATTGCATAAAAAATTAGAGCGCATTTACACCAAGTTTTCCAATGCCATTTGGACCCCACGTAGGCCGAAGTTATCAATAATCCGATTACGATTAAGAAAGCCAGTACTTTTCCACCATGGGACGGCATACCGATATTAGAAGTTCCTTCTCCCGACGCCAAAACAATATTCGACCATCCCAGGAATAGCGTGTTTTGAAAAATACTTGTGAAAGCGGACCATTGGGGTAAAGTCAGCGAAATTAGTAGGATAAGTAGGGTAAAGGATCTACTATACGGTTGGGTGTAAAAACAATCCTTTGTCGCTCTGAATATCCTCACGGTGTAAAACCACGCGAAGCTTGGATAGGATAGGGATTTTGTTTCAGAATCGGAAATTGAGGGTTTTAACGCATCGTGGAGAGTGAATGCAGTTAAATATAATCCCAGTGTTCCTACAATCAAATAGGCAGTTTCTTTTGTTGAAAAACTTAATGCAAGAAGGGCGGACATAACGTAAAGATATCTTTTATGCCCGTACATTAAATATTTCCACATGGCTAAGACAAGTCCAAGTGCAAATGCGCCCATAAGAATATCGTTTCTAGCAAATCTACTGAAGTAAACCATTGTGGGAGATATGGTTAATAGAATTGATACAGAGATGGCTCCATATTTCCCCAATAAATCTTTTATAAAAATAGGTAATATCACTAAAGTGCTTCCAGCAATTACATATATAAGTCGGGAAGTCGTGTCTGTGTCCCCCCAAATGAAAAAAATCAATGAGGTTAATTCCATTTGTAGTGGACCGTGGAGCATGGGGTTATGTATAAGTCCAGAGCCTTGGAATAATTCCCACGAATAATAGGCGTGAAGACTTTCATCATGATGCATGGCCCTGCTTGCTAATTCGTAGGACCTCATAAAAATGGCGACGACAAGAATGCAGGTGTATATGGCCCATTCTAATCGTAATGGGTTTGGAATATTCTTACCTTTAAGATGTTTTAAAAGGTGTTTCAATGCTTTATCTCAATGATTCTGACGTTGTCTAAACTACCAAAAACCAAAGTTCCCATGGATTCGAATTTGGCTAATTGATTATTGGAATATTGATTTAATTCTTGATTGCCAATATAAACAAAATCTATTTTGTACTTAGATAAAAGAGATTTTGCCTGGTTTATATTCTCGGTTGAGTAAATGATTTCTACGTCTGTGGCTCTTTGATATACCTCAGGATTAGAATCTCTCCATTGATTTTGGTGTCCTGGCCAATTGACCAAATTGGAGATGCCTGTATTTCTGGATATGAACCCTGACCCGTCCCATTCTCCGACTGATTCTAATATCCCCTGATTGATAGCTATATTAGTCTTTGCATATTTAAGTGCTAACAACTCAGATTCTTTAAGGCCTGAATCGGAGTCCTTGAAACCTGAAATATTAGATTCGCTAATTTTGGTCATAGCAGCAGCGGGACCGTAATAAAAAGCGCAAATAAGTAGCAGGCAAGCTATAAGAGTGTACGGGTACTTGAGCAATTTTGGAGTTCGCATACTTCCTGTTGTCCAGTGGTAAATGGAATAGGCTGAGCATATTGATAATAAAATCCATACAGGATAATGCAGTTTGAAGACCGTATTCATCCGATTTCCATAGACGTCACCAATGTAAAAAAGTTCCGGTACCAATATCAACAGCATAGATAGAGAAAAAATCGATAAAATTATATTTCTGGGAGTTAGACCTTCTTGACGGGCTAGATTCAATAAAGTGAGATTAGATATAAGACAGAAAATTGTTATTGGTATAGCAAAGCTGACCATGCTGTTTGCTTCCACACCTATATTTGGTGCAGGTATCAAGAATCGGATAAACCAAGGTAGACTCGTTATGGCAAGTGAAAGGGCTACGTTAGATTTCCAAGTTTTGCCTATTGGAGTTGTCCAAAAATTCCATATTACTTGTGGTAGAGAGAGGATTAGTAAAGGGCTCCAGACTATAAATCCATGTATTGCCGAAGTTTGATATTCAGCTCTTGATAAACCACTCACAGATGATTGAAAAGACCAAAGATAAGGTAGCAGTATCAGTAGGGATACACCCAAGACGAGGGATATAGATTTTACAAATGTAATTCTGTCAAAAGGTTGTGGGGACAACCACTTTAAGAGGGAAATACCTATCAGTGTAGATGCACAGACCGGCAACATCCACATATTAATGAAACAAACGCAGCCTAAGGTGGCTCCAATAAGCACAACTTTAGACCAGTATGTTGTGTCGGGCTGCGTCGGCGCATCTTGCTTGTATAAATCATAGACGAAGTAAAGGAAAACCAGTAAAAAAGGTGTGACCATAACGTGTGGATGCAAATCACCTAGAAGATAACTAAAAAAAGGAAATTCATTAATGGTGTAATCGCGGCCTTCACCTTCGCATGTCGGACCAAAATAGTTGATAATTCTAGAAGTCTTAAACCACCACCAGAACTCTGTAGGCCTCCAACTGTCGACTGAATTTATCATTGGATTTTGCATGCCCTCGATGCAAATTCTTTTCCAAAATCCAATTGAGCCGACGGAATTAATTCGGAAAAATTCGAGAATTCCTTGAAGATTTGCCATAAACACACCGCAGGCTGTTGCAGTGAGGCTGCAGGCGATTACACTTAAATCAAATTTATCACGTGATATTTTTAGAAATATGGCAGTCAGAGCGAATAGAATCGATGCTGTCATGGCAGGTATTGTTGCCAGTGCCAAGTTATAAGACGCGAATGATGGGAGTTGCGAAATTTTTGCTAGTGTTCCAAAAATCCAATATCCGAAATAATAGTAGCTGATTCCTTCACCCTTGAACCATGGATCTACAGGCTGCCCGCTAAGTGTATTTATTGAGGCATTCAGAAAGGCGAAATCCATCGGTTGCTCTGTGTGATCTATTCCTGGGTCTAAGTACCTTACTGTGAAGAAAATCAGGTAAGTCAATATGAACACAATCTCTGTTAGCAAGATGATTCTGTAATTGCGCTTGACTACCTGTTTTACAGAGCGCCATTTAATCGTTCCGATTAGTGCAGAAAATGCGACTAACCCGATTAAGAGTAATAAAGCCGAGGTTTCGGTGAGAGGGATTGTTTTTGAAGAGGAAATTAACCAGGTGGTTAACGACAGAAAAAGAATGCCCAATGGCTTGCTGATGGAATACCCCTTATCAGGCATTGCTTTAAAGGGTTTCAGAAAAATTACAAAGGCGGAGGCTCCTATCAATTCTATTAAGAGTAGCCAGACTATGCCGTACAACATGTTTGAATTATATAGAATGAATTAATCGATTATTCCGGAAATGAATAATTCGGGATCAAAAACTGCAATGTCATCAGGCTGCTCTCCAGTACCGATAAACCAAATAGGTATTCTTAATTGATCAGCAATCGCTATAGCTATCCCACCTTTAGAGGTTCCGTCAAGTTTGCTGAGGAAAATCCCGTCTGGCTCTACAAATTTAGTAAATTCTGCAGCTTGTAATAGCCCATTTTGCCCCGTTGTTCCATCTATAGTGAGAATGATTTTCACTGAGGTTTCGACAGATGCTCTTTTAGCTATTCGGGATATTTTTTTAAGTTCTTCCATTAAATTTGATTTATCTTGAAGTCTGCCAGCTGTATCTATGATGGCTACATCTATATTTCTGCTTTTAGCAGCGCCAATGGTGTCAAAGGCTACTGCTCCAGGATCAGAACCTGGTTTTTGAGTAATAACGTGCACACCAAGTTGCTGACCCCATATTTGTAGTTGGTCTGCCGCTGCTGCTCTAAAAGTATCCGCGGCGCCCAGAATTACTGTTAATTCCATATCCAATAGCAAATGGGCTAGTTTGGCTATTGAGGTGGTTTTGCCTACTCCATTCACCCCCACCATAATGAATACGGCTGGGTTCTCAATTTCCTCATGTAGATTTAGTTTATTGAGGTTAAGTATGCTTAGTAACTCCTCCCGAAGTTCTCTTAAGCACTGCTGTGTTGAGGATATCTTTTTTGTTTTTGCAATGTCCTTCAACTTAGATACCACATTTTCGGCAGCTACTATCCCTGTGTCCGCGGAGATAAGGGTATCTTCGAGATTTTCCCAGAACTCATCGTCTAATTCATTGGTTCCGAATAAATCTACCAGCTGTCCGAACAACGAAGTTCGAGTTTTTTCAAGAGAGTTAGTTAATCGGTCTGGGTTTTTTTTCTTGAAAATGTTCATTTTTGACCCTGTTGGAAGTTATTGTGAATTCTATATATGATTTTAGTGCTATGTGAGATAGATTGTGACCGTTTAGTGTCTGTATGGCCCCAGCAAATAATGTACACTATTACTCATTGAGATTTCGAATAAGGTGATATTCTACCCTATGGAATTAAGAGAATTAAAAAGTTTTGTCACTGCCGCTAGATTGAGAAGTATTTCTAAAGCTGCGAAAGAACTAAATATAGGCCAGCCTACTGTTACTACTCATATTAAAAAATTGGAAAGAGAACTTTCAGTGCCTCTTTTTGATCGAGTAACAAGACCTATTAGGCTGACACTTACAGGTCAAACAATATACGAGCTTTCAAATCCCTTGCTGGAAGGAATAGAGTCACTCTCTTCAATAATTTCGTTGGCTGAGGAAAGAGGCCCCGTAACAATTGCCTCGACCCCAGATATTATTCCTCACACTCTGTTGAACATTGTGCAGAAATTTAATGAATTATATCCGGCTGTGTATCTGCGGATTCAATCAGCCAATCGAAACGAGGTCACTAATCTGGTACGAACGGGTGAAGTAGATATTGGGATAATCCAACATCCGGAAAGAGGGGATGATTTGAGTTTTGAACCTTTATTTCTTTATGAGAGAGTTTTGATAACACCTAAAGGCCACGAACTTTTATCGACGGATATACAGTCCTTGGAACCTATCGCGAGGTATCCTCTAATTCTGATGGCCAAAGGTACCTATACTCGCACTATTTTGGAGGATCAATTGCAGAAAGCTGCTCTCAGGTACGAAGTTATTATGGAATTAGAAAGTATGGACATGATCAAGAAATATGTATCTCTTGGCATGGGAGTCTCAATCGGACCCAGATTGGCCATAGACGAAGACGATTTATCTAAACTAGGTATGGTTTCGCTTGCAAACTTTTTGCCAGTTGACCAAGCTGGTATTCTGACTCTTCCAGGAAAGAACATTTCTGAGCCAGCAGAGAAATTTATGACCGTAATGAGAAAGATGCTGACTCATAAATAGCTATTTTACCAGCCCTACTAAAGTGGCTGTGACTAACTGTCGGTGGTCGTATAAAGGTCGGTTGGAACACGTTACCAACACAATCTTGTCATTGCCGGGGTCATAGAGTTCTAAATCTGATTCATGAACCACCTCGGATCGGGTTGCTTGGTATATAAGTTCTTTCCCGGATTTCTCCAGTGAAATCAATACTTTGTTGCCGTTGAGCAGGTGCTCTGCAATTTCTGGCAAGTCATGAAATACGTTCCCTTCTCCCTTTATAGGACTTTCAAGATGACCGAAATACCAGCCTTTAAAGCTGTCAGATTCTTCAGGGGAAGAAGGTATGCGCCCCACTAAATGTTTTGGGGTTTCATAAACTTGCCGTCCGTCTTTTTCTACAATTCCTAAATTTTCGACGGGAGCAGTCATGCCCAGGATTGGTATAGAGATTTTTTCCGGTAGCCCTGATATCAAATCTACGGTTACCTCCGACTTCCCTATTAGTTCTAAATTAAAATCGTCGAAACTATCGACTTGTTCGCCAAACTGGTCGGATAGAAGCCAATCATGGTCTGACCAGCTTTTCGGGGCTATATTTATGAGGAAACTATCATTTCCGTAACCATCCAGAAGGTTTGAGAAATTTTCTACTTCAGTTTCCACTTCAGACTGTTCGTTTTTTAAAGTGAGTTCTGAATTTACCGATGGGACTGATTGTTCAGAGGAAATCACTAGGGTAGAACCTTTAGAAGATTCTTTTTCTATCACCTGGGGTTTTATACCATCCATTGGTGCGGTGCTTGGAATGACTGGAATATTTATAGTAGGACTTTCATATTTGACATTTAGAGATTCAAGTTCGTCGTGTGGGGTTCTTATTGACAACCAAACTATTGTGACGACGCCGATAATCAATATCCCTGCTGACACTAGTGTTATGCCGACAAGTTTTCCAATATTTGGGCTATTGTTCGCAGGTGTATGAGATTCTGAACTGGTCATGTTAAGTATCCTGTACGACTAGTATGGTACAGCAGTAACAAAAAAAAAGCCCTTCATATTGAAGGGCTTTTTTAATTGGGTCGTCTTGCTGTTGTTATCTCATTCGCGGGGAATGCGAAGCTCCACTAGCAATAGGTTCGTTTAAATATACATCTCCGTTTCTGATTTTGATATTAAATCCGCAGTCAGGATCACTGCAAACCCAAGCCTTATAATGAATGGGGGCTCCTTGGCTCCCAAAATCAGACAGGGGCAATAGGCTGCCTTTTCCACAATCTTTACATTCAGGATATGAATTCTCTGACATTTTTTCTCCTCTTTTCCACCGCCCTTCGGTGTTTGAATTGCTTAAAATTATAACAGGATTGTGACAAATTTAACAACCAGAAAATGCTCGCCAAATATTAAATAGAGAGCCAAATTATTTAAAGGATTGACCCCATCAAATGCTTGAAATTGATCTCCAAAATAGAGTGCATTTGGCTTTGAGTTAGCAAGTTTTCTTCTAAGTCTTTGAGAACTCTATTTTGAGTGATTACAGGATAATCGCTTCCGAATAATACCTTTTCAACACCCACAAGTTTTATCACATCTGAGAAAACATTAGAGTTATATAAAAATGGAGAAGCGGCAGAGTCATAATATACGTTTTTAAAAGCCGCTCTAATTTCAGGCATTAATTCAAAAAAGGGCAATCCTCCACCCCAATGGGCCAAGACTATTTTGTTATTTGGGAAATTGTTAACCAAGGTTTCAATCATCTTGATTTTCGACGCACCTTTACCGGGATATTGGTGTCCAACAGGTTCGGAACAATGGATCACAATAGGTAAGTTTTTGAATTTAAGAAGATTCATATATTCTGACATTAGGGCCTTGTCTCCCAAATCAAAATTTTGGAATGAAGGATGTACCTCTCCAAACCCATATGCTCCTAGTTCAACACATCTCTGAGCCTCTCGTAACCCTAGTTTTTTTGAAGATGGGTTTATACCTGTAAATGGATAAATTCGCCCTGGATATCTGAGTGAGCTTTCCATAATGTAGTCATTCACATAAGAATTTAGGCTATCATCTTTCCATCCCATTCCTAAAACTGCAGAGCTTGATATTCTATTTTGATCCATTGTGGTGATTAATGTTTCCACTGTCACTATGGTGGAATTTTTGGAACTGAATAGCATCTGGAAAGTTAGATCCTTATCCATATAGTGTTCTTTTCTTTTAACGATATCGGAGGGAAGGATATGAGTGTGGCTATCAATTATCATGAAATACACCATTAATACTTAGAGTAAAAGCCTTTTGTCAATTCGTAGCAACTGTTTATTGGTAAGGATACAATGTGATGCAGAATAGCAAACTTTCCCGTATTGGAAATGACCTTGCATTCTAAATACGAGAAATGTTTTATAAGGGGATTTAAATGAAGGCCGTCTATTTTACTGAGCATGGTGGTCCTGAGGTATTGCAGTATGGAGACCTGCCAGAACCAGTTCACAACACAAATGAGGTTAAAATCAGGGTACGGGCTTGCGCACTTAATCGATTGGATGTTTATACCAGAGCAGGTGTTCGTGGAACCAAGATGGATCTTACGGAGCCGCATGTACTAGGAGCGGATGTCTCTGGTGAAGTTGTAGAAGTTGGGTCGAGTGTGACCAAAATCTCAGTAGGTGATCGAGTTGTAGTGAATCCAAGGATTACTTGTATGCAGTGTAGTCATTGCCAGTCAAATCAAAGCGAATACTGTGATAAATCAGGTATGGTAGGATCAGCTACGAGAGGAGGATATGCAGAATTTACAGTAGTGCCTGCCTCCAGTGTCTTTCCCATCCCAACTTCCTTGACTTATGTTCAGGCAGCTTCCTTGCCCACTGTATTCATGCCAAGTTGGAATATTTTGATTCGAAGGTCAAACCTGAAACCATGGGAAACGGCATTGGTGCCCTCAGCTTCCAGTGGAGTTGGTACGGCTGCCATACAAGTGGCCAAGAACATAGCTAAATCCACGGTTATTACGACTACTAGTACTGCTGAAAAGGCAAATAAAGCCTCTGCTTTGGGAGCAGATCATGTTATTAATTACAAATCAGAAGATGTATCAGAGCAATTGAAGGATATTACTGGAGGGAGAGGAGTTGATGTTGTGATAGATCATGTTGGAACGGATTTATGGAACGCTGCAAACAGACGGCTTGCCAAGGGAGCAAGGTATGGGATTTGCGGCGTAACTTCTGGGTATAAGGCAGAGCTACAAATGGGGGCAATGTTTACTAACCATTTGACTATGTTTGGGGTATTTATGGGGCGGAGTGAGGATTTGGAACAAATTATTTACCATGCTGGGCAAGGGACCATAAAAGGGATAGTGGACTCAGAATATTCCTTGGAGGATGTAAGAAGAGCCCACGAAGATATGGAGGGTTTAGATTTCTTCGGTAAACTTGTTGTAACCGTTGATTAGATTGGTAACTTGGCTGCCTACATTTACGGAACCCGACGGAATGCGGTTCCGTAAATGTAGGCAGCCAAGTTATGCATTTAGTCTCTAGTGGCGAGAGACCGAATGTCAATACTAGATCTCACTTCAGGATTAACTAACGACATAGGCCAAGATCCTTTCAGCAGTCGAGCGGCCTCTTGGCCGACCTGTATTTGAGACGCAACTATCGCCCTGTTTGACGTCCCGGCTGAGTGTGGTGTAACCATAACATTGTCCATATGAAATAATGGATTATCTGTCGTTGGTTCAATATCAAAAACATCTAGGCCGGCTCCCGCAAATTGGTTATTTTCCAGTGCCTTTATTAAAGCTTCTTCGTCAACAGTACTTCCTCTGCAGGTATTTATGAAATAGGCGGTTGGTTTCATGGCCGAGAAAAAGTCGGCCCCTACTAAATGCCTAGTTTGATTGTTCAATGGGGTGTGCATGGAAACGAAATCGGATCTTGATGCAAGTTCTTTGAGAGAACTGACTAATTCCACACGGTATTCTTTTGCGATCCAAGGTTGGACATAGGGGTCGTATGCGATAACATCCATACCTAGAGCCTGCGCTTTTCTGGCAACGGCTCGTCCTATGTTACCTAAAGATACAAGGCCAAGCGTTTGGTCTGTAATGGGCACCATATTAGAAATAACAGGCCCAGTTTCAGAACCCCATTTACCAGCTTTTGTTAGGTCATTGAGTAGGGTAAGTTTTTTTGCACAAGACAATATGAACATTATCGCGTGGTTTGAAACTTCTTCTGTGCAAAAACCTGCCGTATTTACCACCATAACTGAATTTTCAGTAGCTGACTCATGATCGATATGGTTAAAGCCATGTCCGAAACTGACAATTGCTTGTGCGGAATCTATTTCATCTATCACTGTGTTAGGCATTGGGACCCCTTGATTGATTATTACATCAGCCCCTTTCACAGCCTCTATCGTTTCACCTTCACTTTGACAAACATAACTGTCAAATTCACAATCAATTCCTTCCAGCTGTTGTTCTACCAGACCTGTTTCCGGCGTACTTCTGGATATCATAGCTACCTTTAATTTACTCATAGTATCCTCCTGATTTTGAGTAATTCGTGTCACCTCGATTTTTTGATTGATATTTCTGTGAGTTTGTTTCTTAAGAAGGAACTAATAAGTACTGGCTGACCTAGGTAATGTGGATGATCCCATCAAGTACTGGTCTACCCCACGCGCGGCTTCCCGTCCTTCGGCTAGAGCCCAGACCACCAATGATTGGCCTCTGGACATATCTCCAGCAGCAAAAACACCAGGGATGTTTGTCATTTTGTTTTCGTCAGTACCCACATTCCCACGACCGTCTAATTCGATTCCAGCGTCAGCTAGCATTCCATCATGTTCTGGATGTAAAAATCCCATGGCTAAAAGTACAAGATCGGCTTCTAGCTCGAATTCACTTCCGTCAGTTTCAATCATTTTCGGGCGACCACTCTCGTCTGGGTCTCCCCATTCCAACCTGACCCCATGTAATTTTTTTAATTGGCCATTTTCACCGGAAAATTTTTTTGTAAGAATGTTGTAATCTCTGTGCCCTCCTTCTTCGTGAGATGAAGAAGTTCTTAAAGTCATGGGCCAATTGGGCCACATGTCCTCATCTTGTCTTTCCAACGGAGGCTGGGGTAATAATTCAAGTTGGTGGACTATTTCGGCTCCTTGGCGATGGGCCGTGCCGAGACAATCTGAACCTGTATCTCCTCCACCAAGTATCACCACTCTTTTTCCTTCGGCGGATATTCTTTCTGATGGGGCAACGTTGCCTCCACTGTTGATCTTATTTTGCTGAGTTAGAAAGTCCATCGCGAAATGAACGCCATTCAGATCTCTTCCAGCCACGGGCAGATTTCTCGGAATAGTTGATCCTCCCGTGAGTATCACTGCGTCATTTTCGTCAATCAAACGTTTTATTGGAATATCTCTTCCAATGTAGGCATTGGTGATGAATGTGATTCCTTCTGCTTCCATCTGGTCCACTCGTCTTTGCACGACTTTCTTCTCTAATTTGAAATCTGGAATTCCTAGTCTTAGAAGACCGCCAATTCTGTCATTTTTTTCATATACAGTAACCTGATGCCCTGCTCTGTTTAGTTGTTGGGCTGAAGCCAAACCAGCGGGACCGGACCCCACTACCGCTACCATCTTGCCTGTACGTATTTTAGGTGGAGAGGAACTTATCCAACCTTCCCGCCATCCTCTGTCTACGATTTCTTTTTCAATATACTCGATGGTTACTGGATCTTCGTTTATGTTAAGCACACATGATGCCTCGCAAGGTGCAGGGCATATTCTGCCCGTAAAATCGGGAAAGTTGTTCGTAGAATGCAGCTCTTTTAGTGCTTCTTCCCATTTCCCTTTATATACGAGGTCATTAAAATCCGGGATGATGTTTCCGAGAGGGCACCCTCCCATGCAAAAAGGTACTGCGCAGTTCATACACCTGCTTCCCTGGTCCTGGGCATCTTTTTCGTCCCATTCTTTATAAAATTCGTCATAGTTGCCCAATCTAAGAGATATAGGAAACCGATCTGGTGTTGACCTCTTGAATTCTTTGAAACCTGTTGGTTTACCCATTAACTAATATTGCCCTGTTTTATAATTTATTTTTTTCTGCGAGAACGCGTTTGTAATCTCTTGGCATTACTTTCACGAATTTGCCCAAACTTTCATCCCAGTTTTTTAATATACGGATAGCATTTTGGCTACCTGTTTGATTTTTATGTTTTTCTATAAGTCTCTTTAAATTGGCTATGTCATCTTCTGCTGTTACTGGATCTAAATCTACCAACCCTTTATTGCAGAGAGACTCAAAATTTCCCGCCTCATCGAGCACATACGCTTCTCCGCCACTCATACCAGCTGCAAAATTTCTTCCCGTAGGCCCTAATACCACTACCTTGCCTCTTGTCATATACTCGCAGCCGTGGTCTCCCACACCTTCTACAACCGTTTCTGCTCCACTATTTCTGACGGCAAATCTTTCACCAGCTATCCCTCTTATGAAAACTTGCCCTCCAGTTGCTCCATACAATGCGACATTCCCAATAATTATGTTTTCTTCAGGAATGAATTTTGAAGCATTTGGAGGTTCTATAGTGACGTGGCCTCCAGAAAGGCCTTTGCAAAAATAGTCGTTTGCATCTCCCTTTAAATGTATGGATATACCTTTACTAAGGAAAGCCGCAAAACTCTGTCCCCCTGAACCTTCAAAATCCAAATTTATAGTTTCATTTGGCAGACCATCTTCACCATATTCTTTCGCAATTTTGTGACTCAAAGTAGTCCCTACAGTTCTATGGGAATTGTTTATGCTTTTGCTGATCGTAACTTTAGATGCATTTTTTAAAGCTTCATCGGCTTCTTTTATCAAAGTGTTATCTAGTGCCTTCTCCAGCCCATGGTCTTGATCTGTAATGCAATACCTAGCCACTCCTTTTGGAACTGCAGGCATGTGAAGCAAGTGGGACCAATCCAATCCGTTGGTTTTCCAATGATCAATCGCTGCTTTGGAATCCAATAAATCCACCCTTCCAACCATCTCGTTTACAGTTCTTAACCCTAGATCTGCCATTATTTGTCTTAAGTGTTCAGCAATGAAGAAAAAGTAGTTGATAACGTGTTCAGGCTGACCGGCAAATTTCTTACGAAGTTCTGGGTCCTGAGTAGCAATTCCAACTGAACAGGTATTCAGATGGCATTTTCTTAGCATTATGCATCCCATCGAAATTAAAGGTCCTGTGGCAAGACCAAATTCTTCCGCACCTAGTAGGCACGCTATGGCCACATCTCGTCCCGTTTTTATTTGACCATCTGTTTGGACAACTATCCTGCCTCTCAAATCGTTCATCACTAGGACCTGTTGCGTTTCTGCTACCCCCAACTCCCATGGCAATCCTGCATGCTTAATTGAGGATTCTGGAGATGCACCAGTACCCCCGCTGTGGCCACTTATTAGGACTACATCACCATGGCCTTTTGAAACTCCCGCGGCAATCGTTCCGACTCCTGACTCCGCCACAAGTTTTACATGGATACGAGCTTCGGGGTTTGAATTTTTAAGATCATGGATAAGTTGAGCAAGGTCTTCTATTGAGTAAATATCATGGTGAGGGGGAGGTGATATGAGCTCCACCCCTGGCGTCGAATTCCTTACTCCACCAATATAATCGTCTACTTTGTGTCCAGGTAACTGTCCACCTTCACCCGGCTTTGCACCTTGAGCCATCTTAATTTGTAGATCTTTTGCATTTGACAAATAATTTATGGTTACGCCGAATCGGCCTGATGCGACCTGTTTTACAGCGCTATTTCGGGAGTCGCCGTTATCGTCAAGGATGTATCGGGTGGAGTCCTCTCCACCTTCCCCTGTATTGCTTCTCGCTTGAATTCGGTTCATCGCAATAGCCATAGTTTCATGGGCTTCTCTACTTATAGATCCCAATGAAATTGCGCCTGTAGCAAACCGTTTCACTATTTCTGATGCATCTTCTACTTCCTCAATCGAGATGGAGTCTTGGGCGTATTTAAAATCTAAAAGACCTCTAATGGTGCTTAATCTTATGCTCTCATCATCTACGTGTTCAGCAAATTCTTCATATGAATTCCAACTATTGGTCTTAACAGCGTGTTGCAAGGAGGATATTGTGGTCGGATTCCACATGTGAAATTCACCATCTCGTCTCCACTGATACTGCCCTCCAGGATCTATTTCTAAGGCGGCTTCAAGGTTCCTTTCAGATTTGGTATTTCCAAAACCCACTGTATGTCGGTTTACAGCTTCTGTTTGAAGTTCTTTGATCCCTATTCCACCAACTCTGGAAGGGGTGCCAGTGAAGTATTCTTCAACGGTTTGTTGGTTTAAGCCAACAGCTTCAAAAATTTGAGCCCCCCTGTAACTTTGTATAGTGGAAATTCCCATTTTAGACATTATTTTCAAGACACCCTTTTGAGATGCGGCGAGAAAATTGTCGACTGCTTTTTCAGGGCTTATATCAATTAGGTATTCTTCGTTATTTATCTGGTCGGAGATAGTTTCAAATGCTAGATATGGGTTAATGGCTCCTGCACCAAACCCAATAAGTAATCCGAAATGTGTTACTTCTCGCGCCTCTCCGGTTTCCACTACGAGGCCAACCTTGCTACGAATTCCTTCTTTTATCAAATGATGGTGAACGCCTGATGTTGCTAAAAGACTTGGTATTGGCGCTTTTTCTTCGTTAATTTCTCTGTCGGATAAAATGATGATATTGGCACCATTTTGAATTGCTGCTGAAGATTGCGCTTGCACTGCATCCATTGCTTTTTTTAGACCGTTGTCATCGTTTGGGTCAAAAACCATGTCTATCGTGACAGAATTTAGACCATCGAGAGTGCAAGCCCGTATTTTGGAAAGCTCCTCATTGTCTATAATGGGTCTTTTTAAGGTTATTTGCCGGCAATGTTCCGGAGTTTCTGTAAACAGATTTCTTTCTTCACCAATGGTTGCTCTAAGCGAAGTGACCAACTCCTCTCTAATTGCATCTAACGGAGGGTTGCTCACTTGGGCAAAAAGTTGTTTGAAATAATTGAATAGAATAGGGTTTTTGTCTGAAAGAAACGCTAGTGGGACATCATTACCCATGGAACCTGTAGGTTCATAAGCATTACTAGCCATTGGTTCCATAATTATCCGGAAATCTTCCAAAGTGTATCCAAAAGTGTTTTGTTTGTTTTTAAGGGTTTCATGATCATTAGTCGGCAAAACCGGACCGGTCGGCAGGTCGTCTAAAAACACTCGATTGGTTTTCAACCATTCCCCATAAGGCTTTTGTTTGGAGAGGTTCCTTTTCAACTCTGAGTCATTAATTATTTCCCCTTTTTCTGTATCCAGTAAAAACATTCGTCCAGGGTAGATTCTTTCTTTAAAGAGCACTTTTTCTGCGGGTATGTCGATTATGCCTGTCTCAGAACCCATCACCAATAAATCATCAGCCGTGACCAAATATCTGCAGGGCCTCAGACCATTTCTGTCTAGAACGGCGCATACCTTTGTACCGTCCGTACCAATTACCAGGGCAGGACCATCCCAAGGCTCCATCATGCTGGCATGATACTCATAGAAATCCTTTTTGGTCTGGTCCATTGGTATGTGATCGCCCCATGCCTCTGGTATCAACATCATCATCGCGTGTTCTATTGATCTACCAGTCGACAGCAGTAGTTCTAGGGCATTGTCGAGAGATGCTGTATCACTCTGATCTGGTCGAATTAAGGGGGTAATTTTTTCTATACCATCTCCCATATCATCGGATTGGAAAACTTTTTCTCTAGAAGACATCCAATTGACGTTTCCTCTATGAGTATTGATTTCGCCGTTGTGGATTACATATCTGTATGGATGTGCAAGTTTCCAAGTGCCTAGAGTATTGGTACTAAACCTTGAGTGCACTAATGAGAAAGAAGTCTTGAAGTTGGCGTCCACCAAATCAGGATAAAACCCTTCTAGTTGATGGGCCATTACAAGCCCTTTGTATACTACTTTGTTGCATGACAATGAGCAGATATAGAAATCTTCCTCATAGTCAGGAGAGATAACTTCAGCTATTGCCTTCTCAATAGAACGTCTCAGAATGAATAAATTTATTTCAAAGGCTTGTTCGTCAGTTTGATTTACCGGCTGGACAAAAAACTGTTCAATTCTTGGTATAGATTGATTAGCTAAGACTCCGATTTTGATGGTGTCGACGGGAACTGTTCGCCATCGCAGCAATTCCATATTTTCTTCAGAGACACATTTTTCTATTATTTGTTTACATTCACTTGATACTTCAGTGTCCATCGGTAAGAAGGTCATTCCTACGCCATATTTTCCTTGTTTTGGTAAGGTGGTATCCCAGATCTCTGATTGCGATCTAAAGAAATCATCTGGAATTTGGACCAAGATTCCAGCCCCATCTCCTGTCTCAGGATCAGCACCAGCAGCTCCCCTGTGCTCTAAATTGGTTAATGCTTCAAGGCCTTGTTTTACGATTTGGTGTGATTTTACGCCTTTTATATTGGCTACCATTGCCACACCACAGGCATCGTGTTCGAAAGCCGGATCATAAAGCCCTTGTTTCGTAGGTCGCTGTAAATCTGGGTGTTGATACGGTCTTTTCATTTGGATTCTATTTCAAACTCCGTTATAGGGTGGGTAAATACCTGTCTAATTCATATTGTGAAATTTGTCCGCTATATCTATCCCATTCAATCTTTTTATTTTCTATGAAACTATTGAAAACATCCTGCCCGAGAGCTTTTTTTACTAAGTCACTTTGTTCTGTAACTTGAATAGCTTCCCAAAGGTTTCCTGGTAAGGATTCTATGCCTAACTCTTTAAGCTCAAAACTTGTCATATCATGAGCACTTTTTTCTAGAGACCGAGGTAATTCGTATTCCTTTTCTATTCCTTCCAATCCTGCAGATAGCATAACGCTGAATGCAAGGTATGGATTGCAGGCAGGATCAGGTGCTCTGTACTCTATTCTTCGTGAGGATTCTCTCCCTGGCTTGTATGATGGGATTCTGATTAAGTCTGACCTGTTAACTTCAGCCCAAGTTACGTAGGTCGGGGCCTCGTAGCTTGGAACCAGGCGTTTATATGAATTCACCCATTGGTTGGTAACCAGTGTTATTTCTCTAGCGTGCCTTAACAGACCTGCGCAGAATTGACGTCCCGTGTCCGAGAGACGATGTTGATCATTTTCTCCATAAAAAATGTTTTCGTCCCCTTTGGACAGAGACATTTGTGTGTGCATTCCGTTTCCATTTATCCCTGAGGCAGGTTTCGGCATAAAGGAGGCGAAATAGCCATGGCTGGAGGCGATCTCTTTTACAACTAATTTGTAAGTCATAACAGTATCGGCCATCGTTAACGCGTCGGTATGCCTCAAATCTATCTCGTGTTGACTTGGTGCTGCTTCATGGTGGCTTGATTCAACAGGTATACCTAATTCTTCCAGGGTGAGAACGGTCTCTCTTCTAAGGTCAGTTCCTGGATTAGGAGTTATTTGGTCAAAGTATTCACTGGAATCGAGAAAATCTGTACTTTTTTCGTCTTTGAAATAAAAATACTCAATCTCAGGAGCCACATAATAGGTATAACCTTTATCTGAAGCTTTTTTCAAGTTTCTTCTTAGCACATTTCTAGGATCACCTTCGAATGGCTTTTCATCAGGTGTGACAATGTCGCAGAACATTCTTGCAACGGCGTTAGTTTTTGGGCGCCAAGGTAATATGTTGAAGGTTGTAGGGTCGGGGAGCGCGTACAGGTCTCTTTCATCCTCCCTCGCATATCCTTCGATGGCAGACCCGTCAAAGCCCATGCCTCTTGTAAGAGCGTTCTCGAGTTCTTCAACGGTAATTGCGAAACCTTTGATGCTGCCTAAAATGTCGGTGAACCAGAGACGGATGAATTTTACGTCATTTTCCCGCGCTTCTCTAAGAGCGTATTCAACTGCTTCACCGTTCCTTTCCAGCATACAGAAATCCTTTTTAGAGGGCTCTGGTGTGTTGTTTTTGCTTCGTGTATAGCCAAAATATAGGCATTAAAGAGTAATCATTTGTGAAAAAAGTGTCAAACAAATTTTACAACCATTAATATTCATTAATTTAAGTAATTCTGCTGACTCGCTTGCGATATTAGCAATCCTTCGTATTTTTCTACTTTCCTGTATATTATTGCTGGACCGAGCTTACTATTGGTGCTCCCTATTAATGATTTAATGATCGTCGATTATCTAATTGCTTTGTTGCCTTCATATTGCGTCCATGTTAACGAAGTGTAACAACTCGGAGAGCAACAACATTGAATAAATCGGGGAATAAATCAGTTTTCAGAAATTGTTTTATTATTGCTGATAAATTACGGTAAACTAACGATAGCGTACTTACAAAAACGGGAGAGTCACATGGATAAAATGGAATTCGACGTATTTTTCGATTTTGCTTGACCTTATGTTTACAATGCAGCCGTGTGGCTGGATAAAGTCAAAGAACATTATGGTGAAAATCTTCAACTTAATTGGAGGAATTTTTCACTGCAACAAATAAACGCAAAAGATCCAGGTGATTGGCGAGTTTGGCAGGAAGAGGATTATAGTACAACCAGGTCTTTAATGGCCTCAATAGCAGGTGAGGCAGCGAAAAGACAAGGTCCGGAGCTATTCGATAAATTTTTCCTTGCCCTTCTTACTGCAAGGCACGGTGGGGATAGAGCTCCGCTTAACGATGAATCTTTGTTTGTTCAAATAGCTGAAGAATGTGGATTGGATGCTGAGAAGTTTCAATCCGATATGAAGGATTCTGAGTTAGTAAAAATAATTGCGGGAGATCATACCGAAGCAACGGAGGTTCATGGAGCCTTTGGAACCCCAACTTTTATTTTTGATAATGGGCAATCTGCCTATTTGAAAACATTTATTCCGCCTGAAGAGGAATCGCTAGATGCATTCACACATTTTCTTGGTCTGTTTGAAAGCAGGTCCTATATAGGGGAAGTCAAACGTCCTCAGCCACCTTGGCCCAAAGGCGCGGTGTAGAGCCGTTTGGATAATTGATTAGATGCCTCATAATCTGAAGGATAGATTTACCAATAGAAATTTGTTTGATTTGAGTATGAGGCATCCCTCCTGGGTTAACGAGTCCCAAAACCCGAAACAAGAATCTAATGAGCGCCTTGAATTTCTGGGAGACGCCGTTATTTATGCTGTGATAGCCGAAACTGTGTATGAAAAATATCCAGATTTCGATGAGGGAGAATTAACTACTTTGAGGAGTAGTGTCGTAAAAGGGGATTACCTAGCGAAAGTATCTAGGAAACTGGGGATAGGGGATCAGTTGCTACTAGGTAACGGTGAAGAAGGTTCTGGTGGAAGAAATAAAGACTCCAATTTGGCCAATGCATTTGAGGCTTTGGTGGGGGCTTTTTTCTTAGACCGTGGGTATCTAAATGCAAAAGAATTCATATTGGAAAATTTGGATGTAATGTCCAAACGTTCTCAAAGGATTGCTAGCAAAAATGACCCAAAAACTGAACTGATGTCAATAACTCAAAGTAAGTTTTCAGTATCACCGCATTACAGAATTGCCCGCAAATATGGGCCTCCACATAAGCCAACATTTATCGTTGAAGTTCTGATTGGTGAGAAAGTCATCGCAACAGGCAAGAGTACTAGTAGAAATCGCGCGGAAAAAGAAGCCGCATCAAAGGCTATTCGGCACATTTAGACTTTTGGTCCCACTTCAAGTTTTGTAGCTTTTTTTGGGTCTATGATAACCTTGCCCCTGTTAATTCATTAATTTTGATTTTCAGGAGATTTTGCATGGCAAAAGTGAGCGGCAATCATCTTATCGCTAGAACCTTAAAAGAAGAAGGGGTTGATACGCTTTTCTACCTAATGGGCGGTCCCAATTTCGACACGATAATGGAGTGCCAGGATGTAGGTATTAAGACGATAGATTTCAGGCATGAACAGGCGGCTGCTATGGCGGCACACGCCTACTCTCGTGTCACAGGAAAACCTAGTGTGGTGATGGCTGCTTCTGGACCAGGTACTTTAAATCTATTGACTGGTGTTTATACCGCCTCAATCGATTGCGCTCCCATGGTGGTTCTAGGTGGAGCGAGTGCTGTTCATGAAATAGGTAGAGACACCTTCCAAGAGGTAGATCAGGTAGGCATAATGCAGCCTCTATGTAAATACTGGCATAGACCAACAATGGCTTCCCGTTTTCCGGAAATCGTCAGCACTGCATATAGGCAATCCCAGACTGGGAGGCCCGGACCTGTGTACATTGATTGCGGTGGAGATGTGCTCTACGAAGAGGTAGATGAAGAATCAGTGCCTACACCATCTAGGGCTGTAGAACGAACTAGGCCGGTGGCTACCATCGGAGACATTGAAAAGGCCATTTCTCTCATAGCGGATGCGGAAAAACCAATGATATTTGCTGGAGGAGGAGCTTTTTTCTCAGGAGCAGCTCCCGAGTTGGGAAGTTTTGTGGATATTACAAACATTCCGTTCTATACAGCCCCAATGTCCAGGGGTCTGATTCCGGAGGACCATGCCGTTTCCTTCCAAGGAGCTAGGTCTACTGCCATGAGAGAGTCAGACGTGATTTTGGTTGTTGGGACTAGGATGAACTGGATGATGAATTACGGGCAGCGCTTTTCTCCCAATGCAAAGATTATTCAGATAGATATAAATGAAGGTGAGCTTGGGCATAACCGAGACATAGAAATGGGGATTTTTGGAGACGCAAAAGCTGTGATGGGTCAGTTATTGGAAGCAGCTCAGCAAAGGAGCCCTGACTTCGCAGGTGCTTTGGAGTCTCCTTGGATAGTTGGATTGCGTGAAGCTAACGAAAAAAGAATGGCTCAAACCGCCCCACTGTTGAATTCTGACCAAATACCGATTCACCCTTTGAGACTCTGCAAAGAAATAGACGAGTTTTTGGATAGAGATGCGATTGTCTCTGTCGACGGAAATGAGATTTT
Organism: uncultured Dehalococcoidia bacterium; assembly: GCA_964394975.1. Classification (GTDB taxonomy): domain Bacteria; phylum Chloroflexota; class Dehalococcoidia; order Lucifugimonadales; family UBA826; genus UBA11996. The sequence goes on along the minus strand of CAYMZR010000002.1, from coordinate 37,343 downwards.
ACATTTTGGGAGACAATCAATATCTACATATGTACCGGGCCATCGTTTAAACTCAGGAGTGACGGGTACGATGGGAGTTGGATTACCATACGGGATAGGTGCTCAAGTTGCTAAACCAGATAAGCAAGTTCTTGTTCTCCATGGTGATGGATCCATGGGAATGAATGCAATGGAAATAGACACCGCGGTGCGCCACAACCTGCCGGTAGTGACTGTTATAAGTAATAACGAAGGATGGACAGCTCGAACGCCAGGGAAAAGGAAACCAGGTAGAGAATTAGGCTTTACAGAGTTTGATCGTATGGCTGAAGCTTTACACGGTTATGGTGAAAAGGTCGAGGATCCGGCTGAAATAAAACCTGCCCTTGATAGAGCTTTTTCTAGCGGAAAGGCAGCAGTCGTAAATGTGAAGGTAGAGCCAACGGCAGCTGGTGTATCTAGATCATGGGGCGGTTCAAGAATGGAATAATGACAAAGGTTACAGGTTGTCTCAGGAATGTTGGACTACCGACCCCTTTGTGAATAGACCGTTACAGGAAAATAGCTCCGTACGTCATAGCGGAGAACTGACGTTTTCTTAACCTAGATATAAACCAAGAAAATATATTAGAAAAGAGGTGTCTAGATGATTGATTTACTGTCGATTGCTCGAACAGAGGCAAGTGGAGGAGATTTGCTTGGCTTGCTTTCGGACCTGTTTGAGTCTTCAGATGTAAGACCAGAAGGCTATTCGGACGCAGTAGTTTGGCAAGGTGGAAACCATGATAGCAACCTCAATCCAGTGGCACATTCTTTGACTGATGCCTATGCATTGCTAGGAACTATAGCTGCTGCGGATATATTGGGACTCCCTTTTTATGCAGTACCTATGTGGTCACAATATAGACATGACACCGAACTCGCTTCATTAGGGTGGTTTGGTAACATGCCATGTACATCTATTAAATGGTCCACTGCGGGTGATGCATATGTAAATGATGGTAATGGGAACAGGGTTGTCGTGATGGGGAAATCAGGAAATGCGCCTTTGAGAACACAAGCTGGGGTTTACTGCAACGTAAGACCATACGGGCCAATTACTGTTGTTCGGTGCATGCCCTGTCTTCCTTACTCTCAAGACAAAGATAAATTTGGAGTGAATGAAGCGGGTATTGTCCATTCAGAAATGAATACTCCGGGAGTTCAAATGGCCTACGCCAATAGGCTATTCCTTAAAATGGTAAATGATAGCGGACATTTGGGTCGTGTTGCGATGAAGCCTACTCAGGCGATGGAGGATGGAATTAACGCAGGACTGCATTCATGGTTATTGAAGGACACCAAATTTGAGGTGGGTAGACGGTATGCGGTAGACCCATATGAAGAACATAAAGATCGTATAGACCAGATAGTTTCACTGCTTCCATCTGATTTTAAAGAAGGGATGGAAAATTGGGGAGGTCGGGTCGAACAACATATTTCAGATACTAACTATGGTCTGTTGATATGGGATCTTATTGAGCAAAGAGACACGATAGTCCTTGCAACTGACCTGGACGGTGATAGATTAACGGACTTGTTAGCTGATATTTCGGATCCCTTGCGTGCCTTCGGGGACAAAGTGGTTCAGCATGTCGGTAAAGATGTCAGCATGTGGGATGCATGGTCTGAAATGGGATATACAACTGGTAATGGAAGAGATATGACCTCTGTCATGCACCGAATGGATGGCCCGCCTATACACGAGCAGACTCTCGGGTCTGCAGATGCCATGTTGTTACGCTTACTGGACGGTGATGAATCTATGGGGGGGACCAAAAGACCTTACGATCCACGTATCCATTTTGTATTGATACGTGATGCATATCTAGATGCCAATCCCGGGGATACCCAATTGAAGGAATGGTTGGACAACGCCCTCGATGTCTTTGACAGTATTTATGGAGAGAATAGACCTGGGTTCCTTGAAGGCTATAAAGCGTTAAAGGAAGGAATTACCCCCTGGGATTCCTAGATGGAGCTTTGTCTGATTGTCAGTTAGCTCTTACGGTGTTAGCTGACAATACCCGGAACGGGGAACCGACTGGTTAAATCTAGAACTTCTTCTTTTACTTCATTTTCAACCTTAGGATCTTTGATATTTTGGAGTACTTTTAAAATAAGGGTACCTATATTGTTGGTTTCTTCGGTTTTCATTCCCCTAGTGGTTATAGCAGGGGTACCGAGCCTGATCCCGCTTGCCTGTCTAGGTGGTTTTGTGTCGAATGGTATGGCGTTTCTATTTATTACGATGTTTGCTCTTCCTAGAGATTCTTCTGCCTCTTTACCTGATAATCCCATTGGTGTGACGTCCACAAGAGTCATATGATTATCTGTGCCCCCTGAAACCAAGCGTAGTCCCCCTTTATGCAATGTGTCTGCTAGCGCTTTGGCGTTATCAATCACTTGAGTTTGATATTCTATAAAACCTTCTGATTTTGCCTCTTTAAAAGCAACGGCCTTAGCTGCGATGGTATGTTCCAACGGCCCACCTTGCATATTAGGAAATACTGCGCTGTTCAAATTTTTGCCAAGTTCAGGTTTGCCTAAAATTATTCCCCCCCTTGGGCCTCTTAATGTTTTGTGAGTGGTGGACGTGACAATATCAGCATTTTCTACAGGTGATGGATGTAACCCAGCGGCCACTAAACCTGAGATATGAGCCATATCAACCATAAGTTTTGCGTTTACTAAATCACATATTTCTTGGAATGCTTTGAAATCTATTGTTCTTGTGTATGCTGAGGCGCCTGCTACTATCAATTTTGGTTTGTTCTCTTCAGCTAGTTTTTTTACTTCTGCAAAGTCGATAGTTTCGAGTTCGCGATCCACTCCATATGTCACAAAATTGTAAAGTTTGGCCGAAAAATTCACTTGGCTTCCGTGGGTTAAATGGCCTCCGTGGTCCAAGCCCATACCCATTACGGTGTCTCCAGGCTGTAGTGATGCAAAATATCCAGCCATATTTGCTTGCGCTCCACTGTGCGGTTGTACATTTGCGAAGTCTGCGTTAAAAAGGGATTTTGCCCTCTCTATCGCCAACTGTTCGACTATGTCAACGAATTCGCACCCTCCATAGTATCTTCGACCAGGGTAGCCTTCAGCATATTTGTTGGTGAACACCGATCCTTGAGCTTCTAACACGGCTGAGCTAGCGTAATTTTCCGAAGCTATTAGGTTGATATTATCCTTTTGGCGCCTTTTTTCATTTTTTATCGCATCAGATATTTCAGAATCGATATGCTGTAAATTCATCTATTTTTCCTTTACCAGTCCATAAAACCCTATCTTCTTAATATTAATCTATTGGAAGGTAAAGATGGTGGAAAAAGTAAGATACAGAATTTGGCATTTAAATAAAAACTCTTGAACCACCTTGTCTTGCCTAGCTACTATTGCTCCTGTAGAGTACTTGCAGATATTTATCATGTCTGTGGCAGGTATAATCAAGTTGGCACAAAAGGAAATGGCGGCCTTCCAAGATGGGCAAAGGTATTCTAGAAACTTATAAAAAATTCCTTCCCATTACCTCTGAAACCCCAATTTTTACCCTGGGTGAAGGGAATACTCCGTTGGTCGAATCGCGGAATATTGCGAAGGAAATAGGGTGCAACGCATTATTTTTTAAGCTAGAGGGATGTAACCCAACTGGTTCGTTCAAGGACCGAGGTATGGTTGTAGCAGTTGCCAAGGCTGTGGAAAAAGGGATACGTTCTATAGCTTGCGCCTCCACTGGTAACACAAGTGCCTCTGCGGCAGCATATGGAGCTCATCTTGGATTGCGAACCACCTTGATTGTCCCGAAAGGGAATGTAGCTAGAGGTAAGTTGGCTCAGGCAGTAGCCTATGGAGCCCATATAGCGTTAATTGACGGTAATTTCGATAGAGCTTTGGAAATTACCCGTGAGTTGTGTGAAAGACATCCTGTTGAACTGGTAAATTCCCTAAACCCTAATCGCATCGAAGGTCAGAAGACAGCGTCTTTTGAAATTATTGAGGAACTGAAAAAAGCCCCCGATCATCTTTTTATTCCAGTTGGTAATGCCGGCAACATTACAGCATATTGGAAAGGTTTTCTTGAAGCCCAACAAGAGGGGCTTTCAGGTAACCTACCTGCGATGAACGGATACCAGGCATCAGGAGCATCGCCAATAGTTGACGGACGTATCGTGGACCATCCTCACACAGTAGCTTCTGCTATTAGGATTGGGAATCCAGCTAGTTGGGAATCGGCTATAAAGGCTCGGAATGAATCAAATGGTGTTATTGGCAAAGTTGATGATGACGAGATTTTGACTGCCTATCGTAGATTAGCAGCTGAAGAAGGGGTTTTTTGTGAACCGGCATCTGCTGCCTCTTTGGCAGGTTTGCTTAAAAGAGTTAATGCTGGCGAATCTTTTAAAAATAAGGATATTGTATGTGTAGTGACAGGCAATGGACTTAAAGATCCTGACATCGCGAATGAAATAGAGCCGGTCTCCTTAGAGGAATATGAGGCTAGAATTGAATCGGTTGAAGATGCGCTGTCACTGGCATGAGCAATAATGAGTCAAATGACAGCTCAAACGACGCCTATTTTAACTCTAGCAAAATCAGCATGGCTGTTCGCGACATTTTAGAGGCAATAGGAGACAATCCTGACAGGGAAGGACTAAGGAGTACTCCTGACCGAGTGGCAGAGTTGTATCGGGATTTGTTTTCTGGAATGAGATGTGACCCTGTAGAGGTTTTAAATGTCTTTTTTGAGGAAAACCATACAGATCCAATAGCTTTTACGGATATTGCCTTCAATTCAATATGTGAACATCACCTTCTTCCTTTTTATGGTTATGCACATGTTGGATACGTCCCAAATGGCAGAGTAGTTGGGGCGAGTAAAGTTGCCCGTTTAGTAGATGTCTTATCTAAAAGACCACAAATTCAAGAAAGGCTGACCACTCAAATTGTCGATGCTATCTATCGTATCCTTAATGCGAGTTCTGCTTACGTATTTGTGTCTGCTGAACATATGTGTATGACTTTGCGAGGGGTAAAGAAAGCTGAAAGCAAAATAATCACTTCTGCCCATAGAGGAGAAGTTCATGAAGTAAAAAAACTTATAAAAATTATAGATTTGTCAAAGTCATAAGAGGCGGAATGAGCTATTTTGAAAATATTGATCAAGTTGAATTGACCTGGTCAAACATAATGAACGACTGCTATGTGAATACAATATTTATTACTCCTCAATGGCAAGGTACTTGGTGGCAAAGGTTCAAGAAAGATACGAAACCTATAATAAAAGTGTTGGCCTCGGGAAGCAAAACTATAGGAATACTTCCATTACTACTGGAGGATAAAGAAGCAACATTTATTGGAGACTCTGACGTATATGACTATATGGATTTTCCGGTTGTACAAGGTTGTGGCGAGGAATTTTTTTCAATGGCCTGGGATCACCTCTTGGAGATGGATTGGGTTACGCTTCGTCTAGAATCCATACCTGAAAGTTCCCCTACTTTAGAGTACTTACCTGAAATGGCAAGGAAGAATGGGCATACAGTCGACTTACATAATTCAGATACCACTCCTTGTATGGGGTTGCCTGATTCTTGGGAAGAATATTTAGCTGGGTTGAGAAAGAAGGATCGACATGAGTTGAGACGGAAACTAAGACGCTTGGAAGCCAACACAGATTTTAAACAGTACGTTGTTGAAATTAGCGACGACTCAGTGAGAAGAGATATGGACGATTTTTTTCGTCTTATGGCTTTGAGCAGTGGTGATAAGAGCGAATTTCTCACACAAGAAAACAAGGATTTTTTCGTTGATTTAGCGTTACATTTTTCAAAACTAGGGAATTATAAATTGTTTTTTATGGAGGTAGATGGGATTAGAGTCGCTAGCTGCATTTGCTTTGACTACGATGGAACATATCTTCTATATAACAGCGGCTATGACCCGGAAAAGTCTTCCTTAAGCGTAGGACTACTTAATAAGGCATTAACCATTCAGGAAGCCATATCACGGGACATAAAAGAATATAATTTTCTTAGAGGTACTGAGCGTTACAAATACCATTTGGGAGCAAATGACCGCACTGTTTATGACCTCACAATAACTCGGTAACATGATGGAACAATGATAATAGGATTAGTTAGTTTTCATACTTGCCCGATGGCCAATCTTGGAGAAAAAGATGCGGGGGGAATGAATGTATACCTTGACAATCTCGCTAGAAGCCTAGATTCGATTGGACATACAGTCTATGTTTTTACTCGTAAACATGACTTTCAAGAAGATGTCGAATTTAACATCGGAGCGAGATCAAAACTTGTGCACATAAATGGCGGAGATCAGGAAGTATCCAAAGATGACTTTATCAATTTAGTCTTTGAGTTTTCTAGGAACCTGCAAACCTATATGCTCCACGAAGGAGTAGACTTGGACATATTGCATAGCCATTATTGGCTTTCAGGGTTGATTGGCGATTTACTGACCGAATCATGGAAAATCCCTCATGTGATTACCTTCCACACTTTGGCAAAGACCAAATTGAGAGCTCTCACAGTTGGGGAAGAACATTTCTCCAGAAGTGATTCAGAATATAGGTTGATGGACAGTACCGATGGAATTTTTGTGTTGACGCAAAAAGAGATCCAAGATATCCGACAATTGTATGGAGAATTTACAAATAAGATCGCCGTTGTGCCACCTGGTATAGATCTAGAAATGTTTTATCCTTGCGATAGTGATGTTGCGAGAGATGAATTAAATATACCTAAAGGCACTCAGATGATCCTTTTTGTGGGTCGAATTGATCCTATTAAAGGTCTTGAAATTTTGGTGAAGGCGGTATCCTCGATCGCCACACAAAAGGATGTTTTACTTTATATTGTCGGAGGAGCTGATGAAGGAGATAAATATTTAAGGTCTATCAAATCCTTAGTCCAAGAAACTGGATTGATCAAAAAGGTGATGTTTACAGGACCGATCGCACATGATGAACTAAGGACTTATTACAGTGCTGCAGATGTTTTTGTCTTACCTTCACATTACGAAAGTTTGGGGTTCGTAGCTATAGAAGCAATGGCATGTGGAACCCCAGTCGTGGCCTCTAGGGTGGGGGGAATACCTTCAATAGTTGACCATGGGTCCACAGGGTATCTTATTCCTTGGCGCTGCCCAGAAGCTTTCGCTGGTCAGATAGAAGTCTTATTACAAAATGAAGATTTAAATGGGTTTATGGCTGAACAAGCTCTAAAGAAGTCATGCTCCTTAAGTTGGGATTTTACTGCGCAAATAGTATCCAATTACTATGCGGAAATTGTCCTAGAATCCGCAGACAGCCAAGCTGTTTAGCCTTATAAATCTTTTTGGTACCAGTAGGTCTGATCTACCTTTTTGAATCCGATACTTTCGTACAGATGGGTTGCGGGGATATTTTCAGAATCGACTTCAAGTTCTATGTGTGGGATATCTCTGGACATTAAATAATGCATTCCTGCAAGGACCACCGCTCTCCCTAATCGCAACCCCCGGTAGCTTGGATGCACTCCAGTCATGGCTATCCAACCTACAGCTGAATCAGCTTTGCGGGATTCCATTGTCCAGTTATACCCGGCTATTTCACGGTCTTTTTCTATAAATATAATTCCTTGCTCAGTAGTTCGTTCCATCCGAGTTCTATATTCGATCTGCCCTATATCGTTCGGCGAAAACCCCCAATGAGTTCCAAAAGACTGATTTTGAACTTCCATTAGTGCCTTCAGATCCTTTTTACTATTGAAGTGGCGTAAAGAATATCCTTGGGGTAGTATCAAATCTTCGATTTCAGTGTTTTCAAATTTTAGGTTCCAGTATGTTTTGATTTTCGTCCAAGCGTTGTTTTCAAAAATTTTCGCGGAGGTTTTATCGTATTGTGAGATTTGAAAATTGATTATTTTGGTCTCTATTTTGGAGGCTTTTCTTACTGAGAGATCAATAAATTTTTGTAATACGTCGCCAGAATATGGGCCCGGCTTGATGGTTTGAAGGCCGACCAGCCTTCCGATAGGGATTTCTGCAACCAATTGAAGAAATCCAACAATTTCATTTTCCGTCATCGCTAAATAACAGTCATTTTCTGGTTTTGAAGGAGGTATATTAATGCTTTGATCGAACAAAATTTGAGATAATTCTTTGGGTGAATTCAAGGACCCGTTAACTGAATTAATGAATTCTACGAGTTTTGTTTGATAAGGGGCTGAAAAATTTGTGATTTTGATCATTTGATATAAAAAAATTATTTAAGCAGTGATTCTATCAGAGTAACCGGAATTAATTTAGAGGTCTAATTAAGAACTATGATTGATATTTATGATATTCACAACCACCTTTTGCCAGGCGTTGATGACGGCCCCGAGGAGTTTCCAGAAGCAATCAGAATATGCAAAATAGCTGAAAGTCAGAATACGAAATCAGTGATTGTGACCCCTCACCGCAAAGATGTTAATGAGAATCTTTCGGTAAACATAGTAAAGGACTTAGTTTCCCATTTAAATCAAATCCTCAAGGAAGATCGGGTAGAAATTGAGATCAAATTAGGAATGGAAAATCATATTGATTTGGGGTTACTTAGAGACATAGAGGAAGGTAGGGCTCTAACATTAAATGATAGTGAATACATATTAGTTGAAATGCCATGGGAAGGACGCCCTCCCTATATAGAAGAAATTATTGCACATTTGTTGAATTATGGTTTGACTCCAGTTTTGGCACATCCCGAAAGAATGAATGTGTTTGAAAAAGAACCTAATCTATTATTTGATTTCATTCAAATGGGCTGCCTAACACAACTGACGGCGAGTAGTCTATATGGCAAATTCGGCGATACTGCGTTGAATAATTCTATTGATATTATGAAGCAAGGATTAGCACATATAATTGCTTCTGATACTCATATGGTTGCAGGGCAAAGATGCTATGACATGGAACTGGGTTTCATTCATGCTACACGTATGGTGGGAATAGATATTGCTACGAGGATGTGTTCGACAAACCCTCGGGCCGTCTTCGAAAATCAGAAAATCTAATTTATCAAATAATCTCCGAAACTTTTCCCCAAATTAGCTCTCTGATCTCTTCAGTTGGTTTTTGACCGTCTATGATGACCCACACGTCCGGATTTAATTCTGCGAGGCTTAGATAACCTTTTCTGACTTGATTATGGAATTCCATCGATTCTTTTTCAAATCGATCCTTTGGGGCTAATTTTTTTCTTTCAAAGGACAGTTCGGGTTCGATGTCTAACAAAAATACCAAGTCTGGATCTAATTGCGATGTGGTGATGGAATTAATCTTGGCTATAACATTTAGATCCAACCCTTTAGCATGTCCCTGATAGGCGATTGAGGAATATATATATCTGTCGCATACGACCACTGAATTGGAATTGAGGGCAGGTAAAATTTCGTTTTGGATGAGTTCAGATCTCGCTGCTGAAAATAATAATAGTTCAGATAATGGGTTTAGTTCCGTACCTTGTAAAATCAGGTTTCGTATTTTTTCCCCCGTCTTTGTACTTCCAGGTTCTCTAACTAATAAATTATCTCTATCTTCCAAAGTGAGTCTTTCAGAAAGAAGAAGTGACTGAGTACTTTTTCCACTTCCTTCCACTCCTTCCAGCACTATAAAAGTTTTTTTTCTAGGCATCGACTTTTTGTATCAAGACTGATCTATGAGGCTCTTTCCCTTCGCTACTGGATTCAAGCCCATATTCGCTAGCTATTTGATGCTGGAGTCTTCTCACATAGGAATTTTGAGCTCTGAGAGTGATTTCCGATTCGCCATTGGTTATTTTTTGAGCCGCTTGTTCGGCTTCTAATAAAGCTAATGACCTTTCTGATTCTGAACCTATATAAGTTTGTTCATTTTTCGTCACAGCTCTCACGAATTGCTCGATTTGATGAACTGTATTTTTTCGCAATACAAATACTGGTTTACCCATTTGCTCGGCATTTTTCAGGGCGTGGGTTCCTCTTCGATGGTAATTCTTTGTTGTTACTAACATTTCTGCTTTCTTGATGTCCCCGACTAGAGTTATGGGAGCATTTAGCGATCTGATTACTTGGTCAAATCTGCCCTTATTAACACCGTAGGGCATGATGGGAGTCAGTTTTGTAGCTTCATTTGGCAAATGGTCACTACCATTTAACGCCTCAAAATTTGTTTCTTGAGAATCGAGACCTCGATTTACTTCATTAGACTTAAATGAACTCATATGCTTTCTGATTGTGCCGTCTTCTTCTACTGACCTCACTTCTGAATTAACTGTCTGTTTTCTCAGCATTCTATCCACTGTTGAGGTCACGTCGGAGTGGACTGTTACTAGATTCCAGCCTTGTATTTCAACCAGTTTTTCAAAAGTTGGAGGGGCATTTCTTTCTAGGACAGTTTTTTGAGTCCTCCTTCTTCTGGCCTCGATATCTCCCAGAGTAACAGTCTGTATACCACCGACCAAATCAGATAGAGTAGGATTCATAATCAGGTTTTCAAGTGTGTTTCCATGAGCTGTGGCTACCAACTGGACACCTCTTTCAGCGATCGTTCTAGCTGCATTTGCTTCCAGTTCAGTACCAATTTCATCTATAACAATGACTTCTGGCATATGGTTTTCCACAGCTTCTATCATTACATCGTGCTGTTTTGTAGGAGATGGGACTTGCATTCTTCGAGCTCTGCCAATAGCTTTATGCGGTATGTCTCCATCGCCAGCTATTTCATTAGATGTATCTACTACTATCACTCGCTTCCCAGCGTCTTCTGCTAGCACTCTCGCTACTTCTCTCAGCATTGTGGTTTTTCCTACCCCTGGTTTTCCTAGCAGTAATACACTTTCCCCGGAAAGAATTAAGTCTTCTATGATTTTTACAGTGCCGTAGACGGCCCTTCCCACTCTAAAAGTAATTCCAACTGTTTTTCCAGCACGGTTTTTTATTGCAGAGATCCGATGAAGCGTTCGTTCTATACCGGCCCTATTATCGGCTCCAAAAAGACCGATTCTACCAATAGCATATTCAAGGTCATGATTGGTTACTTCGTCAGTTTCCAGAAGTTTGTTTTCTCCTAGGAATCGGGCTTCAGGCTGCCTACCTAAATCTAAGACTACCTCCAATAATTCCCCGATATTTTTCTGGGCCAACAGAAGTGTCCGTAATCTTTCAGGGATCACATCCATTAGAACATTAAGATCTATATCTGTTTCTTGGATCACTACTGTGGTGGTCCTCCCAAGCTTTATGCTTTCGAATGGGCTATATCTACGAACATTGAATGCATTCGTGAATCTGCTGTTAATTCAGGATGAAAGGAAGTGGCAAGAACTCGGTTTTGTTTTACTGCCACGGGTTTCCCTTCACCTACCTCAGCTAGTATTTCGACACCACTTCCGATTTGAGTAACAAGAGGCGCCCTTATGAAAATGGCATGCATTGGGGGGCCTTCGATTCCATGTATATCCAAATCAGTTTCAAAACTGTCTATTTGTCTGCCGAAAGCGTTGCGGCTAACCTCAATATCCATCAACCCTAGAGGGGTCGGCCTTTTGTCGTTAAGATTCTTAGCGATAACTATCATTCCTGCACAAGTCCCCCAAATAGCAAGACCTTTATGCACTTTGTCTACAAGAGGTCCCCGCAGTCCATATATGTCTATCAGTTGGACTATTGTTGTACTTTCACCGCCGGGTATGATCAAGCCGTCTAAATTTTCTAGCTCTTGCGGCAAACGCACTTCTCTTGATTCAACCTCAATTGAATTAAGCATTTTCCTGTGTTCTAGAAAGTCGCCTTGGATAGCCAAGACGCCTATGGCTGTCAACCTTACCAGCCCCTAGTGGCGAATTGCTCTGATTCAGGCATACTTCTAACATCTAGTCCTGGCATGGATGCTCCTAATCCCTTAGAAACGGAAGCCACCATTTCTGGATCCTTGTAATGAGTGGTGGCTTTGACTATGGCATCGGCCATAATTTGAGGGTTCTCAGACTTAAATATTCCAGAACCTACAAATACACCGTCGACACCAATTTGCATCATTAATGCTGCGTCAGATGGGGTTGAAATCCCTCCGGCAGCGAAGTTCACGACGGGTAGGGAACCGGTCTCGTGTATTTCCTTTACCAACTCATAAGGAGCTTTTAAATCACGAGCGGTTGCCATTAATTCATCTATCTCCATGCCCTTGATATGGTTAATTTGGCCAAGCACCTTTCTAGCATGTCGAACAGCTTCTACAATGTTTCCAGAACCTGCTTCTCCTTTGGTTCGGATCATTGCTGCACCTTCTCCAATTCTTCGAAGGGCTTCCCCCAAATCTCTACAACCGCATACAAATGGTACCGAAAAGTCGTGTTTGTTAATGTGGTTGTTTTCGTCCGCTGGTGTTAGTACTTCAGATTCGTCTATGTAATCGGTCCCAAGTGCTTCTAAAACTTGAGCTTCCACGAAATGACCAATCCTTGCCTTGGCCATTACAGGAATCGTAACCGATTCAATTATCTCAGCAATCATCTGGGGGTCTGACATCCTTGCTACTCCACCAGCTGCTCTGATATCGGAAGGAACTCTCTCAAGTGCCATTACAGCAACAGCACCCGCATTTTCTGCAATTTTTGCCTGGTCTGGGGTGACCACATCCATAATAACTCCACCTTTCAACATCTGAGCCAGCCCTGACTTTACAGCCCAAGTTCCTGTACTAGATTTTATTTCCGTTGCCATCTATTAGCCTCCGTGGTCAATTTTGCAAAATGAAAACACTTACCTGAATTATAACGCCACACACTACTTGGCTTCAATTAAGAGCCTTAAATTTACCTTTTATATGCCAGCATCAGCAACAAGTTTTGCCAGTTCTACCGTTCTGCAACTGTATCCCCATTCATTGTCGTACCATCCGACCACTTTTGCCATAGTATCTTCCAAAGTTATGGTGGACAGGCCGTCAACGGTACAACTAAAGCGACTTTCACGATAATCAGAACTGACTAATGGTTCATCAGAATAGTTGAGGATGCCGTTAAGTTTGTTTTGGGAAGCTTCCATATATGCTTGATTAATATCTTCTGCGGTCACCTTGTTTTTAAGTGTCGTGACAAAATCCGTTACAGATACGGTAGCGGTTGGTACTCTAAATGCCATGCCGTGCACTTTTCCATATAGATTTGGCAAAACTTGCCCTACTGCTTTGGCCGCCCCAGTGGTAGTTGGAATGATATTCATAGCTGCCGCACGTGCTCGTCGCATGTCTTTATGTCTTTTATCAAGTACCTGTTGATCATTAGTATATGAATGGATCGTTGTCATCATTCCCTGTTGTACACCGAAGTAATCGTCTAATACCTTCACAAGGGGTGCAACGCAATTAGTGGTACATGAGGCGTTGGACAATATGTGATGTTTGTTTTTGTCATATTGATATTCGTTGACCCCCATCACTATCGTAATGTCTTCATTTTTGGCAGGGGCTGAAATAATGACTTTTTTTGCGCCGCCTTCCAAATGCCCAGACGCCTTGGCTGAGTCAGTAAATTTTCCTGTGCATTCGATTACGATATCTACGCCGTGGTCGCCCCATGGTAATTGAGGTGGGTTCTCAGAATTTAAACAAGCTACAGATCTGCCATCTATCACTATTGAATCTTCCGTCGAGGAAACATTTCCTTTATAGGTTCCGTAGGTTGTGTCGTATTTGAACATATGAGCATTATTTGCAGGGTCTGCAAAACTGTTTATAGCTCCAACTTCCACATTTTCATATCCTTCTTGCAAAACAGCCCTTAGCACCAACCTACCTATTCTGCCAAATCCGTTAATTCCGATCCGTGTTTTCATTTAATTTGAACCCTTCTAATCTACTAAGTATCTCCGTGTATATTTAACTAGTTTATGTAGCGAGAGTAAACATCACTTCCCGCAAAGGTACAACTTCCTCTCAATCTCTCTTCTATTCGTATAAGACGGTTGTATTTGGCGGTTCTTTCCCCTCTTGCAGGGGCACCAGATTTTATTTGCCCAGTGTTCGTGGCTACAGCTAAGTCAGAGATCAATGTGTCTTCAGTTTCTCCTGATCTATGGCTCATGACAGTTCCCCATCCTACTGATTGAGCTAATTTGATAGCCTCCATTGTCTCTGTCAGAGTACCAATTTGATTTGGTTTGACGAGCACGGCATTCGCCGCTTTAAATTCAATTCCTTTTGTTATTCTGGATGGATTTGTGGTAAGTAAGTCATCCCCCACCAACTGTATTTCGCTGCCTAGTGTCTGAGTCATTTCTTTCCAGTCATCCCATTCATCATCTGCCAGCCCATCTTCGATGCTAATGATTGGATACTTAGCAGACCATTTTTGGTAGGTGCTAGTTAGGGCAGTTCCTGAAACAGATATACCGTCGCACTCCAGTTTATATAATTTATCTTTTGGGTCAAAAAGCTCTGCGGCAGCAGTGTCAAGAGCGATGAAAAAGTCAACACCGCATTCATATCCTGAATCGGTTATAGCGTCGACCAACAGTTCTAAGGCGGCTTCGTTTGATGTAAGACTAGGAGCAAATCCTCCTTCATCTCCTACTGTTGTACTGAGATTCTTTCCACTCAGAATTTTTTGGAGAGATTGATAGACTTCTGATCCTGCCCTTATGGATTGTGCGAAAGTTTCAAATCCAGCAGGAACGATCATGAATTCTTGAATATCACTGGAATGTTCTGCATGTTTGCCGCCATTAATAACATTTAGCATAGGAACGGGAATAATATAATTTTCTGATCTTGAAATGTGAGCATATACTTCCTGATTACAAGATTTCGCAGCTGCTTTTGCTGTACCCAGTGATACAGCTAATATCGAGTTTGCTCCCAAATTGCCTTTATTTTCCGTTCCATCTAATTCAATAAGTGTTGAATCTAATTCTTCTTGATCGTAGGCATTCATTCCTTTTATGTGCGGAAATATGATCTTGGTAATGTTATTGAGCGCTTTAAGTACCCCTTTGCCGTGGTATCTACCACCATCTACATCCCTCAGTTCAACCGCCTCATATTGACCTGTACTGGCACCTGAAGGTACTGAAGATGTCCCTACAGATCCGTCTTTCAGCACAACATCTACCTCCACTGTTGGATTTCCCCTCGAGTCGAGAATTTCTCGTGCATGTATATTGTCAATTGTTGTCATTGCAAGTCCTATCTTAATTTTCGCCTGCTTGAGAAATGGCAATTTTGACGGCTTGTTCAGGGCTATCTGCCACTACTATTCCACAATCTACTTTTTCATTTCTCAGTAAACTCCATGTGTTTAAGCCGATTACCGGCTTTGATTCTGAAAGGGCTAGCCCAATTTCAGATAATGTGCCATATGCGCCACCAATCGCAATAATGGCCTTACCAGCTCTTATTACCAACAAGTTCCTACCAGTGCCAAGTCCTGTGCATATGGGAATGTCTATATATTCATTACAATCGATAGGATCCAGCCCCGGCAATATTCCAATGGTGGTCCCACCGTATTCTTTTGCGCCTTTGCATACGGATCTCATGACCCCGTCTTGTCCACCGCAGACTATAGTTACCTTAGCCTTTGCCAGCAGCCGACCCACCTTTTCAGCAAGTATGGCATTTTCGGAAGATACTGTGTTTTCACCTATAACAGCAATGATCAAGTGTCACCTTATTAGAAATGCCACAGATGGAACTTATTGTGCTCCGGCCATAACATCTATTAATTCTTGAACAGCATCTGCTGATTTTCTAAGAGCAATCAGTTCGTCGTCATTCAAGTTTAATTCCACAACTTCTTCTACGCCATCGGCTCCCAGTTTAACAGGCACCCCTACATAAAGATCATTAATACCATATTGCCCTTCCAGATATGCTGTGCAGGGAAGTATTTCCTTTTTGTCAAAAATAATAGCTTCGACCATTTGAACTATTGAGGCCGAAGGAGCATAGAATGCACTCCCTGTTTTAAGGTAGTTAACTATTTCTGCCCCCCCATCTCGTGCTCTTTGTACAATTTCTTCTAACTTTTCGGGGTCAATTAACTTCGACACCGGGGTTCCCGCTACATTGGTACTTTCAACCACAGGTACCATTGTGTCTCCATGACCACCAAGCACATATGCAGACACTGAATTTACTGACACTCCCAGTTCTGCCGCAAGGAAAGTTCTGTATCTTGCTGTATCTAATATTCCTGCCATACCTACAACCCTATTGGAAGGGAATCCAGTGACTGCAAGGGCCTGTTGGGCCATTGCATCCAGAGGGTTAGTGACTATCAAGTGGACACTGTCTGGCGAAAATTTTGCTGTTTGTTCAACTACGCTGGATACTATTTTCATGTTAGTGAGTAGCAAATCATCTCTGCTCATACCTGGTTTGCGCGCTATCCCAGATGTAACAACAACTACATCAGAAGATGCTGTTTCTTCGTAGCCGTTGGTTCCAACTATTGTCGCATCTGTTCCTAAAATTGGTCCAGATTCCAGCATGTCTAATGCTTTTCCTTGTGGTAATCCGTCGACTATATCGACTAACACTACATCAGAATATCCCCTGTCGAAAATCCGTTGTGCTGTAGTGGCGCCGACGTTGCCCGCTCCAACTACAGTTACTTTGTTTCTCATATAATCCTTCTTTGTTTTAATTTCAAATAGTCTGGGTTATCTATTATGCACAATCGTGCATTATTACGTGATTATAGCTAGTAGGTCTCCCTTCACAACAGTTTGACCGGGTTCTACTTCCAACGATTGAATGCTGCCATCTTTAGGTGCAGGTAGGGTGTTTTCCATTTTCATAGCCTCTAAAACTGCCACTGGATCACCTTGTTTGACCTCTTGCCCCACTTCGACTAGGTATCTCAAAATTACACCAGGCATGGGGGATTCTAGTTGCCCGTCAGAATTTTCTGTATGACTGTCAACGGGCGGTTTTGTTTCGTTACCTTTTTGAGTTTTTATGCCATCAGATATTGCTATTAAGTTTTGGTCGGTAGGGTCAACTTCTACTTTGAATAAAGTGTCATCTATGTATACGTTAAATGAGCGGATGTTTGAGCTTTTTGTTGCAGGCCGCCCCGCTACTTCAGAGTTCGTGTCTAAACTACATGGTTGCTTGTTTTCAACATCTTCATCCGCATCTTCTTCTGAAGAGTCTATTCCATGCTTTATACGGAGGAATTTCATTCCTGTAGTGGGATATAAGGCATAAATTAACACATCATCTATATCTCTAGTGATGTCTTTCAATCCATCTTCCGCTTTTTTGAGTTCAGGTTCTAAAATATTGCCGGGTCGCTCAGTGATAGTGGTCATTTCCGTTTCTTTTTCAGATTCGAAGACGGTCCCTTTGACTGAAATATCAACTTTCCCTGGCGATCTCCCATACATACCACTCAGATATTCTTTAACCTCGTTGGAGACCATTTTGTATCTGCCGAAAATGACATTACTAACTGCTTGTGATCCTACCATTTGACTCATCGGGGTTACGAGAGGAGGGTAACCAAGCTCTTTTCTCGTGACAGGTATATCTTCGAGTACATCCTCTAGTTTATCTAGTGAACCTATTTCTCTAAGTTGTGAAATTAAGTTGCTTGCCATTCCGCCTGGGATCTGGTGACTCAAGACTTTAGCGTCTATCACAGCAGCCCTCGGTGTTTCCATGTACTCTTTGTACTTGGGCAAGATTGATTCCATATAATCACCTAGCTCTATAAGAGTATCCAGGTTCAATTTGGGGTCGTATTCTGTTCCTCGTAGGGTGACTAAAAGGGGTTCTACAGCGGGCTGAGAAGTCCTCAACGCTAGAGGTGCCAAGCAGGTATCTACTACGTCGACTCCTGCTTCAATGGCCTTTAAAACGGTCATCGATGCCATGCCGCTCGTATAATGAGTATGCAATTGAATTGGGACATCTATTACTTTTTTCAACTCTGAAACCAACTTAAATGCATCGTATGGGGATAATAATCCGGCCATGTCTTTAATGCAGATACTGTCTGCACCCATATTCTGGAAGGATTTGGCTCTATCAAGGTAGTAATCCAAATCATAAATTGGACCTTCCATTTTTCCACTTTCTGTGACGGAATAGCAGATCGTCATCTGTAAGTGTTTTTGGTTGTTTTTAACTGCAGCAGCGGCTCTTTCCAGGTTCCATTCATCATTTAAGGCATCAAACACTCTAAAAATATCTATCCCATTCGTGGCAGATCTTTCTATAAAGGCATCCACTACATCATCCGCATAGGCCTTGTACCCGACCAGTGACTGTCCTCTCAACAGCATCGATAAAGGTGTTTTAGTTATGAGTTTTTTAAATCTTCTTAAACGTTCCCACGGATCTTCGGATAAATATCTGGTAGTAGCGTCAAATGTGGCTCCTCCCCAAACTTCCATTGAAGTAAAACCAACCTGATCCATTTCAGACGCGATTGGTTCCATATCTTCCATTTTTAATCTAGTGGCAAGAAGGCTTTGATGGGCGTCGCGGAATGTAGTGTCAGTTATTCCAAAAGACTTAAGTGTAATCATATAATCAGGTGAATCCTCGAATTATTTATAAGTACTGATCTTTGCCAGTCCAACCTCTTATTTGGCGGTCATGAGAGTATGGCATATGATCCAAGATTGTGTGTCTCCAGGGAGATATCAAGATCTTGTTATTTTCCTTAGAGCGTCTTATGCCTTCACTTAGATACATGTGAATAGCCGCTGATATGGCTGCTATATGCTTTTGGGTTGGTTTCATACAGTTTATAAAGGGATACTTCCATGCTTTTTCGGGGGCATGTTGTCTCTTTTATTTGCCAGCATCTTAAGTGCCTTAATAATTTTTGTGCGCGTTTCGCCGGGTTCTATAACATCATCTATCATACCTCTGCTAGCCGCTATATAAGGGTTCATCAAGTTTCCCTCATATTCTGACACTAGTTCAGCAGTCAACTTTTTGGGATCGTCTGAATCCATAATTTTTGAACGGTGAATTATGTTTACAGCTCCTTCAGCGCCCATAACGGCGACTTGTCCAGTTGGCCAAGAATAGTTAATGTCGCCCTTTAGATTCTTGCTGCTCATCACGATGTATGCTCCACCGTAAGCCTTTCTAGTCAAGACGCTTATTTTAGGGACGGTGGCTTCAGCGTAAGCAAATATCAGTTTTGCTCCATGTCTAATAATGCCGCCATATTCTTGAGAGCTCCCTGGCAAGAATCCAGGTACGTCAATAAAAGTGACTAACGGAATGTTAAAAGCATCACAAAATCTTACAAATCGCGCTGCTTTCACCGACGCATCTATATCTAAAACACCTGCGTTATGGTCAGGCTGCTGGGCCACTATTCCTACAGGGTTACCGTCGAATCTTGCTAGGCCAACTAAAATATTAGGAGCAAATTTTTGATGTACTTGTAAGAAGTCTTTGTTGTCTACAACTGTATGAATAACATCTAACATGTTGTAGGGCTGGTTAGGGTTGTCTGGGATAATTTTATTCAATGAGTCTGCATATCTATCTGAAAGGTCAGTAACCGCGGCAGCAGGTGGATTTTCCATATTGTTTTGGGGTAGAAAACTTAGCAGGTTTTGGACCTTAGAGATGCAAGATTCCTCAGTGTCGTCAGCGAAATGAGCGACGCCACTTTTTACTGTGTGAGCTTCACTTCCCCCTAAATCTTCATGGGAAATTTCTTCTCCTGTCACGGCTTTAATAACGTCAGGGCCTGTTATGTACATCTGGCCTAGTCCTTCCACCATAAAAATGAAGTCTGTTAAGGCAGGTGAATAGGTTGCTCCTCCTGCGGCGGGTCCCATCATTACTGATATCTGCGGGATTACTCCTGAAGCCATCACGTTCCTTTGGAAAATAGCTCCATATCCAGACAGGCTGTCTACACCTTCTTGGATTCTAGCTCCACCGGAATCAATTAGACCGACAATTGGGGCACCATTATCCATGGCTCTGTCCATGACTTTGCATATTTTATTTGCCACTGCCTCTGATAGTGAACCTCCCAGAACGGTAAAATCTTGGGCATATACAAATGTTAGTCTGCCGTTTACTTCGCCATATCCAGTCACGACCGCGTCACCGAGGTACTGCTGGTTTTCAAGACCAAAATCGGCAGACCGGTGCAATACTAAGGGGTCTAATTCTTCAAATGTCCCTTCATCTAAGAGTAGGGAAATCCTTTCTCTAGCAGTTAACTTGCCTCTTTTGTGTTGAGCTTCGACTCGTTTGTCCCCACCACCCTTTAGGCCTAGGGCTTTCTTATCAAGTAATTCTGCGTGCTTTTTAGATGTTGAGTTTTCTAGTGTCATGTAGCTAGATTAAAATGTTAGATCATTAAAGGTAATTGTTGAAATGTTAATATGCTTCCCTAGAGCACAATTATATCTCACCCCAAAAAGTATGTCAGGCATGGTGTGAAGGTGGATATTTTCAGTTAGCCATCAATGCCTATTATGAGCATATTAAGGGAGTGCATGAGGATTAGTTTGGAGTCGACCTTGTTTAATTGGGGATCAAGAACTTATGTGATGGGAATATTGAATACTACTCCGGATTCTTTTTCTAATGATGGTATCTATTCGGCCGTGGACTTGGCGGTTGATAAAGGGATTGATATGTTAGCCGACGGGGCCGATGTATTAGATGTTGGAGGAGAGTCATCAAGACCTCACGCGGTCTATGGGGAAGTGGATAAAATATCGCTAGATGAAGAGTTGGATAGAGTCATTCCAACCATACATGGGTTGGCGAATAAAGCTAACTGCTTGATCAGTGTTGACACATACAAATCAAAGGTGGCAGAAGCAGCGATTGCTGCAGGGGCTCATGTCGTAAATGACATATGGGGACTTTCTGGAGACCCAGAAATGGCTCCTCTTATTGCCGATACTGGAGTTTCTGTGGTGTTAATGCATAACGCAAAAGAACCGAGATATCGTGATGTGGTATTAGACACTTTGGACTTTCTAAAAGCTCAAGTGGAATTTGCAGTGGATAGTGGCATACACCAAGATAAAATCATCATAGACCCAGGCATAGGGTTTTCCAAAAGAACTACTGAGAACCTCGAAATTTTAAATCGACTGCAAGAATACAAAAAAATAGGACTTCCCTTACTTGTAGGTACGTCTAGAAAAGCCACCATTGGGGAGGTTTTAGATTTGACAGTTGATGACCGGATTGAAGGCACTGCTGCCACAGTAGCAGTAGCTATTTCACGAGGAGCCGATATGGTTCGAGTTCATGATGTCAAAGAAATGTACCGAGTATCTAAGATGACTGATGCAATTGTGAGGAGGGGATAGATATCCGAAATTCAACTGATGTGTATGTAGGTTTAGGAAGTAATTTAGGTGATCAGAAAGGTAGTATTTCGCAGGCTATTAGCATGCTTGGTTTGATTTCTATGGAATTGAAGTCTTCAAAAATATATGAATCCACTCCAAAAGGATTTTCTAATCAGCCAAACTTTTTGAATTCTGTGTGCAAATTATCAACGGCTTTGAGTCCCTGGATTTTTCTTCACCGGTTAAAGGAGATTGAGACATATTTTTATAGACATAGGGTATTTCCTAACTCTCCTAGGTCAATTGATTTGGATATTTTAATATGGGGGAATTTTATTGTTCAAAGTAAAACTTTGACTCTTCCTCATCCCAGACTTCCAGAGAGATTGTTTGTTTTGGAGCCATTGTCTGAAATAGCACCTGATTTAGTTCATCCGGTGCTGGATGTGAATGTGCGACAGATGATTTGCAAATTAAAAGAGGATCAACCATCGGACATATGTATACCCGTAGGGTATCCAATTCCAATTAGGTAGTTTGTTTTCATTTGCTGCGCAATTCCGGAGGGAGTAGGTTTGGGATTGACTTATCGATTGGAAATATTTCTCCACATCCGCTACAAATTAGGGTGCCTTGAATTATGTCATCTCCCTTTTCCACATCCGCATGGGCATCGAAGTTAGATTTGCATAGAGGACATCTAATGACGTCCAAAAATGACTTTTTCATCAATTAACCTCTATCAATAATTTCATTTTAATTTGATACAGTTGCCATGTAGATCATGTTCATCAAATCTGATAACAGATATACCATTAGTCCCAGTAGTAACACCAAATTATAGGCAGTTGCCATTTTTGTAAATTGTCCTAGTGTGCCTTTCGGAGTATTGTTGGAATTTGTTTTAACACGAGTTGTTTTTGATTGGCGTTTGGCTCTTATCAAATAGAACATTGCCGCCGCAAAAATGATTTTTAAACCTAAAACTAATACATATTGGTAACCTATATTTCCAGGTGTAAGTCTGTTAAATGTCATTATGGCGCCGGTTGTCAAAAGAATGAATATACAGGTGTCAACTAATCCTCGGAATTCAGTGGAAATTTGGCCTTGTAATTGACTGACAAAATCCGAGTCAAATTGTCTTGTGGAAGGGTTTAAGACAAGAATCCAGAAAATACTACCCCCCACCCACGCACCAGCAGATACAAGATGGGCCCATCTGACGAAAACATGGAACAAGTCAGTTATATCCAAATTTCAATCCTCAGGGTTTTGTATATCCGTAAATTTTTGTTTGAGTTCTTCGGCATTGATCTCTCCCTGCCAATAATCCACTATGTTTCCCTCTGAGTCTACAAATATAGTGGTTGGATACACACTGATTTGGTAATCGACTGAGACTTTTCCCATTGGATCTGGGCCAACTGCAAAATGGATACCTTTTTCCTTTACAAACTTTTGTCCATCTTCCATGGAGTCGAGCCCGATAAGTTGAATCGCTACCACATTTACGTCATTTTTGTGTTGTGAATAAAACTTATTAAGTTGAGGCATTTCCGCAACACAGGGAGGGCAAGAAGGGAACCAAAAATTTATAAATGTAGGGGTTCCCTTGTGCTGTTCCAAATTGAATACCTCGTGCTCACTGTGATCAGTTGTATGGTAGAGATCAATCATGAATGGCGGTGCTGTTTGATGAGGATTCATAAGTGAGCAGCCCCCCATCAGAATTAATGCAAATAGTAACAATAATGAGGGTTTCATCGGGTAGATTTTCGAATGATGTCCCTGTTGAGAAATCAGTATCATTGGGGTGGGTTTTCTGATATAAGATTCTGACCTTTCTCAAGTAGCAATCGTATTCTCCGGTCATCTATTTGGCGTTCTTTTAAATAGGTTTCTAGAGCTTCAATTACAGGGATTGATTCATGTAACTCCTTCCCCAATCTGTTTTTGCTTTCGGTAATGACATTTTTTCTTACTGCAGCTATAAAATTTGCTTCAGACAGACTTTCCCTGATCTTCTTGTCAGATATTTCTCTGTACCGTGCCGAATTGACTTCAATTATTACTTGCACGATGGCGCCTTTTACGTCGTGTTTTGCTATCTCGGCTAAAATTTTCTCGTTAGGGTATTCATCACTTTCTTCTATCTTTGTTGAAATAGTTCTGAACCTTCTTGCATTTACCTCAATAAATTCATAGGAGTTCAATCTATTTTTTTTATCTGGGGTAGTGGAAATGTCTATCGCACAAAATCCTTTAGAATCTTTTTCTTCTCCAAAATCTATTCTTTCTAAACTACCTGAGTACACTACCGGCGGTTCTTCGTTTAGTACTTGGTGCCTATGGATATGACCAAGGGCTATGTAATCTAGCTTTGGATTAGCTAAAAATTTAGTTGGCAAGAGGTAGTCTTTTCCAAGGGTCATAGATTTTTCTGAGCTTGTTTTAGCCAGGTCTGTCGATACATGAGAAGCTAATATGCTTGGCATTGAGGGATCTAAATTAGCTATTTCTTTATTTAGGTCGTCAATTAATTTTTCCTCAATAGCTGAGTTAAATTTTTCATTCGATAGTTGGTTATATTTCTCATGGGACATAAAGTCGCCTTTTCTAATCCACGGCAATGATATTACTTGAATGGATCCATTACGGGTTTGAACTACCTGGGTGTTTAGTTCGTTGGCGATCTGCACATTTTCTATGTCTAGTGTAGGAAATATGTCCAGTGTAGTTGCTGGGCCTGGGACGTTTGGGGAATCATGGTTGCCGGCCAATAGAAAAACCTTGATCCCTTCTCTGGCAAGCCTAGAAATTCTTTTTACAAATTCTCTTTGATGAGTTTGTGTCGGGTTTCTACTTTTATATACATCTCCGCAAATCAGTACTAAATCTGCTTCATTATCTATTGAATAATCAACCAGTTCGTCTAAGGACCTTAAAAAATCTTGAAGTCGTGATGATGTTCTAGTTCTTGGATCTGGCCTACTGTAATTTTCGACTCCTATATGTATGTCAGCGGTATGAATTATTAGCATTTAAACCACTTTTTGTCATTTCCTATTATCGGCTGATCTAAGGGAACTATAAAGCCAAAACTAGCTTTTTAATTTGAGTGCTAGCTCTGACTCTAAAGCATCCAAACTAACTCTAGTTTGCCCCATCGAATCTCTTTCCCGGATGGTAACGGCATTATCATCAAGGGAATCAAAGTCGACAGTCACACATAATGGAGTTCCTATTTCATCTTGCCTGCGATATCTTCTTCCTATACTTTGAGCATCGTCGTATTGCACATGTCCTCCAATCAAATTGGATCTACGAAGTGTGTCGAAGACCGACTTGGCTAGCGGGGTCAACTTTTCATTTCTACTTAAAGGTAATACCGCAACTTTGACCGGAGAGATAGAAGGATCTAATCTGAGTAGTACTCGTGTTTCAGTCTTTCCTGATGCCGAAGTAATTTCTTCTTCTATGTAGGCATCAACCAAAAGAGCCATCACAGCCCTGTCTACACCGAATGATGGTTCTATCACATATGGTATGACATGTTGACTTGAAGAATCATCGAAATAAGTGAGTTTTTCGCCACTCATTGCCATATGGGATTTCAAATCGTAGTCTGTGCGGTTGGCTATTCCTTGGATCTCGCCCCAGCCCCACGGGAATCTATACTCAATATCATAAGTGGCCTTAGCATAGTGAGACAGTTCATCTTCATCGTGAGGTCTGACTCGCAAATTTTCAGGGTTTAATCCTATGTCACCGTACCATGACAGACAATCTTGAATCCAGTTATCGTGAATTTTTTCATCTTCGCCTGGCATTACAAAATATTCGATTTCCATCATTTCAAACTCTCTGGTCCTGAAAATGAAATTTCCCGTGGTTATTTCGTTTCGGAAAGACTTGCCAATTTGTGCTATACCAAATGGAAGTTTTTTTCTAGTGGAGTTGATCACATTATTAAAATTTACAAAGATTCCTTGAGCGGTTTCTGGCCTTAGGTAAACAATAGAAGCGTCTTCTTCAACTGGTCCCATAAAAGTTTTGAACATGAGGTGAAAAAGACGAGGTTCGGTTAATTTTCCTGAGCATTCAGGACAGACTTCAGTATCAATATGGTCTTCCCTGTACCGCCTGTTGCAATCGTTGCACTCTACTAGGGGGTCTGTGAAACTTTCCAAATGTCCGCTTGCACGCCAGGTATCCGGATGCATCAGTATGGAAGCATCTAGACCAACCATATCATCGCGTTCCCAAACCATCGTGTTCCACCAGTGGTCTTTTACGTTTCTTTTCAGTTCCACACCTAACGGGCCATAATCCCAGGTGCTGGCTAATCCTCCATAAATTTCACTGCTCTGAAAAATGAAACCTCTTCGCTTGCAAAGTGAGCTTATTTTTTCTACGTCTAAAGGTGAATTATTTTCGGCCAATGTTATGCTTCCTATGTACGAATTATGGGATCTCAAGTATATCAGAGGTAATTGATGTTATAGCTATGATTTATGTGTAGCAATTGCAAAAACTTTATTCCATGGAACTTATCCTACCTATACAAATCTAAATCTATATGTAAATATCCACTAAATATTGATTGAAAAAAATCGCTTAAGGACGCTGACGATGAAAATAATACTTGCTGGTATTGAATATGTTGGAACCACAACAATTTCTAGAATGCTCAACGATTGGAAATTAAGAGTGATGGGGGAACCGTTTTATATGGGTTTGATACACGATCATTCGAAATTGCCGCACACCTCTGGCCATCCTGATGATACTACCTTAGAAGAACAGGAGCAGATACTTAACTTATCACCAAAATTAAAGGAAATGTATCATCGTTATGGGATGTACTATCATTTGCATCACTACGTTCAAGAGGATGATCTAACCGTAGGATTTCACATAGAAGAAGCTGTGTACGCTAGGCGATATTATGGGTATGGCTTGGATGGGGAGCAGTTTGACAGAAATAATGTGTTTGTCGGTATTGAAAATAGAATCAAACAAATCACAAGAGATCCTATTATAACTATACATATGGTTGCCTCTAGAGAGGTAATAGAAGCTCGAATGTTTGATTTGAAAGACCATTCCGATCATACGAACAGCCCTCTTCTTGTTGCCGACATAGAAAATGTGATGGATGAATATCAATACTTTATCGACAAGAGTGATATAGGGCCAGTAGTGCAAGTGGATACATCTATTGATAGTCCTGATGAAACTCTGTTAAAAATTGTAAATTTAATTGAGCCATATCTTACGGAAGTAGATTTAGAGCGAATAAAAAATAATAAAAAAGGTTAGGGAGATCAGGGTTTTTCGGACATGAGGCTCAAGAGCAAAAGAACGATCATCACTGGTGGAGGGTCAGGTATCGGGAATGCGATTGCTAGGCGCTTCTCTAGGGAAGGTGCAAATGTACTTATAGCTGATCTCAACCGACCGGCATTTGATTCGTATTCGGGGGACTACTTTTATAAGACCGACGTCTCCGATGAAAAAAATGTAACTGAAATGGTTGATTACGCAACTGGGCTGATGGGAGGTGTCGATATTGTGGTAAACAATGCTGCCTCTTTCACTTTTGGTGCCGTGAGTGATCTGGATAAACATGAATGGATGAAGGCGATATCAGTAAACGTTATTGGCGCGGCAAATGTGTGTAAGGCTACTTTGGATCATCTGAAAGACAGTGAAAATTCTTCCGTGATTAATATTGCTTCTTTAAGTAGCTTTATTGCTCAGCCGAATTCCTTGCCATATAACTCCTCAAAGGGAGCGCTGGCTCAATTGACTAAGTGTATGGCTATGGATTTTGGTGAGTATGGAATAAGAGTGAACTGTATCTGCCCTGGTGATATAAACACAAACAATTGGTACCAAAGAGGGATCGAAAGACAAGAAAATATAGATCCTTCCGATAGAGAAGGATTCTTACGAGAAGCTTCAGCCAACTCACTATTAAACCGGGTAGGAGAACCCAAAGAAGTCGCTAATTTGGCGTTATTTTTGGCCTCGGATGAAGCATCCTTTGTAACAGGTGCGTCGATCGTGATTGATGGTGGTGCGACTGTTAGTCTGGGTTAGGATTTAAGGTACCACTGTTTATGTACTGGGCCTTTATTGGGGTCTAAATCTACCAGGCTTACAGAACCTGGTTCATTTCTATTACCAACTACCATTGGACATCCCGAGTAAACGGCTGAAGTGTTTCCCTGTGATATGTCCGTATAGAGATCCCAATGACCAAGGGCGATATAATCAAAAGGTGAGTCAGCTATCTCATTCGGGAATATTAATGAAGACCTACCAGAATTAGTTCCATTTTCTTCAAAGTGACCATGAGCCATACCTATGAACCAGGTATCTTTGACTTGTGCTGGAGTAGGGGAGAGAGGATGAAAAAGAGGACCGTGTTCATACATGGCTTTGCCCCAAAATTTTATTCCTTTCTCTTTGAAATCAATTATTTCTCCTTGTTCTTTTTTGAAGATATTAAGGTTACCGGGAGAATCCCTGAAAATTGGCCTTCGATAAATGGATGTTTGGTGCATCAAATCGTGATTGCCGGGTAATAAAACTACAGGGATGTTTAGCTTTGAGATTTGGGTCAGAAAATTTTTTATAGGATCGTTTGAGATCCTTTCGTTATCAAAAACATCTCCCGCGATTAAAAGGAAGTCGGCTCCCAATAGTATTGTTTCAGATATAACTTTTGCCAATGCGTCATTCGATGCAGGATGACCTAATTCGTCACCAAGATGGGTGTCCGAAGTGTGTATAAGTCGTAGATTCTGCAGAGCCATTTATTTATAGACAAGCGAAAGGTGGGCTATAAATTTTGCTCGTAACAGACATCTTGATCGAATAATATATGGCCTGTGTACGTCGCTGGTTGCTCGCAGATCCAAACTCCAGCTTTACCCATTTCGTCAGCAGCCTCAAACTCAAGTGAGGGGTTTTCAGGATCGTTTTCAGCCCATATGTTACCGGGAGTTTTGATTCTACCTTGAGGAGACAATACGTTAACTTTAATGTTGTCAGCTTGCAATTCTTTCGCAAGACCTTGTGAAAATCTCTCGAGACCAGACTTTATCATTCCGTAAAAGCTACCATCTCTCCTGGAAGGGGTATCTTCGTAAGGCCCTGGACCTGGAAAAACACCAGCCCGAGAAGAAATATTAATAAAATCTCCTCCTCCTGCAGCTTTCACATGTGGAAGAGCTCTTTTCATTAGGATTAGAGGCCCTCTTAGGTCAATTTGCCATATTAGATCTATGTGCCTATCCTGTACCGTTTCTAGCGATCCTGGAACAAGTATAGCGGCGTTATTAACGACTATATCAACTCCGCCGAGTTTTTCCACAGTTTCTTCAACTCCGGCGGTAATGCTTTCATTATCCCTCATGTTCATCTGGACACCAATTGCCTCTCCGCCCTCCTTATTGATTGATTCCGCCACTGAATAAATAGTGCCAGGCAGTCTCTTATCTGTGACCTCAGTAGTTCGGGCAGCAATGGCAACTTTAGCTCCAGCTTTAGCGAAGTGGACCGCCATGTATTCTCCAATACCGCGACTCGCTCCTGTTACCAATGCTACTCTGCCATCTAAAGTTCCCATACTAATTCTCCTTTTCATTTTCACCCAGTGATTGAACTGAAATGAGAACTGCTCATGTTGCTTACAAAAAAATTGGGCAACATGAGCAGTTTTGTGCTCTTGTCCTAGTCAGTCAGTTTCTAGGAGTCGATTGGTGTGTCCTCTCTGTTACCCCATTCAGTCCATGAACCATCATAGACTGATACATTATCAAAGCCAAGTAGATCAGCCAGTACGAACCAACTGTGGGTCGCCCTTACTGCCGTCTGACATAATGTATAAATGTCTGACAGATCATCTGTCACGTTAGCTGTTCCATACAATTTTTTGAGATCTGCCGCCGATAGGAATCTACCATCTTCATCTACATTGTTTACCCAGTCAACATGTATGGCACCTGGGATATGTCCTCCTCTATTTGCCCTTACGTCGCGCCCTGCGAATTCTTCCGCTCCTCTGGTGTCTAAGACTACGGAGGAGGTATCATCTAGTGAACCTAAGACTGTGTCTATACTTGTAACAAGTTCGCTATTTGCAGTTCCTGTGAATTTATAGTCAGAGGTTGTCATCGAAGGGGCCTCAGTAGTAATTGACCGATTTTCTTTCTCCCATAAACCAAAAGAGCCATCCATCATCCTTGCGTCATCATGTCCATATACATCCAATGTCCAAAGCAATCTGGTTGACCACAAATTTTTATTCCCGTCATAAATTAATATCGTATCCGCGCTCTTCACGCCTAGAGAGCTGAGTTTATTTGAGATGTCTGCGGAAGGAGGAATTAGACCTTTTACTCCCCCAGACTCAACTTGAAGTTCTGTTTTTGGGTAACTCAAGGCGCCAGGAAGGTGTCCTGCGTCATAGTCTTCCCCTTTTCGGATATCAATAATCTTCAAATTTTTGTTGTCGAGATTGTCTTCAACCCATTTCGTGGATACAAGCCGTTCTGTGGACGAGTAACCACGACTATCTAAAGTTGTGTCGGAAGACACGCCTGAGTCGCCCGAACAAGCACTTAATATACCTAAAGTCAGCGCTCCAATTGCTACGCTAAACCCTATTTTGGTCAATTTACTAATTAGCATATTCTATGTTCCTTTTTACGCTTTATAAGCAGTTTTAACTAAACGGATTTAAATAGATGAATTTTCCATTCCCCAGCTTCCACTTCTTCAATTTCGCATCCGTATCCTCTCTTCATAGCTTCAGAAGGTATGGTAGATAGTGCTGGTGGATGATCAGTTAGCACATCTAGAGCGTCCAGTATGTGTTCTGAATTGTCTAGTTCCTTATTTGTCCTTAACATCGGATAAGGACAAATTTCTCCCCTTACATCTAGCAAAGTTGGATTTGTGTCACTGTCCATTTTTTCAAAACTCCCTTATTTTGCTCAAAAAAAAACCCCGTCCATCAAATGCGGACGGGGTTGTGTTTGTTCGCCTTCAGGCGACTAGAAAAATACCCCTTGTTAACTCATACAAGAACACCTAAATGTAGAGCGGCAGACCCCAACGAGGTAGATATTTTGCTTCGGCAGGCCGTATTTTTCTTTATTTAACATGAGGATATAAATTTACTGAATAGCATCTCTTATGTCAAATTAAACCTATTGATCTGAGATCATACCCTAGTCATAAGAAAAAATGTATGTAATATATGAGCAAGACTTCAACTACTTATTTGGAAAGGGTTGAACATGGAAACTTTAATGGAAACGCCAATAATAAGGCGCTGGATCAGGAATTTATGCAAATAACTACTTTCTCAGCAAAAAGTAAAATAGGAAAAAGTACTCTTTGTGGTCTTGCTGTGTCCGGAGTTTTGTTGCTAATTCTAACTTACACTATCTACATGGGAACTCACGGAGAGGCTGTTTTTTGGTTGGCAGGGATAGCTTTCGGGATAACGGTCCAAAGAAGTCGTTTTTGTTTCACCTCAGCGTTTAGGGATTTTTTTCTTTTGGGTCAAACCAGAATGATAAAAGGTGTTTTGGTGGGACTTGCTGTTTGCACTGCGGGGTTTGTAATGGTGATGAGTACAGTGTCGCCCAATCCAGGTTTTGGAGCGCCACCGTCTGATGCCAATGTTCTGCCTGTGGGTTTGTCTACCTTGGTGGCGGGTACCCTGTTCGGAGTCGGTATGGTCTTGGCAGGAGGGTGCGTGTCTGGGTCTCTCTATCGGATGGGTGAAGGTTATATTGGGTCCTGGCTGGCTATAGGTGGCGTTATGGTTGGTTTGTTCCTGTTAAATAACTCTTGGAATTGGTGGTGGGATCATTTGATTTCTTCTGAAGCACAGATTTGGATGCCGGCTGAAATTTCCTATACGGGAGCCATCGTTGTTACCACTTTAATTATGGCAGTCCTGCTCTACTTAGCGGTGTTGAGAGAGAGAAGAGCTACCGCCGGATTTGCGATGCCCGAGATAAAGAGGAGGTCAGAAGAAAGTAATCCAACCAGCGCTGCTTCAGAAATTACCGGCTATGTTAGAAATGTTTTCAGGAAAGAATGGAGCCCAATAGTAGGAGGGATATCTCTGGGGATCCTTAACATTTTATTGTTCATTAGATTTAGACCTTTGGGTGTTGTGGGGGAAATATCTAGGTGGACAACATCTTTGAGTAACATTTTTGGCCTTGAAGAGCTCCACTTGAAGGGTATGGAGGGGCTAGGGGCTTG
This sequence comes from uncultured Dehalococcoidia bacterium, assembly GCA_964394975.1. Taxonomy (GTDB): domain Bacteria; phylum Chloroflexota; class Dehalococcoidia; order Lucifugimonadales; family UBA826; genus UBA11996. The sequence continues at coordinate 5,709 of CAYMZR010000002.1, read as the reverse complement.
CGTTATGACGGTAGCCGATGGCTCTTGGTTTACAAGTGGATTTTTTCTAAATTTGGGAATTGTGGCTGGAGCCTTAGCATCGGCTGTTTTTGCCCGTGAATTTAAACTAAGGATTCCGCAAACTCCTGTGAGGTATGTCCAGTCGATAGTTGGAGGGGTAATTATGGGATATGGTGCCGGCTTAGGTGTGGGCTGCACTCTGGGAGCCTTCTTTTCGGCCGTTCCATCTTTGGCTTTGAATGGATGGGTGTATGCCGTTGGTTTGGCAGTTGGGGCCTATATAGGTGTCCAGTGGATAAAAAGGTTTCCTTAGGGGATGGGAGAATCTCACGAGATTGTGGACGTTACGAAATCTTCCGTTCCGGATCAGATATCGCGTGTGGACAAGGCGATATCTGAAGCTCAAAATGGTACCGGAACCATTATTTTGGCTTCTTCTTACATGGTCGGTACTTATGCCCTTCCAAAATCGTTGAAAAAAAAGATTAAATGCAAAATATCTCCGTCAGAGGTTACAGGAGAGTGGAAAATAGATATTAGCCCGCAACCGAAGCATTCCTGAACCATGCCTGATTAATGGCAGTCCGAAGGTTTGGATTAATAGAGAAAATTTATTTGTTGTAAAGAAAGAAATTTATGAGGTAGAGGTTAAGGTATGTTTTATAGAATTTTCACTGGAGATGATGGTCAGTCTCACATGGAAGAATATTCGCCGCTAGGAGATATGCCAGCCACGGGCATTATTTTCCGAAGACATGAACCTGGTAATTTCATTGATTGGCATGTGGCACCTAGAAGACAATTCATAGTTACATTGGAAGGTCAGGTAGAAATAGGTCTAGGTGATGGGACGGTTTACACCTTAGGTCCCGGTGACATGATGCTCGCTGAAGACCTGACGGGAAAAGGCCATACTACGAAAGCGGTGGGGAATAGGACTCGGGTGTCGATAGCCATTCCGGTCGAATAAAGTTGAGGAGCTAGTCGATTTGAAATTTGGAGTATTTTGGCAAGTCCCCGGATATGAAGGGTCAGATGTAGGGCGCAGACACTGGGAGACCATAGAAGAATTGATTCTGGCTGAAAAACTGGGGTTTAGAGAAGGTTGGTTGGCAGAGGCACCTTTTTATCCAACAAGGCCGATGTCAGAGCCTTTGCTGGTGGCAGTTGCGGCAGCACAGCACACGAAAGCAATTAGATTTGGTACATTAGCGACTCAAGTTCCCATGCATCACCCGTTAAATCTGGCTACTGAGGTAGCAACTTGTGATATTTTGACCCAGGGTAGGTTAGATTTGTGTATAGGCGGAAGATGGGGTGGTCCTTCTAGTCAGGTGATGGGGGTTTCTTCAGAAATCGATGGTGACGAAAGCCGAACAATGGTCGCCGAATATTCTAATGTTTTAAAAGAGGCGTGGGCTCAGCCGAGACTAAATTTCAAGGGAGATTATTGGAACTTCGAAGATGTACCCGTTCTCCCAAAACCGGTCCAGAGCCCATATCCGCCACTCCTGATGGCGGCAAATAGTGATGGATCTTTCAAATTTGCTGCACAAAATGGTATGGGTGTAGTTGGGATAACTTTGAGCCAGTCTGTTGTTAATTTGGGGAGACATGTAAAAACGTTTAAGTCCAATACAAACAACATCGCAGCCAATGGGGTTCCTCAACCTTTCCATGTTGTAGTGTCTCTTTTTGTCGCTGAGACGAAAGAGAAGGCTCATGAATTGATGCGGAAAAACTGGCTCGACAGTGATGTTATTGGTGATGGCCCTCCAGTGCATTCTTCCGCCATTGGTGGAGGTCGGCATGATTTTTCATCAGGAGCTGGAGGGTGGGGAACGTGGAATTTTGAGACAGCAGTTGAAAATTGCATTTACGAAAGTCCTGAAGGCTGTATAGAAAAATTGAAGGAATTGGAGGAGAGTATTCCAGGGGTGGATCAATGCATACTGGAATTCAATAGAAGAGGCCGAAATACCACAGAAGTGGTACAAAATTCCATGAAACTTTTCTCAGAAAAAGTGATGCCGTTCATTTAGGAAATATGCTCACAGTTTACAAAGGTTTAACAGTTTCTGTAACTATTGGCTTAAATTGAAGCATAGACTGTGGTTTGCGTGATTAACGATAGTAAATGCTCTGTTAGCTTTGCAAAAATGACTGTCGGAATAGAGTTGAAATCAAAGGAGAATCTTTTATGCGTTTCAAATTGGTACCGTTGATATTGATTTTACTTTTGTCTGTAGGAGCTTGCTCTAGTAGCGGCGGTGTTGATAGTGAATCGTTTAAATTGGGTTTGATACTAGTTGGGCCACAGAATGACCACGGCTGGTCTCAAGCCCATTTTGAAGGGGCCTCCTACGCTGTTAGCAAGGCTGGTGGAGAATTAATAACAATTGATAAAGTTAATCCTGCTGATTCCCCTAACGTTACGGTACCTCAGGTTGTGGAGGATATGATTTCCCAGGGTGCTAATTTAATTGTAGCGACCTCTGACGACATGAAAGACGGCATTTTGGAAGCTGCTGAAGCTCATCCAGAAACTCCAATGATATGGGCCTCGGGTGACACAGCTTGGTCAGACGGAGAGGATTATCGTAGCGATTTGAAAAGCCTAGGGAATTTGATGGGTAAAATGGAATACGGGAAAATGATGGCAGGATGCGCCGCTGCACTACAGTCTGATACAGGGAATATTTCATATCTTGGCCCTTTAATTAATGCAGAGACACGACGATTGGTCAGCTCCACTTATCTTGGGGCAAAACATTGTTGGGAAACTGTTAAAGGTAGAAGTGCCTCCGACCTGAAATTCAAAGTTACATGGATAGGGTTTTGGTTCAATATCCCGGGTGTGACTCAAGATCCAACTGTGGTGGTAAACGACTTTATAGCCTCCGGATCAGACGTAATAATATCTGGTATTGATACCACAGAAGCTATTGTAGTTGCCGGCCAAGCAGCAGCTTCAGGAAAAACGGTATGGGCAATTCCCTACGATTTTGAAGGTGCATGTTCGGAGGCTCCGTCAGTGTGCCTAGGGGTGCCTTATTTCAATTGGGGCCCTTCCTACCATAAGATAGCTAAATCAGTAATGGAAGGAAATTTCAAAGCCTCATTCCAATGGGTGGGTCCAGATTGGGACGATATTAACGACCATGATTCTAGCGCGATCGGATTCTTGAAAGGTGATGGTTTAACAAGTGAAAACTCAAAAACTCTGGATGAGTTTATAGAAAAATTATCGAAGGGCGATTTGAACCTTTGGAAGGGGCCATTAAATTATCAAGATGGCTCAGCTTTTCTGGCTGATGGTAAAGAGGCTACCGATAAAGAAATTTGGTATCTTCCTATGCTGCTTGAAGGGATAGAAGGGGCATCAACAACTGAATAAAAAATGACTGGGTAGACTTCATGTCTTTGAAGTTACTAAATATAACTAAACGTTTTGGAACTATCTTAGCCAATGACGATATATCTGTCGAAATAGGCGAAGGTGAGATTCACGGGCTACTTGGTGAAAATGGGGCTGGTAAGTCTACTTTAGTCAATATAATTTCAGGCTCCCTCGTTTCTGACTCAGGAACAGTGGAGTTGGATGGCGACTATTTGGATCTATCATCTCCCACAGATGCGATAGAGTCTGGAATAGGGATAATGCACCAAGAGCCCTTGGTGTTTTTGCCATTTTCCATAATAGATAACTTTCTTGCAGGCTTACCTAAATCCCGTGATTTCGACAGGACAGCAGTTAGAGACGCCATAAGCGATATATCTCAAGAATACGGGTTTGATCTGGACCCGGATGCCATTGCTTCAACTCTAACGATTGGAGAGAGACAGCAATTAGAAATAGCTAGGTTGCTTTGGATGGGTGCCAGGGTGCTGATTTTAGATGAACCAACAACTGCTATTTCTGAGGACCAACGGAAAAATTTGTTTGCCACTATAGAACGCCTAGCGGCTAGTGGCATGTCTGTTATTTTTGTTTCCCATAAGTTGGAGGAAATTCAATCAATTTGCAATCGGGTGACTGTTTTGCGCAAGGGAATGTTGGTAGAGACTCTGACTGTGCCCTGTCCAACCTCTGATCTTATTGATCGCATGTTTGGTGGGTACGAACAATCAACACCCCAAAGTCAAACTGTTTTAGGTAAAAATGTACTTGTATTAGATGCTATAAGTGCAAAAGATGAAAATGGGAATATAGAGGATGTGAGTTGCAGATTTTCTGAAGGTGAAATCATTGGACTCGCCGGCCTAGAAGGCGCTGGACAGCGCATTTTATTGAGGAGTATTTCTGGATTAACAAACCCATACAGCGGTAGTGTAAGTTTCAGTGGAGAGGACATATCCCATTATTCTTACAGTTGGCATATTGAAAACGGATTCCATTACCTGCCCGCTGATCGGGAAGGGGAAGGTTTAATACAAGGGCTAACCGTGACGGAACATTTTGCCTTGGCTGAAAACCAGGGCGGTAAGGCAATAAATTGGGGTAAAGCAACTCAGTTAGCTGAAGATAAATTACAGGAATATGCCATTAGAGGAACGGTTAACTCAAAGCCTGAAGATCTGTCAGGAGGAAACCAACAAAGGCTTTTACTTGCTTTGATGCCAAGTGATCTTTCGGTTTTGGCTATGGAACATCCAACTAGAGGGCTTGATATAGAATCCTCGGAATGGGTTTGGAATGAGCTTTTGGATCGATCTGAAAGCGGAACCACCATTATATTTTCCTCTTCAGATATAGAAGAATTAATAAGTTTTTCTGATCGTATATTGGTATGTTTTGCAGGTGAAATTATCGGAGATATTTCGGCCAAAGCAACAAGCCCGCATGACGTTGGATCTTTGATCGGCGGTATACGGATATGAAAATTTCTGGAGGTCCAATATATTCATATGTCATAGCTATTTTGGTATCTATGATTTTTATTTCTTTTCTTTTGGCGCTGTTTGAGATACCTATTTTTGAAACTTATAGACTTTTACTCACCGGGTCTTTGGGGTCCATGACTAAGTTTGGTGACACGCTTATGGTGGCAGTTCCAGTTATTATCGCCTCCGCTTCATTGGTTATTACTTTCAAAGCTGGTCTTTGGAACATAGGGGTAGAAGGACAAATAATAGCTGGTGCGGTGGCCGCCACATTTATAGCTAGGGAATTGCAGCTGCCTTCAGGGATATTGCTGCCCGTAATGATACTTGCAGGAGCTTTTGGAGGAGCTTTTTGGGGTCTTGTTGTTGGGTTACTTAAAGTTAGAGGCGGGGTCAACGAAATTTTCGGTGGTCTGGGATTGAATTTTGTTGCGACAGGTCTGGTGGTATATCTCATAATTGGCCCTTGGAGTCGGAAAGGAATAGCATCTACCAGTGGGACAGAACCGTTTCACCAAAATGCCTGGTTTCCTACCGTTGAAGGTTTTAGATTATCGCCATTAGCAGTGGCTCTATCCTTTATCGTTGTACTCATAGTGATCTATGTTTTCAGTCGGACTCAATTTGGACTTAGGCTAAGAGCAATAGGGTTGAATCCAGATTCAAGTTACAGGTTTGGGATACCTACATCTAGGTATCTATTGATCGCCTTTATGTTAGGTGGAGCTGTTGCTGGTTTAGCAGGCGTAACGCAAGTTGCCTCGATACACCATCGCTTGGTCCCATCTATATCTGGAGGTTACGGATATTTAGCAATTCTGGTGG
>CAYMZR010000001.1:65890-98603 GCA_964394975.1 uncultured Dehalococcoidia bacterium | reverse complement strand
TGGGGATTGGGATATGAAGAACAAAAGAAGATAAATCCAAAAATAATTTACTGCAGTATGTCAGGGTTTGGTCATAGTGGCAGGGATCGCGACTTTGTTACCTGGGGTCCGACTGCGCAGGCCCTCTCCGGATTGACTTATATGTCCGGATCGCCAGGGGAAGAATCGGCAGGTTGGGGTTTTTCATATATGGATCACACTGGAGGGTTTTACGGAACGATTGCCATAATGATGGCATTAATCCATCGAAACAAAACAGGAAAAGGCCAGCACCTTGATCTTTCTCAGGTGGAAAGTGGAATCGGGCTTACTGGTACTGCAATTCTAGATTACACAGTAAATAACCGCCCTTTCCGAAGAGATGGAATGCCACCAGGTAATAGAGCTCCAGAACGAGGTATAGCTCCACATAACACTTTTCCTTGCAAAGGCGAGGACAGGTGGTGTGTTATAGCCGTGTCTACCGAAGAAGAATGGGAAAGTTTCGTAAAAGCCGTTGGAAAGCTTTCGTGGACTAGCGAAGAACGCTTCGGAACCATGCAATCTAGATTTGAAAATCAAGATGCCCTTGATGAATTGATAAGTCAATGGACCTCTGGCCATACCCCCCATGAAGTATTTGAAATACTTCAAGAGTCCGGAGTACCTGCAGGTGCTGTCCAGACCCCCATGGAAAGAGTGGAAAAAGATCCCCAGTTGAAGCATAGAAATTTCATCGCCGAAATTCCGCACGAAGAACTTGGTACGGCTAAGGTGGAATCGATACCCATGAAAATGTCAGACACACCTTGGAGTCTTGATAGGCCTCCTCCTTTGCTTGGTGAGCATTCAGCCGAGATATACACAGAGCTACTGGGTGTTACTCCAGAGGAGTTAGCCACTTTTTTTGAGGAGGGGATAGCATGATTGGGCATTCTGAACAATCACGCACGGATAGAGCCGGGGGGGCTCTTGAAGGTATAACGGTTATTGAATTGTGTAGTGCTCGGGGCCACTTCATGGGTAAACTTATGGGTGATATGGGAGCTAGAGTCATAAAAATAGAACCTCTGGGAGGGGCCCTGGAACGTCAGGTAGGCCCATTTATGCATGACGAACCACATCCCGATCGCAGTTTATTTTTCTGGGCCCATAACACTTCTAAAGAAAGTCTAGAAATAAATATTGAAACACCTGAAGGTCAAGAAATTATCAAGTATCTTGTTAAAAATGCAGATGTGCTACTGGAAGATTTTGAACCTGGGTACCTACCTTCAATGGGTCTGAGTTATGAAGAATTATCTGCAGGGAATGAACAATTAGTCATGACATCATTGACGGCATTTGGACAGGATGGACCTTATCGTAACTACAAGTCTACCGACTTGGTGGCATTGGCTATGGGTGGAATTATGCATTCCTGTGGCTATGATGATTTGCCAGGTAGTCCACCCATAAGGCCTAGTGGGGATCACGGAAATAAGATTGCCTCTCATTACGGTTTAATTGGGACTCTAGCAGCATTATTCAACAGACATTTTTCAGGGAAAGGTCAATATATAGACGCATCAGCTCATGAAGCATGTAATTCAACAAGTGAACATGCTCTTCCCACCTATCTTTATGAAGGGGAAAATGTTTTCAGGCAGACTGGCAGGCATCACTCAACTACTCCTACTCCGAAAACATTATGTAAAACGGCAGATGGGAAATATTTGATAGTATTTCAAATATTCAATAATCTTCATTCCTGGCTGTCTTTAGTGGGTTGGATGGCGGAAGCTGGGATGGCTGAAGATTTACAGGAAGAAAGGTATAGGGATATGGCTAGAGGTGGTAGTAGAGGTATGCGGGCTGCGACTGACACTACAGATTCTGATCACGCTTTCGAAGTGGTTCGAAGATTTATTGCTTCGCAGACATCTGAAGATATTTACAGAGGTGCTCAAAAATTGAAATTTCCATGGGGTCAAGTAAGGTCACCAGAAGAAAATTTGCATGACCCTCACTTTGCTGAAGATCGGGAAATGTTTGTAGATATAGCTCATCCAGAGATGGGTGAAGGTGTCAGTATCAAATACGTGGGTAGACCATATAGATTCACCGAGTCACCCTGGGAGGCTTTCAGGGCGCCGCTGGTAGGAGAGCATACAAGGTCAATACTCTCAAATGATGTCGGATATTCAGACTCAGATCTGAAATCCTTGGAGGCAAAGGGGGTCATTTCCCTTCAGTAAACGTTAAAGCCAAAAATTTACCTATTCTAGATGGTGTTAATATGTCGTCAAAGGGGAAGTTAAAAGGAGATTCTAAGTGAAACAAGGGGTTATTCCGGATGATTTCACCGCTCCATTCTGGTTAGCGGCAAATGAATCCAAATTGGTTATTCAGAACTGTTCTAGATGTGATCGTCTTCAGCATCCTCCTACAGAAGACTGCGGGCAATGTAGATCTGGAGATAATCTTGAATGGAAGGAGATGAGCGGAACGGGTCGCATATACAACTACGGAGTTGTGCACGATTGTCCAATAAGACTTCTTCAAGATGATCAGCCGTTTAATGTGGCAGTGATTATGCTTGATGATGATCCTGGTATTCAAATGTACTCTCATTTACCAGGTGTTCCTGTAGACGATGTTCCTGTGGGCGCAACTGTTGAGGTCGTGTTTGAAGAGAGTTCTAATGGGCAAAAGATCCCGGAGTGGAAGGTAGTTAAATAAAATATATTCTTGTGGGCATTATTAGCCTAGCAAAAAAGGATAATTAACATGGCAACAGAATACGCTCCGTCTTCAATGTATAGAAGTCGCGAAGGTATGGGTATATGGGAACACAGAGGTAAGGTTGCTGCTGTAGGAGTAGGTCATTCGCCCACAGAACGTAGGTGGGACGAACGGACAGAGACATCTGTAGGGGCGTGGAGCATCATGGCCCTAAGAAATGCCATTGCCGATGCGGGGGTATCACCTGACCAAGTTGATGGTATTGTTATTGTGCCTGTGACAACCACTGGAGCTTTTTGGCCAGAAGATAAGCCATTGCCACAAGATGTTATTAACGCATTTGTCCAAACTGATGACCCTTTAGATGGGGTAGCCAAATTAAGTGTTGAGTGGCTACTAAAAAATATGCCAGAACTAACTAATATCAACTACTCGGTTTATGCGCCAGTTTGTATGTCAAACGCATTGAACGTCGCAGCTCAAGCTGTTGGTGATGGTTTGGCTCATACGGTTCTTGTATTGAAAGCATGGCATAATCTTGAAGGTCGTTACTATCAAGGAGGCCAAAATGCACAGGACGCCATAGGTGGAATAAGTGCTATTCGCAGTCTGTGGGGTGCTCCTGCTTGTTATGGTACGGCTTTACAGTTTGCTGAATATTGTCGGAAATACGGTAAAAACCATGACATGATGACTCCCTTCATCATAAATTCACGCCGGAACGGTCTAATGTTTCCAGAAGGCTACTGGGCTCAGCACAGACCTGAAGAATTAACTCCTGAAGATTATCAACTAGCAAGGTGGATAGCGAAACCGGCTAACCTTTTTGATAATGATATTCCAATTATGTGTGCGGCCTCGTATCTGTTTACAACGGCAGAGAGGGCTAAAGACATGAAGCAAAAACCTGTTTATATTCTCAATCATGCAGACAGTTATACGGTTCCGCGAGGACTTACTCCTACACTGGACGAAGTAGAAGCAGAGTGTGCTCTTACAGCAAGGAAAATATATGAAGGCGCAGGAATAACTGCTGCCGATTTATCTTTCGAAAACATGTACGATGGATTTACCCAGTTCCATCAGTTTCATATTGAAGGCTTAGGTTATAGAGGGATAGGTTTTGGAGACGCATTGGATTTTTACCAAACTGATATAAGTATTGAGGGTCCAAACCCAGTATCCCCTAGTGGAGGAAACATAGGTAGCGGTAGAAGTAGGTTCTGGATGCACACTGATTCCATCCAGCAGTTACAGGGCAGGGCCGGAGAAAGGCAAATCACGGGCGTAAAGGCTGAGATTGGTGTTTCAGGGGGGCCAATGCCTCTTGGGGGGAATTATACGGTGTGGAGTGCAACACCAGACTAAAACACATTATTTTATAAAGTGAAAGAATAATTTGGCGATACTAATTAGCTTTGATATAGACGGTACCATGGAAATAGGAGATCCCCCTGGAGCAGTAACATTGGAGATGGTGAAAACCGCCCGAGCCAAGGGGATAATCACAGGAAGTTGTTCTGACAGGCCGATGAGTGCCCAGAGGGCGATCTGGGAAGAATATGGTGTCGAATACGATTTTGTTTGTTACAAGCATCTTTTAACAGATCTCAAAACTCAATTTGAAGCTGAAGAGTATTATCATGTCGGTGACCGAGACGACCTAGACCGAAAGTATGCGATTCAAGCGGGGTTTGGTTTTTTCTGGCCTGATGAGGCAGCCAAAAATTCTTTGCTGCTTTGAAATGATCCTTGATTTTTCCATTACTAGGCCGTTTATTCACCGATAGCACGATTGATAAGGAGATCCACATGGCTGATTCAACTGGCGATGTAAATGTTGCGGAAGTTGAAGGTTTTGAAAATCTGACTGATGGTTTTAACCTAGTTATTGATGCACTTAAACTCAATGACGTTAATACCATTTACAACGTACCAGGTATTCCCATAACTGATCTCGGTCGTATGATGCAGGCTTCTGGAATGAGAATATTTTCGTTTAGACACGAACAGAACGCAGGCTATGCGGCAGCTGCATCAGGATTCCTTACAAAGAAGCCTGGAATTTGTTTAACAGTGTCAGCTCCTGGATTTCTCAATGGCCTAACTGCTTTAGCTCATGCTACGACAAACTGTTTTCCAATGATTCTGATTAGTGGCTCCTCTGAGAGGGAGATAGTCGATCTACAACAAGGTGACTATGAGGAAATGGATCAGCTGGCAGTGGCTAAACCACTTTGTAAAGCTGCCTACAGGGTACTTAACGTCGAAGATATCGGAATTGGTATCGCTAGATCGATACGTGCTGCTGTCTCGGGGCGCCCCGGGGGGGTCTATTTGGATTTGCCTGGCAAACTTTTCACTCAGGTTATTGATATGGATGAAGGGGCAAAATCTCTAGTAAAAGTAACTGACGCGGCACCAACTCAACTCCCCTCATCTCAATCAGTTGACAGAGCGTTAAATTTACTCAAAGGCGCTGACCGACCACTCATTATTTTGGGCAAAGGAGCGGCTTATTCACAGGCAGATGATGATATTCGAAATCTGGTAGAAAAAAGTGGTATCCCTTACCTTCCAATGAGTATGGCAAAGGGACTTTTACCAGATAATCACCCTCAGTCCGCTTCGGCTGCAAGGTCTTTAGTGTTGAAAGAGTCAGATGTGGTAATGGTTATAGGGGCCAGGATAAATTGGCTCCTCTCTCATGGCAAAGGGAGAACATGGGGCGATCAATCCAAGAAATTTATCCAGGTAGATATAGAACCAAAAGAAATGGACAGCAATATTGAAATTGCTGCACCAATAGTAGGGGATATAGGTTCTTGTGTTAAATCGCTCCTTGACGGTATGGGGGAAGAGTGGGCGAAACCTCCGTCAAGATGGACAGAAGAGGTAATGGACAAAGTCGAAACTAATGTTGCGAGAATGGCTCCCCGGCTTGAAAACGACAACAACCCTATGGATTTCCACGGAGCACTTGGTGCTTTGAAAAAAATTATTAAAGAACGTCCTGATTCTGTTCTAGTGAATGAAGGTGCAAACACTCTTGATTTTGCAAGGACAGTAATTGATATGTACAAACCTAGGAAGCGACTCGACGTAGGCACCTGGGGTGTAATGGGAATCGGAATGGGTTCTGCAATTGCCGCAGCCGTTGAAACAGGACAACCAGTACTGGCTATAGAAGGTGATAGTGCATTTGGTTTCTCCGGCATGGAAATTGAGACAATCTGCCGCTACAACTTGCCTGTATGCGTGGTGGTATTCAATAACAGTGGTATCTATCGTGGTATGGATACCAACCCTACAGGGGGATCTGATGCCGCTACAACCGTATTTGTAAAAGATTCAAGGTACGACAAAATGATAGAGGCCTTTGGTGGAGTTGGGGTAAATGTATCATCGCCGGATGAACTGACTCGTGCTGTAAATGAAGCCATGGATTCTGGGAACCCCACATTAATCAACGCAGTTATCGACAGTAGTGCAGGGACAGAAAGTGGCAGAATCGGAAACTTGAATCCCAAAAGTGTGGTAGCGGCAAAAAAGTAGTAAACCGTCAACCTGTACCTAATTGCGGAAAAATGTATTTGAATTGCTCTGATATTTGGCAATCTCGATCTCCATGGTGATTTTTCTAATAGTTTAGGTATGTTTTTGCCTTGAACTTTCAAGTGACTTCTGGATAACGTTATAGCAACGTAAAGACTTATATGATTAAATTAGTTTTTAAGAGCAAACCTAATAATGGCAACATATAGTCCAAAAGGTGCAAGCAATTGGGAGTCAGGCAAAAGAGGCTTCCAGTCAGCTTTGAATCCTTGCCAACAAATCGGACTTTTGCTTATATGGGCTCAAAACAATTGGAAGAATGCTATTGGGCGTGAGTTTCTGGAAAGTAGATATAGGATTTCACTTCCATCCAGAACACTAACGGCATATAAAGGCAGGTTCAAAAAATTCTGGCTTACAGGTAGCCCTGTTGATATGCCGGCTGAATGGTCTGACTTCAAAGAACTTCTTTCACATGGTGTGCCTGAAGGACATCTGTCTTCTCTGCATTCAATGTGGAGGGATATACAGCGAATGTGTCTTGATGTTGGTGTTATTCCCATTAGCCCTACTTATAGATCTTTGAAATGGTGGTCATATGTCGCTGAATATCATGGCAACAGCATTAATGTACCTTCTGATATACAGATAGTGGGAGATCAGTACATGGTTCGGGAGATGACAGCTGATATGGGAGGTAAACCTTTTGTTAAAGATGACATAGATATGTGGCTCATGTATGAACCTTGGGTTAGCCAGGAAAATATGAGGCGTTACCTGACCTTAATAAGGGAACAAAAAATAACCTCAATTGACTGGGCCAATAATGGATGGGGTCTTGAGATAGCAGATTCGGTCGAAAGAGCAGATCAATATCCTGAAGGCTATGGAATGTCGGTTTTGAATTGGCTTTTAGCTACGTCGCCCGAACCTTACCTGCTGCCATCTCAGATAATTGAAAAATACTCGATATTTGCACGGCCCTAAAAAATATTCCGGGAACTAGCCTAAATTATTTCCTAAGGAAAAATATTTAACTTATTCCCAATGCCTTAGACACTGACGGGTTCACCAGTTGTCCATTGTCTACATTCAATCCTATGGAAAGAGAAGTATCTATAGCGAGAGCGTCCTTTACACCTTTATCTGCCAATAGTTTTATGTAGGGTAAGGACACGTTAACTAAGGTTTCAGTAGCTGTTCGAGGCACAGCACCGGGCATATTGCGTACACAATAATGAGTCACCCCATCCTCGACATAAACCGGATCGCTAAGTGTTGTCTCTCGGCTGGTTTCGATACATCCTCCTTGGTCTATACAAGCATCGATTATTACAGAACCTTTTTGCATCGATTGAACCATGGCTTGAGTTACTAATTTGGGGACTGATCCTCCCGCGTCGCGAATTGCTCCGATAACGACATCGGCTAACTCAATTGTCTCCTGTATTTTGTTCCTTGAAGACGTTGCTATTTTCAGTTTAGGGTGATTATTTAACGATGCTTGAAGCTGATTAAGTCGTTCCTGTCCTCGGTTTAAGACCGTCACCTCTGCCCCCATATTCAGCGCCAACTCGGCTGCATGAAAGCCCGCTGTCCCGGCCCCAAGTATTACCACTTTTATCGAGTCCGCTCCAGCAACACTACTAAGGAGTTTTCCGGATCCCCCTTGAGGGCTTTTTAGGTAATGGGTTGCAACATCTACAGCCAACCTACCGGTCAAAGCGCTCATTGGTTTCAAAATTGGTAGGGATCCGTCCTCCATCTCAACCGTTTCATATGCAATAGCTGTGATTTTGCTTTTTAATAAGGCTTTAGCTAGGTTTGGATTGGCTCCCAACGAAAGGAAGGAAAAACTCACAAGACCTGGGCGCAAAAGTTCACATTCATATAGTTGAAATTCTTTTACTTTTACTATTAATTCTGAATTTGCGAATAAAACCTCTGGTTTCTTCATCACCTCAGCGCCTACTTTTTCGTAACTATGATCAGAAATCCCGCTGCCTAATCCGGCATTTTTCTCTACAAGCACTCGATGGCCACTTTTTATCAGCGTGTCTACGCCTTCTGGGGTTATGCCAACTCTTAGCTCTTGATCTTTGGTTTCTTTGGGGAGTCCTATGATCATAAAATTCACTGTAACCGTTATGGATTTGACCCAGTATATATGGGCTGATTTAATAGCTGAAGTTTTATTCCATAGCCATCTTTTCATTTAGGAGCCAATCATGCCTAGTATGCCAAATACACAGATCACTCAGATTAATGGGAATTCACTCGCCTTTTATGAATGGGGCCAAAAAGGCAATCCCGTTTTAATTTGCCTCCACAGCCATACCAATTCTGCTGCTTCATGGAGAGAGTTTGCTGAGTTTGCATCTTCCAAATATCATGTTTTTGCTCTGGATCAACGTGGTCATGGAAATAGCGAATGGGCTAATGATGGGTATGCTAGAGATAGATTTGTAGAAGACCTATCTGAATTTGTCAAAATAAATGGATTTGAAACTATTACCCTTGTAGGGTGTTCTATGGGTGGATGGCATTCGATCCTGTACACAGTTACTAACCAGATTATTGTAGACCGGATTGTTATGGTTGATATAGCACCGGAGCCTTCACCGGAAAGGCTTCAAGCACCACCTGCACCACCTGCTCCAATGGAATTTCAAACTCTTGAAGATGGTTATATATGGCTAAGGTCGGGCAATACCTTAGCTTCAGACGAACGCTTACATGAAGAGGCAGAATCTAGGTTGAAGCAAACGGATTCGGGTTCTTGGACATGGAAAGCGGATATAAATGGTTTCGATAATCCGCTTCCAGATATGACTAGTACCGAGTTAATCGGTAGGTATTGGTCTGCTATAGAGAACATACAATGCCCAATATTTGAAATTAGAGGAGCAGAAAGTGGCCTTGTGAGCGACGACACAATTAATAAGATGGAAAGCCTTGGTAAAGACGTTACATCTGTTGACGTAGCAAATGCAGGACATGTAGTGATGGTGGACCAACCTGAAGCCTTCATAGAAGCTGCAAGAGGATTTGTTGGGCTTTAGATTTTGGGCCTTTAAAGTTTTATTACGACCCGGTGAACCATCTGGAAAATGAGTCGATATGACTCTGATTACCTGTCAGTTGGGTGGAAGTATCTTCAATAGATTCTGATAGGTTTTTCCTGCCTGTAATTAACAATGCGAATTCACTTGGAGAGGTGTATATTTCTGCATCCGAATCAAAGGAATGAATTGGAAGCTCTTCGATATCCAATTTACCTATGGAGCTTGCTATCCGTAACCCATTTAAAGTACCAAAGTTAACTGCTAGTGTCTGTGAAGGGCTATCAGTAGAATCAGTGGTTTTAAACCACCGGTTGATCAGGTTATTGCAAAAATACTCAGGCAATAGCGGGGCTAAATTTTCGTCGACGAAATATTCTTCAGCTACGGCATTTAAGGCGTCCCAGGCATGTATTGCGGACTCAAACAGAGTCCATAGAAGCATTCCCCGAATCGAGACCCAATTTACAGGGTGATACGCTGGTAAATCCCATTGCTTGTTTTGGCAAGAGTTGAAGCCATCCAATAACCTCTGAAATCTAAGTTCTAGTTCATTGATTAATGCATCTTTTGAATCGAAAGTTTTACTAGTTTCCTTGGCTCTTTCGGAGAGGCGTCCTGCTAAAGATTTGCCATCCAGCTTACCAGGTTCATCTCTTGAGCTATTTGGGTCATCCAAAATATTTTCTTCATTTTTGGCCGAATCTATAATAATAAGATAATTGGTCAAAACTGATGATAGGTGTGACATCACATCTTTCACGGTCCAGTCAGCACATCTACTTTGAATTGTCCAATCTGTTTCGTTTAAATCTCTAAGGTGGCCGATTAATTTTGGAGAAAATTCATTTAATTGTTTCAAAATTTGATTTTGTTTTTCTTCCATAATCTATTTGTAGGTCAACCGTTTTATTGGTTGATTCCACCCTAATGTGTGGATTTGTTTATACATAGATGCCACATCTTAACAAACTATTACTACTCATCCGAATTTAGCTTAACTTTTGTTGTGATAGGAAGGGTGTTGATTAGACGATCATAGGAAAGATAGTATTTCCATATATATACAAGATAATTTGCCGGGTTGAGTTTATACTCCTGTTCAAATAAAGCTGGTATGCCCTATAAAACTTGTTAAATGTTGTAGAGGTGAGATTTGTCTAAAAGGATAAAAATTGAAGCAAAAATTATTGTCGCCTATCAGGATGGAGAACACCGAATTCTTCAGAATGGCTGTGTTGTCGTAAAAGGGAACCAAATAAGCTTTGTAGGGAGCACCTTTGATCAGCCCGTAGATGAAGTAATAGATGCGGGAGATAGGATAGTTACTCCTGGCTTTATAAACACTCATTGCCATATGGCAGGGTCACCTTTGGATAAATCTTTTATTGAGGATGTAGGAAGCAGGCAATTTTATTTGTCAGGCTTGCCAGTGATGTTAAGGGCTCGAGGTGGGGCAATGAGGGATGAGGACAAAAAAGCATGTGTGGATTACTCCATTGTAGAACTCATTAGAACAGGAACCACTACCATCATGGAGCAAGGCGGAATGGGAGATTATGTGGCTGACGCAGCAGATCGGGCTGGACTACGAGCCTATGTAGCTAACATGTATAGCTCTGCCAGCTGGATTACGCCAACTGGTAGGCAGGTTGAATATGATTGGAATGAAGCGGCTGGGATTGAAGGTTTTAAAAAAGCAATCGATTTTGTAGAGCGGGTAGATGGACGTGCCAATGGGAGAATAAAGGGATTTTTCGGTCCCGCTCAAATTGATAACTGCACTGAAGAGTTGCTTCGTATGAGTAGTGAAGCCTCCCAAGAAATGCAAGTCCCCATAAGTTTACATACGAGTCAGGCAGTTTTTGAATTTCAGGAGATTACCAGAAGATATGGAATGACCCCCGTCGAATGGTTAGAGTCGATTGATTTTCTTAACGATTGGGCACTCTTAGGGCACGTTATTTATCCCGCTGGCCATAGCTGGGTAAATTTCGCAGGCGACGACCTATCGATTTTGAAACGTCATAAAGCTTCTGTTGCTCATGCTACCTGGGTTTTCAATAGGAGAGGCATAGCTATGGAATCATTCCCTGAGTATCTTGATGCTGGCGTTAATGTATGTCTCGGGACAGATACATGCCCCCAATCTATGATAGAAGCTATGCGCTGGTCTGCAGTGGTAGGTAAGATTATGAGCCGTCAAACTGAAAAATCTACAGCCGCGGATGTGTTTAATGCAGCCACTCTCAACCCGGCTCAGATGCTGCATCGCGACGATTTGGGCCGTATTTCGGCTGGAGCTAAAGCAGACCTGCTTTTCTGGGATACGTCATCTATGTTTATGGTTCCGCTGCGTGATCCTATAAAAAACATCGTATACAACGCTACGGCTGATGAATTAAAGGATGTGATGATTGATGGCGAGTGGGTTATGAAAGGAAGGGAAGTATTGAATATTGATGAGCGACATGCTAACGAGAAATTGCAAATTGCTGGAGAGCACGTTTGGTCGTCAGTCAACCCAGAGGTCGCAAGTAGTGCAGATGAATTGTCTCCGCAAACATTTCCTAGTTTTGAAGGATAAGCTTAAAACTTAATATGAACCCTAGTTCTTGTAGGTGGTGTAAACATGCTCATGTAGAGCATCTGGCTCTGGGAAAGGGCTGTTATCTGCAAATTCGACAGATTTAGCAACAGCGGCTTCACAGGATACTTCGATATTATCCAATTCCTCTTCGTTGGCGATAGAACTATCTAGTATGTAGCTTTTAAAATTGGTAATACAGTCCCGATCCATGTAGTACTTTTGCTCTTCTTCTGACCTATAAGTAAGGGGATCGTCATGACCTGCGTGACCTAGGTATCGGTAAGTTTGGGCTTCGATAAGAGTAGGCCCTTCTCCCGCTCTTGCTCTTGCTACCGCTTCTTTTGCGACTTCAAAAACATCTAGTACAGATTGTCCATCTACTGTAACACCTGGGATTGCGTATCCGTCAGCTCGATTTGAGACCGATCCTCCGGCTACAGAATACTCGAACGGAGTGGACTCAGCATACCTGTTGTTTTCACAAACAAAAATGACAGGTAAATCCCAAATACTGGCTAGATTCATAGATTCATGGAGAGCACCTTGACTGGAGGCTCCATCTCCAAAAAAGACCACACTAACATTATCTGTGCCTTTCACTTTTGCGGTTAAGGCTACACCGGTTGCTACTGGTATATTGGACCCAACTATTCCATTAGCACCCAGCATTCCTTTTTCTATGTCAGCTATATGCATCGTTCCACCTTTCCCTTTACCTGTCCCAGTGGACTTTCCTAAAAGTTCGGCCATCATTTCGTTAAGGTCTACACCTTTAGCAATACAGTGATGGTGGCTTCTATGGGTACCAAGTACAAAATCATCGTCTCTGAGTAGGGCGCAAACTCCTGTTGGAACGGCTTCCTGTCCAATTGAAGAATGAATACCTCTTAATTTGCCGGCATCAGCCTCTCTTCTAGCCTGCTCTTCAAATCGCCGAATTGTGAGCATCCTTTCATACATCCATATTATTGAATCCCTATTGATCTCTTCGTAGCTCATCAGCAGTACCTCTACTCCTATTTTCCCTGGGAAGGCATGTGGAGATTTTTCCATTTATTAGTTAACACATGCTACATCTTATTCATTTTCCTGTCTCCCTAATGACTTGTGAAGAAAAAAGAATTTACAATTGAGGTAGTCTTAACAAGGCAGATACCAAACTCTGAAACCAGCTGAGGTGAATATGTCGATTCTGGATGTGAAAAATGACGTTTCCTATTGTGTTGGTAGTTTTGGTGAAGGACTTGATCACCCTGAATGCATAACTTGGGGAAGTGATGGATATGCTTATGCGGGCGGCGAAGGCGGACAGATTTATCGTATCGATGTGAAAAACAATCACTTTGAGCAGTTTGCTCAGGCCCCTAGTTTTGTCGGAGGCCTGTGCCAGGATGGGTCAGGTAACTTGTATATCTGCAGTGGTAACAAAGTCTATAAGGTCAATAATGATGGGAATGTAACTGAATATTCTTCAGGAACCCGAGATGTCGCCATGATTGGACCTAATTACCCTGCTTTCGACAAGAATGGAAATCTGTACATTACAGATTCTGGTGAATGGAAGAAGGATAATGGCAAGATTTTTAAGATCAGTTCCGCTGGAGAAACGGAAGTTTGGTCGGAGACCCCAAACAGTTTTCCAAACGGAATTTGTTTTGGGCCAAGCGGCGAGGATTTGTATGTAGCCGTCAGTTTGAATCCGCCAAGAATTGAAAAAATATCCATTAGCGAAACAGGAAAAGCCGGGAAGACTGAAATGGTAATTGAAATACCGAACGCGGTCCCTGACGGGGTAGCTTTTGATGCAGATGCCAATGTTTATATCTCATGCTACAGACCCGACACCATATTCAGGTTGGATACAAAGGGTGCCCTTGAGGTGCTGGCCCATGATTATGAAGGCACTCTTATGGCAGCCCCAACAAATATAGCTTTTTGTGGGGCTAATTTGAACGACCTACTGAGTGCAAATCTAGGTCGATGGCACATCAGTCGCTACAATTTGGATGCTACTGGGCTGCCACTCAATTATCCGGTCCTTTGAATGCATAAAATTTTAGGGTTTTCTTCTCGGAGATCTATTTAAAGGACTCACAGGTTGCATTTGGTTTGACTCTACTGAAATCGGGTTTCCTTTGTAACAGCCAACGGTATAGGGATACTCAATTGTGGCATGATAATGATACCCCAGCGGATCATGTTCGTGCCCGTGACAAATGTCCAAATCGTCATTGGATATTTCAACGCCACCTTTACCTTTGTAGCCATATAGTGGAAATCCGTCATTGATGTAGCCTACTATGCCGGAGTGACCGTCATCAAGAGGTTGGTTGTCGAGTCTTTCAGGGATGAAATGGTAATGGTAATTGGTCCCTGCAGGGTGTCCTCCAAAAACATCGACGATTTCTCTAGCGACAGCATCTTCCCCACGTGCGTCGGCTGCGTTGTAAATCACTACTCCATTTTTTGTGACCCCGATGGGTCCAAGCGACACACATATAGGAGTTGTTTCTTTTAGAGGACTACTTGGATACTCGAAGTTAGTAATCACGGATGAAGGTATGCCTGGATTACCATCAATGACTGTAAGAGAAGGGTAATTAGTCATAGGCCAATCCCCCATATGTTTGTCCACTGGCATATTGTTGATTTGTATTTGCCTCTTTTTATTCACCAAGATTTCAGAGTAGCTTCCTTGTTCGTAATCCGAGCTAGGCCCTGGTAACCATAATTTTCGCAATAGATTCCATGTGTCTCCGGCGAAGTCGATCCATGTGATTTTGCTTTCTATGGAACCAGGCGCATTAGGATTCTTCTCATTACAGGAATATAAATGTCCCTTTTTTGCCTCATGGGTACTGAAGTATTTATCGCCCAGTTTTAATCGAGTGCAATCTGGCCCCTGCTGATCCTTACATAATTCGGGATTAATGGTGAATTTTGTAGATATTGAATCCTTTGTTTCCAGCGACTTTGGTGCTTCACTAAAATGACTAGTGCCTGTCTGTTTAGAACTTTCTTGAGATTCACAAGCGAGTAACAGAGTCAGTGCACCCACCGTTATCAATAATGCTGAACGGATTTGTTGGTATTGAAGCATTCTAAGAAGAATGTAGCTGATAAAAAATCATTAAAAAGCCCGCGAACACAGCTTGATCACAAAACTTAATGGCCCTCATAAACAGTTCACTCATCTAATTTAACTCAGGTTATATTTGGTGACGTGATCTGGAATTTCAACTCCGGGTAAATTGCGGTCATCAGCAACTGGTGAGGCAACAACCTGTTTGATTGGGATTATTCCAGCCCATATTGGTAACTCATAATCCTCTTCATCATCTATAGGGCCTCCGGTTCTGACTTTTACTGACGCTTCCTCTATTGGAATTGTGAATAAAGTAGTCGCTTTGACTTCCTGGCTGGTTATTTTTCTTAATGAATCCCATCTCCCCGGCAGCAAGTTATTTACAAATTGTTCCAATTGCAATTCTTTTTCATTGTCATCTAACTTTCGGGCTTTCCCAAACAAAGTGACAGAACGATAGTTTGCGGAGTGATGCATTCCTGATCGTGCCAGGACAAGGCCATCAAGTATCATAACGTTAATAGCTACTGGGCTATCGACAATCGATCTCAGGAAGCGGCTCGCTGAAGACCCATGCCAATAAAAGTTGTCACCGGATCTCCATTGCAAGGTTGGTGTTATGTACGGCTCTCCGTCGATCAAATATGAGACGTGGCACATGGGCGTATCGTCTATAATCTCGTAGGCTAATTCTCTGTCATAGGATCCTCTGTCTGGAATCCTAATGACTTTAGTTTTGTCGGACCTGATCAAGTTTTTTTCAGGCATGATATGTTCCTTTTAAATGGGGGTCTATTTATGAAGAAAGCCAAAATAATCCTCGACACCGATCCAGGGAATGATGACCTGCTCGCCATAATTATGGCATTAAAATCTGAAGTTTTGAATATACAGGGATTAACGATCGTCGGTGGGAACGCATCTATTGAGCATACTACTAGTAATGCTCTTAGTCTGCTTACCTATATGAACCGAATTGAGGTTCCAGTGTATGTGGGGGATGCTAGTGCATTGAATGAAGCTTCCACATCAGTTGAAGAATTTGAGGAATTTAAGTCACATAGAATTGAAATCCACGGAGAAACGGGCCTTCATGTGTCACTGCCTAAACCTTCAATTGGTCCACAGAAAGCACACGCCGTCGACTTTATTATTAACGAGATAGAAGGGAATAAAGGGGAACTTATCTTGGTGCCTGTTGGGCCTCTAACAAATATTGCTTTGGCATTGAAAAAGCAACCGAGAATAAAAGACTGGGTCAAATCTATTTATTTGATGGGTGGAGCGATAGATGTCGCTGGTAACGTCACGGAGCATGCCGAATTCAATATTTATTGCGATCCTGAAGCTGCCCAGACCGTCATGTCTTCAGGTATAAATATCAAGATGTGTGGGTTAGACATAACCCGGAGAACTTCAGTAAAGAAAGACGAAACCTGTTGGCTTGCGGGCGATTCGCCAGGAGAGAAACTTATCAGGCGGATGCTGGACACCGTTTTTCAAACTACAGGTAGGAATTCCTTTAGTTTGCATGATCCGATAACTGTGTTGTCAGTTTTGCATCCAGAAGTAATTGACTGGAAAGAATATGATGTTTCGGTGATTTGTGAGGGTCCACAATTCGGTAGAACAGTTGGTATCTTAAACCCCAACGGACTTGTTTCTGTGGGAATTGGGATAGATCAAGGATTGGCGAAATCTAAAATAGCGGAGATACTCTCACATTAAATATTGAGGCAACATAAAGTCTGGATTAGTCTCTCCCACCATTTTTAAACTGTTCATCGACTTCGACTTGAAAACCGTTGGCTAGAGAATTAGTTTGATTTGCCATGCCAACCACTGCCATTACTTCAGCAAACATATCATCTGTCATGCCCTTAGATCGTGCGGCTGCCGTGTGGCTGTTAGTGCAATAATCACAACTGTTGGTAGCACTCACAGCGATGTAAATCATCTCTTTAGTGATTGAATCTAAAGCCCCATTAGCCATTACAGATTTCACCCCTTGCCATGTACGCCTTAGTAATTCTGGTTGGGTGGCAAGGGTTTTCCAAAAATTGTTAACCCAGTCTGAGCCCCTCGTGGCCATAATGTCATCAAATATTTCCTTAACGTCTTCCGTAGCATTGTTATATTCAACTAGTGGAGTAATGCTCATTTAATTCACCTCGTATCAGATCATTTGCAGTTATATTCATAGTAAATTATAAAAAGGGGGTTTTATTAAAATCCCATTGTCATAACTTTATCTATATGGACGGTGTATCGCCTACTTTCCCATGTATCAAAACTTGCAACGTATTCGTCGCCACCTTTCTCTCCCAAATATCTCCTAGATATAGGACGTAAATCTTGTTCCATGTCGCCTTTTGAAATACCGATAATGTGTCCTTCGATACTCACGTATTTGTATGGATCATATTCAGTTTGTGCAACTAAGGAAACCTGGGTGTCCACAGACATTAATTTACTTTTTCTTGTGCCTGGACCTGCCATAAACCAAATGGTGTTGTCAGGTTCGTAGGTATACCATATTGGGGTCGAATGAGGTGACTGACTGCCACGACTTATAGATAAGATTGCGATGTGGATTTCCTCTAAAAATTCAGCAACAGGCTTCTTGATCATGAATGAATACTCCTAGTCAAATTATTTTGTGTATCTATCTATCCATTGGAGCATTCTTGATAAGTATTCTTTGCGCATTTTTAGATCCCCTGTCCGCATGAGGCCGTGGTTTTGTAGAGGGAAGCGGACAAATTCGACGACCTTTCCCAACCTTTTTAGGGTTACGAAATATTCTTCACTTTGTGAGATTGGTACGCGGTAATCAGATTCACCATGCATTAGTAGGGCAGGGGTACTAACATTTTCAGCGTAACTCAGTGGTGACCTGAAGTCGTATTCATCTTTGATATCTGGTCTGCTTCCACCCATCTGTCTCTCCCCAAAGTTAACGCCTATGTCCGCAGTCCCGTAAAAAGACGCGATATTAGTTACTGGAGCACCGATTACAGCACATTTGAATCGGTCGGTATGACCGATCACCCACGAACTCATAAACCCACCGTAGCTATATCCGGTTACAGCCAGCCTTTCAGCATCAACGTAATCCTCCTTACAAACGTGATCAAGAGCTGCAATGATGTCGTCGTAATCTTCCCCTCCCCAGTCGCCAAGTACCGGCAGCATGTAATCTTTGCCGTATGTTGAGGTTCCTCTGGGATTTACTGCTAGGACAAAATACCCTGTTGATGAAAGTACCTGTCTAGTTATATCGAATGAGTTGGCAAATAATCCATGAGGGCCACCATGGATATTTACTACAAGTGGATATTTTTTTGATGGATCGAAGTTGGCCGGATAAAGTAATACCGATTCAATATTTAAGTCCGATCTGTTTATAGAGAACCTTTCTGTGATACCAATCAATCGATTAGAAAAATATTCAGCGTTAAGATCACTCACCATGTGCAGAGAATCGTCTGAGAGGGTCCCTTGAAAGACTTCAGATGACCTTTCAGGCGTCGAGTAAATGCAGGTAAAACGGTTGCCTGAATTGTCAAATTCACATGCTGTCAGTTGACCCCCTAAATCGACTATTTTCTTCTGGCCACATTCTCCAATTTTTGCCCTGTAAATATGTGATTCCGAGCCCGCTTGACCTGAAAATAAAATAGTTCCGTCTGAATTAATAATTAAAGGTGATCCCGTTTTTGCTGGGTGGCTTCCACCAATGGGAGCCACATTATCGTCGGTAACTCTGATTGGCTCTGAGTCAGTTTCAAGTATATATACGGACCCTTGGTAATAGCTATGAAGGCGAGAATCTTCAGACCCTATAACTGCAAGTGAATTGCCGTCAGGAATCCAGGTAATTGAACAGGCATCGGCAAGCCCGTTTGACCAGGTGGATATTTTTCCTGAAGCCAGTTCTAATACCCTTACCTCGTTTTCAGCATGGATATCCCGTTCCTGTGTCGCATCTGAAATAAAAGCCAACTTAGACCCATCCGGCGACCATGAAGGTATCCCTTGATCCCCATCGTCTGATGTGAGTTGCTTTGATTCTTTAGTAGCTATGTCAACATCGAATATCTGAGTGCCACTGTTGCCACGCCACCGTAATTCATCGTGCCTGTATCTTATTCGAGTAATGGAAACCACATCGGTTGCATCATGTTCATTTTCACCTTTATAGTCGGGATCTACGTCTGATACCGCAGCAAACCCTAAACTATCAGGTTTCCAGGAAAAATCCCTAACACTCGCATTTAACGAAGTGATCATAATGGCTTCACCACCCGACATCCGTAATAGCCAGATCTGATTTTTCCCTGTTGAATCTGTTCTTAGAAAGGCAAGGGATAACCCGTCCGGTGAGAATTTGGGATTCCCATCTGAAGTGCCACTGGTTAGTTCTCTAGGTGTAGATACAGAGGAATTTAGCTCCATAATCCAAAGTGAGCTAGTTAAAGTTTCTGACGCTTTGTCTGGTTTTGAAACGCTGTAAACAACTTGATGTCCATCGGCTGAGATAGTGACTCCAGTTGGATTTGATATTTCGTAACCGATGTCTGAAGTGATTGGGTTTTGGCTCATTTGATTCTCGCTAAAAGGGTTCTAAAATATAAAATCTTAATACATGATGATTTGGTTTTAATAATTATCTGCCAATACGTTGGTTTAAGGCATCTATCTTTTTCTGAAGTACGATCTGGAATCTAGACCTTTTTTGGAATAATCTGGCGCAGTGGTTTGATGTAATCGACCCCAAATCCGCAGCAGGCTCCGACTATCTGCACACCCTTATCTATCCAGCCCTGTGCTGCATTAATGTAATCTTCAATGGATTCTTCATTATCGGCTGAGTGGTCGTACCACTTTGCTAAGGAAGTGGATCGTCTCCCTGCGTCAGGATAGACCATTACAGGGCCTTTCCAATTTTCCAAAACCACCTCTACAGCTTTGGTAGCGGTAGGTATCCTGGTATGGAAAATGGATATCACATCTGGCCCAATATAGGTAGCTTCCCTTACCGCCTCAGCTAAAGTTAAGTCTTTCATGGTTCGAGACCCTTTGTATTGGATACCTTCGGCTATGTCCGTGGGATTCTGTTGTCCCCCTGCCATGACGGTTCCATTTGGATCGATGTATGCATTGAATCCGATCCACACAGGGAGCCCGGTTTGCTTTGCTGCTTCCGCCTGAATCATTCTGGCTTCATTGTCACGCCCCATGGCTTCCACTATAAAAAAATCCACACCTGCTTCTGCCATGATGCCTGTAACTTCAGCATAGTATTTGCGTAACTCGTCCGCTGATAGCTGTGGAGTGGATGAAAAAGCTCCAAACCCTATCTCACCAGTTCTAGGATCCCTTCCTGATATGTGACTGGACAATGAACCTGCAATCCACACGTCTCTGCCACCGAAGGCCCTTTCTCTCGCTTTTTGAGCCAGATGAACAGCGCGAACATTTATTTCTCTCACAAAATCTCCATATCCGGCTCGTTCCAATGTGGGACGTAAAGTAGACCACGTATTTGTAGTGATGATGTCGGACCCAGCTCTGATATGGCGTTCATGCATTTGGATAACGCTTGAAGGATGAGTGTAATTTGTTGGGCCACTCCATGCAACAAAATCCATTGGAACCCCCATGGATTGCAGTTCCGTACTGACTGCAGCGTCATGAATAATGGTATCACCGCTATTTAAGCGAGCTTTAAGGTCTTTGTAGTCAGGCATTTCCTCTGCTCCTATAAATTGGGTCCCTATATCGATATGGCTGGTACACATGATACCTATCTGCAGGATGTATGGCATACTCTAGCAAAATAGACATTAGGTGCTGTCACTATGAAAATAACCAAAATAAACACATATCATGCAAGTGATGGGCGAAGAAATAACATCTTTATTGAAGTTGAGACCGATGAAGGAATTACTGGTACGGGTGAAGCTTATTCAATAGGACCTGATAAAAGCGTTATATCAATGCTCGAAGAAATGGAACCATGGTTTATTGGTCAGAACCCAACTCGTATTGAATGGCTTCTTAGACGGGCAAAAAATACAATGCGTTTTCCTCTCGGTCAAGTCGCGTGGTCGGCTATTTCTGCGATCGATATCGCCCTTTGGGATATTGCAGGCAAGGTTACCGGAGTTCCTGTATACGTCCTACTTGGGGGCAAAACTAGGGACAGGGTTCGTGTGTACCACGCAATATATGGAGATTCTCCTAAACTGCTTGCCGAAAACGCCAAACAGCTGCTGGAGGAAGGATATTCTGCCTTCAAAACCAGTCCTGTGCCAAGTAATTGGAGAGAGTTACCGTGGCGAGAAGTTCTCCATAAGGCTGATGAGAGGATGAGTGCAATTCGAAAGTCAATTGGTGACAGCCCTGATCTTGCAGTTGATGTTCACGTGGCGATTAGGGAAACCTCACAGGCTTTGGAACTCGCCAGAGTTATCACTCCTTATAATCTGATGTTCATTGAGGAGCCTGCACGACCCGAATTCATCGAATCTACCGCGGAACTCCGTAGGAATTTCAGAGTAGCCCTGGCGACGGGTGAGAATCTTTACGGTGCGCACCGGTTTACTGAGTTACTTAATGCTGACGCAGTGGATATTATTCAACCCGATCTTCTCTGCTGTGGAGGCTTTTTGGAAGCAAAGAAAATAGCGGCCATTGCAGAAGCTCACTATGTGACGGTCGCCCCTCATAATCCACTCGGACTGATATCTACTGCCGCCGGTGTACATCACTCGGCTTCGATAAATAATTTCGCCATTTTGGAATGGCACGGGGATGATAAGAAAAAGAAATCTGAGTTTGTCAACGAATCTTGGGCTCCCAAAGATGGGTATTTTGAATTGCCAACGGAACCCGGGATCGGCATGACCTTAAATTATGATGCAATTGAGGCGAATCCCCCGCTCCACTGGGATAGAGGATTTGCGTCTTATAGCGATGGCTCGCCCGGCTTTCTGTAAAAGAAAAAAATATTTTGGGAAAAGCTAAATGAAAATCACAGCAATAAAGTGCCTTGTATCAACTGATGAAGCATCGGGGCACAACCTCGTCTATGTCAAAACCCTGACCGACGAGGGGATTTATGGAGTAGGTGAGGTTTATCACGTGGGGCCCGATATGGCATCGCCTTATTGGGTTCAATATTTTGAGGAGCAGTTAATTGGTCAAAATCCTACAGAGATCGAACGTAACTGGGCCCTTTGCTATCAAGGTGCTAGATTTCCGATCGGATCTTCTGGTCTCGCGGCACTTTCAGCTATTGATCAAACTCTTTGGGATATAACAGGGAAGGCGCTGAACAAACCGGTTTATGAACTTTTCGGAGGGAAGGTTAGGGACAAGATCAGAGGTTATTTTGATATACATGGAGATACTCCAAGGGAACTTGCTGAAGATGCCAGAATATACGTCGATAGAGGCTTTACGGCTCTTAAAGCGGGCCCTTTATCTCCTCAATGGCGAGATATGCGATGGAACGATGCTTTGGCGGACGCAAAGGAACGATTTAAGGCTGTCAGGAATGCTGTGGGAGATCATATTGATGTCGGGTTTGATGCCCATGCGGCGATTTATGAACCAATACGTGTTCTTGAGCTCACAGATGTGATGATGGAATTTAACCCATGGTTTATGGAAGAGCCGATTAGAATGGAAAATAGGCATGAAATGGGAGAACTCCGCAAAAAAATGCCATGTGCTTTAGCAACCGGAGAATGTCTTTATACAAAATTTGAATTATCAGAACTGATAAGGGAAGGTGGGGTCGATATCCTTCAGCCTGAGGTATGTATAGTTGGAGGTCTGACAGAGATGCGGAAAATAGCATTTATAGCAGAGGCGCATGATCTTGTTATTGCACCGCATAACCCAATGGGACCTTTGGCCACAGAAGCAAATCTACATTTTGATGCAGCTACCTCAAATTTCCTTGTTCAAGAATCGCGAAAACTAACAGCTGCTGAAATATCTTCAGTCACTCACGCTAGTGAACCAGTAGATGGATATTTTTCTCTGCCAGAAGGACCTGGGCTTGGTATAGATATTGTGGAAGAAAGATTTGTGGAATTTCCATATAAGGCTTCATTTCACAGGGGAGATAGGGTGAACCCGGATAATTCGATCGCGTATATTTAGAATCAAATTTGAAGTGGTATCCTTCGCCCCGAAATATTGAGCTTGAGGATTTATTTAGTATACGGGTGATTTTGATGAATTACGATTACATTGTTGTTGGTGCGGGTTCTGCAGGAGCAATTCTTGCTACAAGGCTTACAGAAGACCCCAAAGTGTCTGTTTTACTTCTAGAAGCAGGACCAGATTATCCTGATCTAGAATCTCTTCCTGATGAGGTCAGAATTGGCCTTTCCACAGGAGCAGACATTATTACTAAAGACCACAATTGGCGGTTCTGGGGTAATCCTTCTGATAAGGCTCTCCCTATGCCAGTACCACGTGGAAGAGTAATTGGAGGGTCTAGTTCTATCAATGGACAGGTATTTTTGAGAGGAATGCCTGAGGATTACGATACATGGCATGACATGGGGAATACTGAATGGAGTTATGAAAAAGTGCTTCCGTATTTTAGGAAATTAGAGACAGATCTCGATTATTCAGGAGATTTTCATGGAAGTGATGGTCCCATTATTGCTAGGCGGCATAAACGTGAAGATTGGATTGAGTCTCAGAAGGCCTTTTACAATGCGTGCAAAGATGCAGGGTTTCCCGATGGACCAGACCAAAATCATCCTGATGTAACAGGTGTTGGTCCGACTCCTTTCAACAACCCAAATGGCATCAGGTGGAGTACAAATCTAGGGTATTTGTCAATGGCAAGACATCGTTTAAATCTTACTGTTAGAGCGCAATGCACAAGCCGTAAAGTGTTGTTTAAAGGAAACAAAGCAATAGGGATAGAAGTGGAAAGCGAGGGAGAGAGCTTTAATGTTTATGGAGGCACTATCATACTGAGCGCAGGAGCTGTGGCCTCTCCTCAACTTTTGATGCTGTCGGGTGTTGGTCCCGCTGATCAACTCGAAGCTTTAGACATTAATGTTGTAAAGGACCTTCCCGGGGTAGGCCAAAATCTTAGAGACCACCCGATAATGGCGGTTCTCTGGTCGGTGAAGGAAACCCATATCCAAGACCCCGATGCCCCGAGGTCTCAGGTTGCTGCAAGATATACCGCAGCTGGTTCAGACATTAGAAATGACATGAAATTAGCTTTCAATAGTTTTGCTATTGCTGATAGTCGGATAGAGCATAGAAAAGATTCATCACCAGCTGGGCATGAGGCAGATATTAATACTCCAGTTGGTGTAAAGATTTCAGTGTCTTTGCAATTGGCCGAAAGTGCTGGTTATATGCGACTAGTATCAAACGATATCCATGAACAGCCTGAGCTAAATTTTAACTACTACAGTACAGAGTTCGACCTTAAGAGAGGGAGAGAAGGTCTACTCAAGGCTATATCGCTGGGTGAGTCAGGCCATTTTTCAAACATTTTTGACGAGCGGCTTCAACCATCTGACGATCAAATAGCAAATGAGGACTTGTTTAACGATTGGATCTTAAGGAATGCCACCACGGGTCAGCATATATCAGGAACCTGTAAGATGGGCCCAGACTCCGATGAACTGGCGGTCGTTAATCAGTCGGGGGATGTCAAAGGCTTGGAGAATCTCAAAGTGATTGATGCCTCGATTATGCCGGATTGCATTAGAGCGAATACGAATGCTACAACCATGATGATTGCTGAAAGGATGTTGGATTTAATTTAAGATCAGACTGCCCTTGATCAGATCAATTTTTTCGGCCTAACGTTCTATGTGTGTTTCGGACAGCGTTTTGCATTTCCCTCATCAGTATAGCTGGAGGTTGGGGAGCAACGTTTGTATATCCAACTCCAAGTTCTACAAGTTCTGAGGCATTTAAAGGGAAAGCAGGATGATTCATAGGCATTTGTAATTTTGTGTTTCCGGCCATTTTTACCTCTGTGGCTATTCTTTCCACCTCTGATCTCAATTTAGGATCTGCTGGGTCTGTTACTCCCAACGTTTGGGAAAGGTCAGTAGGCCCGAGCGCAACTAGGTCAATCCCATCTAATGCAGCGATTTCTGAAACTTGAGAAATTGCTTTTGTATCTTCTGTCATCACAGATAAAAGTATTTCTTCATTGGATGTACGCACATGATCACCCCATCCTACTGAACCGAACCTTGCCGCCCTCGTGGTACCAGCCCCTCCTCTTAACCCAACTGGCGGGTATCTGACTGCTTCCACAGCCCTTTTTGCTCCTTCCAGACCGTCTACATGGGGGATAACTATACCTTGGGCTCCCATGTCCAATACTCTTAATATAAAGGCAGGATCGCTATCTGAAACACGAACTATTGGTGTTATATTTACGAGATCTGCGGCCACAATCATTTGTTGGACGACAGAAAAATCAAAAGCTGTATGCTCCATGTCTATAAAGACAGCATCGAAACCGGATATACCTATAATTTCAACAATTTGAGGGTCGGCAAAAGCCACATATGCTCCCAGTGCTAACTGACCAGAAGTCATTATCTGCTTGGCCTTGTTCTTTCTCAATTTATCCTCCGTTCAAACATGAAAATTTCATTATATGGCATACTTTTCAAAAGATGGAAAAGACCAAGTGGAGATATTCATATGCTTGATGTACTAATACATAGTGGAACCATTATGGATGGGACAGGTAACGTGGGATACGCCGGGTCTGTAGGTATAATTGGTGACTCGCTTTCCGTACACCTTGGCGATGTCTCTGATCTTGAAGCTGTGAGAAAAATTGATGCTACTGGATATGTAGTAAGCCCAGGGTTTATAGATTTACATTCCCATGCCGGCTTGACCATTCTGGGAGAACCCCATCACGAACCTAAGATACGACAAGGGGTTACTACAGAGCTAGTGGGAATAGATGGTATCTCGCATGCGCCATTCAAAACTACAGAAGAGCTCGAGAGATACATATGGCTGGATTCCGGCCTAAATGGATACCCCCCTATGCCACCGGATTGGCTGAGTGTGAGTGAATTGCTGGAAAAATATGAAAAAGCAGTGGCGGTTAATATCGCCTATATTTTGGGGAATTCTCCCGTGAGAATTTGGGGAGTCGGATGGGGCCAAAAAGAGGCGACTAGGGCTGAAATTGAAAACATGAAATCTGTAATTAGAGAGGCTATGGAGGAGGGAGCATGGGGACTTTCAACCGGTTTGGATTACCCTCCAGGTGCCTATGCTTCTACTGAAGAACTCATAGAATTATCCAAGGAAAGTGCAAAACTAGGAGGGTTTTATCATACTCACACTAGAGCTAGTTTAAAAAGCAAAGGTAGGCTGGAACCATGGATGGAGGCTCTTCAGATAGGTAGAGGTGCGGATATTCCTGTGCATCTCACTCACTTTCGTCAAGGATTCCAGGGCGATGGCAGTCATTTAGATTATATTGGGCTTGTAGAAGACGCTAGAGATGCTGGAATGGATGTAACTTTCGATTGTTATACATATCCCTATTCGGGAACCACAATCACTATTGGGTTCCCTTTTTGGGTAAAAGATGGTGGACCGGAACGGCTCATTGAAGCACTAGAGGATGCAGACGATAGAGCCAGAATGAAAAGAGAAATGTCGGAAGAATCAATTAAGGACAATTGGCTTACTAACTTTAATCAGCCGAAGAACAAAATTTACGAAGGTAAATCGATCGCGGAAATATCAGATCTACGAAATCAAGACGCGCGGGACGCTCTCTTTGATTTGTTGCTGGAAGAGAATCTTGGAATATCAACAGTCGGTCTTGGCACCAACCCTCAAACACTTCCTGATTTTGTATCTCACCCTGCTGGGATGATAGCGAGTGATGCGATCCTTTTTGGGGATCATCCCAACCCTAGAACTTATGGATGTTTCCCCGTGGTTTTGGCAGAATTCGTAAGGGCCGAAAAACAGCTGAGATTACCTGAGGCTATTCGGAAGATGACCTCTTTTCCAGCTCAAAGACTGGGACTTCAAAATCGTGGAATAATCAAGGATGGATTTAAAGCCGATTTAGTTTTATTTAACCCAGAGACAGTGAAAGCCCTGGCAACAAAAGACCATCCGAAACAATATCCTGTAGGGATAGATTACGTTTTTGTTAATGGAGAGATGGTTGTAGATGAAGGTGAAAATACTGGAGCTACTCCGGGAAGAGCCTTAAGGAGAAGGAGACCTTAATACTATGCTTACTGGCGAGATCAAGACTTTAATAGAAAACCATAGTGCGGGCATGGTCGCTACAGTGAATTCAGATGGTACCCCTACAGTTTCTCCTAAGGCTACTTTTTTGGTTCTTTCTGACAATCAGTTGGTATTTTCCAACATTCGATCTCCTAACACGGTGCGAAATATAAAAGATAGACCTAATGTTGAAGTATGTTTTATAGATTTGGTATTGCGTAAATCTGCAAGGATTATTGGAAGGGCAAAATATATAGAGATAAATGAAGCTGAGCCTGAATTGATTCGGAAATTTGAACAGGCATACGGTGACTATTTGGAAGCCATGTCAGGTTTTGTGCTAATTGATGTAATGGAATCTGAATTGATACTCTCTCCCGCTTATGACTTAGGGATAACCGAAAATGAATTACGGGAATCAAATATGAAAAAGTTGAACAGTATTTACGATAGAGAACTTTTGTAAAATTTGATGACGTATATAAAAAATGATACAAACTATGAGAGTGAGATTTTTTCGCAAACAAAGGTGGTGGCTCAGAAGATTTCCAACACAATTTTCGAACAATGCCAATTTTCCGGTTGTGATTTTTCTGAATCAGAATTTATCGAATGCAGATTTATCGAATGTGAATTTAGGGATTCCAATTTCAATGTAACTAAATTAACAGGTAGTCGGTTTTGGGAAAGCCAATTTGAAAACTGTAAACTAACTGGAATTGACTGGACTTCACTCAGCTGGACAGGTATTACCGTTTCCGCCCCCATGGCTTTTGAATCCTGTGATCTCAGCTTTTCAGTTTTCCATTCATTAAGCCTTCCCGGCTTGAAAATCACCAATGGCAAGGCAAGGAAAACAGATTTCGAGGACTGTGATCTAACCAACGCTAAATTCACCAACACAGATTTAAAAGAAGCTCGTTTTAACCGTACTAAACTAAATATGTGTGATTTCAGTGAAGCAACGAATTACTATATAGACCCTAATAGTAATTCAATGACTGGTGCCAGCTTCTCTTTTCCGGAAGTGATAAGTCTATTGGCTGTATTTGATATAAACATAAAAGGCACTTTTTGAATTTATACTATTTTCCTCATTAAATTTCATGGTTAAGTCAAACAAATTTAAACCAATCCCTCTGCCTATTCTGGTCACGAGCCTGGCTGTTGCAGCTGCCTTGCTGGGTGATGCAATGTTGTATGTGGTGATGCCGGCAAGGCCTGAATTATGGCAATTAACAATTGTTCAAGTCGGAATATTACTTTCAGCCAACAGACTAATTAGATTGGTCACAAACCCACTTAGTTCTGTTTTTGTAGAAAGATATGGGGTGAATACCCCGTTTCGGATATCTTTGCTGGCTTCTTTGGGAGTATTGGTTGCCTATTCATTTTCAAAAAACTTTCTAGTTTTGATTTTCGCCCGTTTACTTTGGGGTACTTGTTGGTCAGTATTACGGCTGGTGTCTCAGTGGGTTGCTTCAGATCAAAGCACTGAGGAAAACATCGGTTTCAATCTCTCCAGTAACGCATCTGTTATACGGTTGGGATCTATTGGTGGAGCTGTTTTTGGTGGAGTTTTATCGGATTATTTGGGATACGAAATTGCTTTCATGATTTTTGGGATATTCACTGTAATCAGCTTTTTGTTTTGGATTAGGGGTTCAGGGTATCAAAACAAAGATAGCCAGATTATCAAAGGAAGAAAAGTGTCTGGATTTATTGAGGTTCTGAAAGATCCTAATGTATTAATTCTAAGTATAGCCAGTATGTTGTCCGGGCTTGTGTTCTCCGGGTTAGTCGGTGCTACCTTAGGACATTTCTTTAGATATAGGTATGGTCTTGAATTTGACTTTGTTTTATTAACTTTAGGGGTGGCAACAGTTACAGGGTTTGCACTCGGCTTGAAAAGTTTTGCAGAAGTATTTGTAGGGCCTTTCGGGGGATATTTCTCTGATAGATATGGTAGGTATAAAACTTTGGTTATATCTGCGCTATTGACCTCCGTAGGGCTTATAGGACTAGGGATATCTGATTCATTAATAAGTACATTTATCGTTCTAATCTTAGTGTTTGTCGCGGGCGTTATGCTCATGATGCAATTACTGACTTTGGTTGGGGTTGTTGCCGATGACAATTCGCGGTCTCAGGTGTTTTCCGTATACAACACATTCCAGGATTTCGGTTCAGCTCTCGGACCTTTGGTTGGCCTATCTTTAATAACGGCAAACTTGCTGCCCTTCGTATATGCGATTAGTGGGATTTCATTGCTTTTCTTAATATCAGCTACATGTCTATTGTTAAATAGGAGGGACTTACACTCTGAATAAAACAGGATAAATCTATTGGAGAGGAGAGTTATTTTTTGATCGACAAAACCGATTCCGAAACAGCGTTGAGAGAAATATGGGACTTTGGCGGTTTAGATGACTCGATCATTGAAGGAATAGAGCTGACTGGGGTTGAGCCTGTATTACCATCTGTTTATAAAACTGGTGTGCTTGCACAGGCAACGGTGGCGGCCTCTGCGCTTTCGGCTTCTGAGATATGGAACTTTAGGACAGGTATAAGGCAAAATGTTTCTGTCGATATGAAGCATGCTGCAATAGGATTCCGCAGCGAAAGATACACTGAAATAAATGGTGATAGATCAAAGACTTTTGCTAGCAGCGGAATAAGTGTCGATCCTTCAGGAGTTCATGGATTTTATAGATGTGGCGGTGGTGGATGGTTGCAAATACACGGCAGCTACCCTGCGCATAAGCTTGGTGTTATTGAAGCATTCGACTGCGAACCGACAAAAAAGGGGGTTCAGGACGCCCTCTCAGGTATGACAGCATCTAACGCGGAGATTTACCTGACTGAAAGAGGTTTACCGGTTGCGATGATGCGTACCCTTGATGAATGGTCTGAGCATCCGCAAGGCAAAGCAGTGTCAATTATTCCCCTTATCGAGATAGAGAAAATTGGTGATGCGAATCCGCTCGATTTTTCTGCTAATCCCCAAAGGCCACTCGAAGGAGTGAAAGTTCTGGAGTTGACTAAAGTATTGGCAGGGCCACTAGTGGGGCGAACTCTTGCGGAACACGGTGCGAATGTTCTTTGGTTAAACGATCCCCATCTAGATGTCATAGATGGTTTGATAATGGATATGGCCAAAGGAAAATATCCGGCGTATCTGGATCTCAATGACACAAAAGATAAAAAGACTTTTACCGAGCTTACTAAATCCGCAGATGTGTTTATACAAGGATATAGACCGGGTAGTATAGCTTCTAAAGGGTTTTCTCCTTACGATATGGCTGAAATTCGCCCAGGTATAGTTTGTGTTGAAGTTTCAGCTTTTAGTCATGAAGGCCCTTGGTCGAGTAGGCGCGGTTTCGACAGTATAGTTCAAACAGTTTGTGGTATAGGTAGGGAAGGTGGATTGGCTAAAGATCAAGAAGGAATGTTTCATTTGCCTTGTCAGGCTTTGGATCATGGAACTGGTTATCTTGGTGCCTTTGGTGCGATGGCAGGAATTTTAAAGCAAAGACAAGAAGGTGGGAGCTGGAGAGTGAGGTTGTCCCTAGCACAAACTGCTCATTGGCTAAAATCATTAGGTAGACTTGATGCAATCTTTGCCCCAGATATAAAAAGGAGCGACATATCAGATTATATAGGTAAGGTAGGGTCACCATATGGGAAGATTTCCTTCACTAAGCCGGTTGCTCAGCTTTCGAGTACACCTGGATATTGGGCAATACCGCCATCCCCATTTGGGTCATATGAGGCAAAATGGCAGTAGATATTTGAAACTCAGAATTTGAATCAAATGTGTTACATTTCGCGAACACTGAAATATTAATAAAGGATAAATTATGGAGCAGCGGCAACTAGGCGACAGTGGTCTATACACCTCAGCTTTAGGTTTTGGTACATGGGAAATGAGCACTACCATGTATGGTCATATTGATGTCAAGGAAGCCAGTGCTGCAGTCAGTGCTGCAATAGATCACGGGGTGACTTTATTTGACACAGCGGAAGTTTACGGACCATATCATTCAGAGGAACTTCTGGGGAAAGCGCTCGGAAATAAACGTAACGATATAGTCCTAGTCAGCAAAGTTGGGTTTGAATATGATGGTGATGGGAAAAATCTCGGTAGGAACTCCAAATACGAGCATGTTATTTCTAGGACCGAAGGTTGCCTGGAGAGGTTGGATACTGATTTCCTTGATTTGCTGCTAATCCACTGGCCTGATCATGAGACTCCGTTTGAAGAATCTATACGGGCTTTGGAAAAATTAAAAAATGATGGAAAAATTCGATATTTCGGAGTTTCAAATTTCACTCCTGAAATGATGGATGAATGCGAAAAATATGGTCATATGACAGCAAATCAAGTTGGCTATCATATGTTTGATCGACGCATGGAATCAGCAGTTTTGCCATATTGTAAGGAAAATAATATAGGGTTCATGGCATATGGAACTCTGGGTTTCGGTCTCTTATCAGGAGCGTTCACACCTGCGACAACATTCGGAGAGGGTGATTGGAGAAGCAGCGGCATGGCATTTCGGCTGCCTTTGTTTCAAGAAGA
Source organism: uncultured Dehalococcoidia bacterium (assembly GCA_964394975.1). Classification (GTDB taxonomy): domain Bacteria; phylum Chloroflexota; class Dehalococcoidia; order Lucifugimonadales; family UBA826; genus UBA11996. The sequence continues at coordinate 66,735 of CAYMZR010000001.1, read as the reverse complement.
AGAATTTGCCAAAGAACTTAGGGTGGTTGAGAAATTGAAAATCATTGCACAGGATCACGGAAAATCGGTGGCACAAATGGCTATTGCTTGGACTCTAGGCCATCCAGCAGTTTCTGTGGGATTAGTTGGTGTTCGGAATGAAAGAGAACTCAAGGAAAATGTGGCTGCCGTAGATTGGAAGCTCAGCGAGGAGACAAGGAAGGAAATTGATGCAGTCTTTGCAGATGAGGAAGTGACAACGCACGTAAATACTGACCAGGCAATATAAGGTTCTAAGGAGAGACATCGCGTACCTAGGTTGTAGTTCTCAGCTAATGAAAAATTAGTGGAACATCAGTGAAACGGATGAATCCATATAAGTGCGGATACGCAGGTGTAATTACTGTTGTAATTGGGTACCTGCCAGATATAGTATTTTATGAATGCCTGAACCTTGTTTTAGGCAATGGTAATTAACATCGTATGAGGATATTTTAGTATGTCGTATTCTCTTAGCCTTCTTATAAAGCCAGTTCAATCTGTTCTCCTGACGAGCTTGCTTGCCTTGCTGTTTATGATTGCAGGATGTGGAGAACCTGCGGTTGGTCGGGCTGTAGGGGTGGATTCATCCGAACCTTCCTCACAAGAATTAGACTCAGTCCCTTCACCAGGAGTTTTGATTCCTTCTTCTATTTCGGAAATGCAAGCCCCGGCAACTTCAGGCCTGAAACCAGCTCCAACTCCCAAACTTGATCCAACCAAGACTCCCGAGACCATTGTGCCTACCAAGGTGCCTGCTACACCAGAACCCACCAAGGTGCCTGCTACACCAGAACCCACCAAGGTGCCTGCTACACCAGAACCCA
>CAYMZR010000001.1:64748-65790 GCA_964394975.1 uncultured Dehalococcoidia bacterium | reverse complement strand
CCAAGGTGCCTGCTGTAACGGGCCTGACTAAGGAGCCTGTGAATCCTTCAAACTTGCAACCAGAGAATGGGAACCATTTTAGGGAATATGGTTTTGGTATCTCATTAGATGAAGATACCAATATGTTAGACTCCAATCTCTCTGTGACGGGCCTTCTTTCAGAAGATGCTGAAAAAGACCAGGGTTTGATGACCTTTGAATATAATGGGGCTGATATTGCCCTGTCATGGCTACCTCAAGGTGATCTAAATGCTGAAGATTTGGTTGATCTTGGATACTCTTTGTTGGTTGACAGCCAACCTGAGAACGAATTTATTCCCTTCGCCGACGGAGACATTGAAATTGATGGCGAAGTTGGAAGTTTCGGAGGACTGGTTGTTACCGATTCTGGCGGTATAGACGCTGGGGGTGGTCTGATAGGTGGTTGGACCTGTGAAAGCCAAAATACTGCTTTTATTTTAATAGTTACGAGCCCTGACTCTACCGTATTACAGATAAGGTTTGACCGGATGATATCCGGTTTTGAATGTCCATAAAAACGAATTGAGGGATAGAAAGATGTATAGACTGTCACTTGTTATTGCGGTACTTCTGTTTAGTATCTCCATCGCCGGTTCAGTAAATGCCGCCGATCCACCACCCTCTCAAGCGCCAGCTCCAGCTCCAGCGCCAGCGGCAGCTCCGGCCCCGCCTTCAGGCCCACCGCCTCAGCAGGGCCAGCAGCCGAAAGGCGACTTACAGCCAAGTCCACCGCCTCAGCAGGGCCAGCAGCCGAAAGGCGATTTACCGGCGGGTCAGCAGGGCCAGAAAGGCCAGAAACCCGGACCTGCTCCGTCACTTTTTGGAGAGAAAGGAGATTTCAAAAATTCTACCAAAGGTGACATGAAGAACATGGATAAGGAAGCGATGGCTGGTCTCGATAAGGACCACATTAAGAACATAGATAAAGAGGCGATGTCGGGTTTTAATAAGGGCCATTTCCAAAAGATGGATAAGGAAGCGATGGCTGGTCTCGATAAGGACCACATTAAGAACATAGATA
>CAYMZR010000001.1:0-64648 GCA_964394975.1 uncultured Dehalococcoidia bacterium | reverse complement strand
ATGGATAAGGAAGCGATGGCTGGTCTCGATAAGGACCACATTAAGAACATAGATAAAGAGGCGATGTCGGGTTTTAATAAGGGCCATTTCCAAAAGATGGATAAGGAAGCGATGGCTGGTCTCGATAAGGACCACATTAAGAACATAGATAAAGAGGCGATGTCGGGTTTTAATAAGGGCCATTTCCAAAAGATGGATAAGGAAGCGATGGCTGGATTTAGTCGAGTTCAATTAAGCAATGTTGCTTTTGAGGCTATCGGCGGATTTACTAAGGACCACCTAAGTAATCTAGGAGAAAAAGCAGTCAGTGATTTAAAGACAGAGCACCTGGAGAATCTAAATCCGGATGCCCTGAAGGGACTCTCAGGTGGCCACATGAAAAATTTGAATCCTACTTCAATGAAAGGATTTACTCGAAAGCAGATGAAAGGAATTTCAGACGATACACTCTCAAATATAAATTTAGAGCAAATTAGAAACCTAAAGGAAGATTCTAAAAAAGGGTTAGGAGATAGTGTAACCTCGTTTGAAAAGTTCGACGTTTCCGTTAAAAAAGAATTGGTGAAAGAAGATGTTCGTTTACTTGGAGGGGTTGGATCGTTTGCCGATTTTATAAGAAATAGAATGGAACCGGCTTCGGTAAATATTGATAAAGAATCAGAATCTGGATGGGATTCTGGGATATTAGACAAAGTGAAAAATGCATCTGCTGACAAAGCTTCTATTGATTCTGAGATAACCGAAATTAGGGGAGCTTTTGGGGGAGACAAAGGTAAAACTAATGTTTTAAAGAAAGAAGCAAGCAGTCGTATGAAAGCTAAATTTGGTAAGCTCAAGATATTTAAAACCGATGAGTAATATAGATTTAAGAATAGATCTATTTTGTATAGAAAAACCATGTTAAATTGTTCCGCTAATTTGACATGTGCTCTCTGTGAATGTAGAGTTTGCGCCCGATGAACCCGCATAACTTGGAACAAAACGATAAGGTTGATTGCGCGCATATGATGTGTGTCATGATGTGCTGCAGCATGGATTGTTGTTTGATCTGATTCGGCGGGGAATAGACATAAAAAAAGACCCCGCCCGTGGATTCAGGTGGGGTCTTTCTTTTTGCCTGTTAAAACCCAAAGCGAATCATCCAGCCGCACTGAACAATGAAAGGAGAGACGTTATGAGTGAACAGAGATTTGAAACATTGCAATTGCATGCAGGACAAGAACCTGATCCTGCAACAAATGCGAGAGCAGTCCCAATTTATCAGACCACATCATTTGTGTTTGATAACGCAGAACATGGTGCCAACCTTTTCGCGTTGAAAGAGTTTGGAAACATCTATACACGGATTATGAATCCAACAACAGATGTCTTTGAAAAGAGGATTGCTGCCCTGGAAGGTGGTGTTATAGGTTTGGCTACCGCATCCGGGCAGGCAGCGCAATTTGCGGCTGTAGCAAACATGATGCAAGCTGGAGATCACATGGTATCCACGTCATTTCTTTATGGCGGTACTTACAATCAATTTAAGGTGCAATTCCCAAGATTGGGGATAGATGTCAGTTTTACAGACGGAGACGAGCCAGAAAAGTTCGAGGCATTAATTCAAGAAAATACCAAGGCACTCTATATAGAGTCCATGGGAAATCCAAGATTCAATATTCCTGATTTTAAGGCTTTGTCTGACTTAGCTCATTCGCACGGTATACCGTTGGTTGTTGATAATACTCTAGGTGCCGCAGGTGCTTTAATCAGACCTATTGACCATGGTGCTGATGTAGTGGTGCAGAGTGCAACCAAGTGGATCGGTGGGCATGGAACTAGTATAGCTGGGGTTATAGTTGATGCTGGGACCTTTGATTGGGGTAATGGAAAATTCCCACTCTATACAGAACCAAGTGAGGCATATCACGGATTGGTACATTGGGACGCTTTCGGCTTTGGGAGCGATATTTGTAATATGTTAGGAGTCCCTGAAACTAGGAACATCGCGTTCGGGTTGAGATCTAGGATAGAAGTTTTACGAGATTACGGAGCTGCAATTAGCCCCTTCAACTCCTTCCTACTGATCCAAGGATTGGAGACTCTATCTCTGCGGGTGGAAAGGCATGGTTCAAATGCCATGGATCTTGCCAAATGGTTAGAGTCCAACTCTAAAATAGAGGCTGTCAATTATCCTGGATTGGATTCCAGTCCTTACAAGACTGCTGCTGAAAAGTACCTTGAAAGAGGATACGGTTCCATGTTGACAGTAAGTCTGAAGGGTGGCTATGAAGATGCAGTCAAATTTATCGACAATCTTAAGCTAGCTAGTCACCTTGCTAACGTCGGAGATGCCAAGACTTTGGTAATACATCCGGCTTCAACTACCCATCAGCAGCTTTCAGAAGAAGAGCAGTTGTCATCCGGAGTTGAGCCTACAATGGTTAGAGTTTCTGTAGGTCTTGAGCATATTGACGATATTAAAGAGGATTTTCAACAGGCTTTAGATTCTATAAACTAGGCTGATTAAGAACCGTGTGGCTTAGTGAAAGGTCACACGGTTGTAATTTTCCTTTAAGGTGTTTAATGGCTCTTGTAATAAGACCGGACTATCACGCAATTCCTACCATAGAAAGAAATGGTTTGGACTGGGTTTCGGCAGAAGAATTCCATAAAGGAGGCCACCAGGTCTTACGAATTGGGATATTAAATATTATGCCGCTCGGCGAGCAGTATGAAATGAACATATTGAATCCTCTTGCACTCTCTTTAATAGATATTGAACCGGTATGGCTGAGATTAGAATCTCATTCGTACAAGACATGGCCAAAGGGGCATGTGGATAGTTTGTACTCAAGTTATAAAGAAGCCCTACAAGATGATAACTTAGACGGCCTTATAGTGACTGGGGCCCCAGTTGAGCATCTTGACTTTGGAGAGGTTAATTACTGGAACGAAATATCGGAAATCATAACGGATGCTAGAGATAATTCTCATAGTACTTTAGGTCTTTGTTGGGCTGGGTTTGCTTTAGCCAAACTTTCGGGGGTTGAAAAAATCACGTTTGAGAGGAAATTATTTGGAGTTTATGAATTAGATAATCTTGCCACCAATCATCCTATTATGGGAGCGTTGGACGACAAATTCGTGTGCCCTCAGAGCAGATTTGCAGGATTTGAAGATAAAGAGGTTACTGATGCCGTTGGCAGAGGAGATATTAATGCTTTGGCATATGGCAAAGAATCAGGGTACACAATACTAGAAACTCCCGACCATAAGCAGTTGATGCATATCGGTCATCCAGAATATAACAAAGGTCGCCTTGCTCTTGAAGCTAGACGCGATCAAGCAAATCCTAATGTACCCGATATTGAAAATTTTGACTTCGATAAACCGCTAAACAAGTGGCGTATGCATCGGAACACTTTTTTTCAGAGATGGATTAATTTTGTTACGGGGCAATCTAGAGCGGTAGAAAAAAAATCACTCTAAGATAGGACTCTGTACACCCATACTTGATGCAGGACTTCGGGTTCCCCTATGGGTAGTGGGCGGAATTCATCACTAATTTCTATGACTTCCCATAGTTGGTTTGATTCAATTTCGGCTTGCTTTTCCTTAAAGCCATTTTCCAGGTATACATCTGTTCTAATAGTGAACACTATACATCCCTGTGGTCTGGTAATTCTTATTAATTCGTCAAAAGATTCAGGGCCTGCGTGACCTAGGGTCATCACTCCAACAGTGATGACAGCGTCGAAAGAGTTAGTTTCGTAACCCAAAGACTCTCCAAGGGTCATTTGGTCAAAGCTTTTATATACGTTTTTGTTACGAGCTTCCTTGAGCATTCCCTCAGACAGATCCATTGCTGTGAGGTTTTGGAAGCCGTGTTCTGCCAAAGCTAATCCTACTAATCCGGTTCCTGCTCCCGCGTCTAAAACATTAGAGTTCGGGTCTACATATTTTGCTAAGTAGTCAGATGCGGCCTTTGGAGCAACCCAACCGAAAACTTCTGCCAGATCTTTATCATAATCTTTAGCCCATACATCATATCTTTCGGAGAGTTCAGAATTGTTTCGGGAAGAATAAATCCATTGCACTCGATCTTCATGTTTCTCATTCATTATTGATCTCCGTAATTTTGGCCCTTAATTAAAAACTGATCTCAAAAATCACTGTATCAGTTTCAATGATTTCCTTTACTATATATAAACTTGTATTACTATGGGTTCGCTTTTGATAGGAGGCAGAATGAAAATTGGCATAAGTATGAGTGTGACAGCTTCAATGGGAGATTTTGGAGTGATAGCAGAAAAGATCGAGTCTTTGGGCTTTGATTCAGTATGGCTACCTGAGCACCCTGTTATGCCTGTAAAGCATAATTCGGTTTACGCTGGAACCTCTGATGGTTCCATTCCGAAGCAAATGTATCTTGGTGTTAATCCATTGATTGCGTTATCGCGAGCTTCTTCAGTGACAACAAACTTGGGACTTGGGACTGCTGTTAACTTAATTACAGAGCATAATCCTTTAGATCTGGCTAAATTAATAGCGACTTTGGATTTCTATTCTGATGGTCGGTTTCTTTATGGCATTGGTACTGGCTGGTTCAGGGAGGAAGCCGAAATAATGGGGGCTGATTTTGATCATCGGTGGACTCAGGCAAGAGAATATGTTCTAGCTATGAAAGAGATTTGGACCAAGGAAGAACCTGAATTCCACGGGAAATATGTTGATTTTCCTCCAATAATTTGTTACCCAAAGCCTGTACAAACCCCTCATCCTCCAGTGCTGTTAGGCGGAAATGCAAAAAATGTATTAAAACGTGTTGTTAAGTGGGGAGACGGATGGCTTCCAATTAGGCTTTCTCCAGAGGAGATTGTTGATGCAAAGCAAAATATTTTGGAACTTTGTGATGCTGAGAAAAGAGATCCGGACACTATTCAAATAACAATGCATAGCTTACCTGCAGACAAACAGTTAATTTCCCGTTATAAAGAAGCAGGAGTGGATAGAGTTTTAGTGGGAGTAAGTTCTGTAAGTCAGCAGGATATTTTTGATGAGTTGGAAGGAATTGCAGAAACCATTTTGGATAAAAATTAATTATGTGGCCTAAGAGTGAAAGACAAAAAATACTTTTAGAAAAGTCACAAGAAATCGCAAAACACATATCTTCCACTTCTTCCCAGCATGATCGTGACGGTTCATTTCCCCACGGGCACTTTGATTTTATGCGTGAAATAGGATATTTGGCCTCTGCTGTGCCGGAAAGCTATGGGGGGCCAGGATATGGGTTGACTGATATCCTTTTGGCTCAATTCGAAATTGGTACTGGAGATGGTTCCACGGCATTATCTGTGGGAATGCACCATATGGTGATTGGAACCGAATCAACAGAAAAAAAATGGCCAGATCCAATAAGGCAAAGAGTATTCAGTGAAGTCGTGTCGAAAGGGGTTTTGCTTAACAACATCGCTTCAGAGCCGGAGTTAGGTTCACCGCAAGGAGGTGGAAGGCCGTCCACCGTGTTAACACCTGATAAGAGTGGAGGTTGGTATTTGGATGGGCGTAAAACCTGGTCCACCTTGGCCCCAGAATTGACCTATGCGATAACTTTTGCTGCGGTTGAAGATCAAAGTGGAGATACAGCAAGAGTTTTACAGAACATGTCTGCAAAAGGAATTTCCATAGAAGAAACCTGGGATTCTATGTCGATGCGCGCTACAGGGTCTCATGACATCATTTTTAAGAATGTGAAAGTGAAAGAGAAGGATTTTCTGTTTCGATCTAATCCTAAATACCCTGCTAATGATCCTACAGGTGGTGCGGCATGGTTTCCTCTTATGACTAGCGCTGCAAATTTGGGTGTAGCAAATGCGGCAAGGAATTACGCTTTAGAATTTGCAAAAAATAGAAAACCTACAGGTACATCAGAAACTATTTCTAAGATACCGTATGTTCGAGAACAGATTGGGCGTTTGGAATCGGAACTTATTGCATCCAAAAGAAATCTTTTTTCATTCGCCGAAGATTGGGAAAATTATCCTGAGTATCACAAAGATCTTTTGACTGAAATTGGAGCTGTAAAAACAAAATCTATTGACTCGGCCATAGAAATCACTGATTTAGCCATCAGAATTGTGGGAGGTGTAGGGCTAGAAAAATCAAGGCCTCTCGAAAGGTATTTCAGGGATGTTAGGAGCGGATTGTTTAACCCTCCCATTGAAGCTAGAGCATTGGAACACATAGCATCGTCAATATTGGATTAGTTAAATCAGAGGCAGACAATGGCAATAAATTTCATACAAATGGCCGATCCTCAATTTGGAATGTTTTCGTCCATTAGTAAATTAACTAAGGAAGAGGCTCAATCTAGGTCTCGTGAAGGATTGAATCTGCGATATGTCGAAAAGGAATTTGACCACTTCGAGCCTGAAATAAAACTCTTCACCAAAGCTATTGCATACGCGAATGCATACAAACCTGATTTTGTCGTTATGTGTGGAGATATGGTTAACGAAGCTGATTCTTTAGAGCAGAGAGTGGAGTTATTCAGAATAACTGATCAGTTGGATAAACACATTCCAATCTACTGGGTCGCAGGAAATCACGATGTGGGAAATTCACCAACCACAGCATCGTTAGAATCGTATAGGACATTGTTCGGCTCCGATAACTACTCATTTCAAAAAAATAATTGTTACTTCATAGCTATCAACAGTTCAGTTTGTTCGGATCCTACGGCTGTACCAGAAGAATGGGACTTTCTGATTGAGTTTTTAGAAAATGAGCTAACTAAAGCTTCAGACAATGGTGCACTTCACAAAATAATATTTCTACATCACCCTCTTTTTCTTGAAACTTCAAATGAAGCAGATAATTATTTTGCGATTCCTTCTCCAAGAAGACAGCAAATTATAAATCTGTTGGATCGGTACAAAGTATCGGCAGTTTTCTCTGGCCACCTTCATAGGAATAATTACAGAAGCCTGAATGATATTGAATATGTATCTTCAGGACCTGTGGGATATCCACTCGATGATGATCCATCAGGTATTAGGATTGTGGACTTGGACGATAACGGTCTCAGTCACCGATATATCAGTCTAGAATAAAATGATATAGGTTGAGAATGGTATAACGGGTTACCCCAAAATAAGATTGAATTGGTTAGAATTTATTACTCAAAAAGGCCTTAGTGCATTGGACCGATCTGGGGAATAAAGTCGCTATTATTCCGCAGTAATGCTTCAGCTTACTATATGTTTTTCTAAAATCTTTGGATCAAACTCTACCCCCAACCCAGGCCCAGTAGGGATTTCTATATTCCCATTCTCAAAAACTATGGGTTCCTTAAATATTTTTTTATGTAAAGATCCTTGGTTTGCCTCCGCTATCATAAAATTGGGAGAGCATGTTGCCACTTGTATAGCAGCGGCAGCGGCCACTGGACCACAATACATATGGGGCGCGATCACTGCATAGCTTGCTTCAGCCAGAGCTGCAACCTTTTTACCTACTAATATCCCTCCGGCCTGGCCAATGTCGATTTGAATAATCTGTGCAGCCTGCTTTCTCAATAACTCAGAAAATTGAAAGATCGTAGCTAGTCTTTCCCCAGTGGCAATTGGGATACTGGTATGAGCTGCGACCCTGGCCATTTCATCAATATTTTCGGGTGAAACTGGCTCTTCAAACCAAAACGGTTGGTATGGCTCTATAGCCTTTGCCACCCGTATCGCGCTGTAGGTAGTTAGTTGCCCATGTGTACCCAATCCAACTTCAAGTTCGTTCCCTACAGCTGATCTTATGTTTTTGAAAATATTCTCTGTGTAGGTTATTTCAGGTAGGGTTATATCTCTTGGTACACCGGTGATTGGACGAAACGGATCAAACTTGCAGGCTGTATTACCTTCTTCAAGTAATTGCTCTGCCACTGCCCCGGCATTTTCGGCTTTCCCGTCAGGGATTGGAGGCATGTAAGCGTACGCTCTGAGTTTGTCCCAACACTTTCCGCCCAACATATTGTATATGGGCTGATTATTGGCTTTGCCGACTATGTCCCATAGTGCCATCTCGATCCCAGAAATAACCATTCCGAAATGTAAGCTTGGTAATCGGTAGTCGTGTCTTCCGGCGTACATATCGTAGTATATTTTTTCTACATTGAAAGGATCTTGTCCTATTACAAAAGCTTCGACAGTTTCATGTACCAACTGTATTTGAGATTTGAATGACTCCCATGTCATTTTTCCGGTAAAAGAACTTCCAGTAAGTTTTTCACCTATGCCCACGATACCTTCATCTGTAGATAATTCCAAGATAAGAAAATACTTCCCACCTATATACCATTCCTCAGTGCTTCCTCCACCTCCCGATCGCACTCCAGGCTCATTTTCAATTACATAAGTTTTTACGCCTGTGACTTTCATACCTACTCCCATTTTTCGAAAATTCACAATATCTATCGACTTTATAATGGGTTGGTTTTAGTGTCAATTTTACCAATCCCAATCGTTTACAAAAACTAAGAATTTTTGGCCTCTTGCGATAAGATGATTTTTGGCTCGTTCAATTATGATCACCAGAGTGATTATGAATAATCCCGATATAATCCCGATGATGGCCCCGTCAGTTCCTGAAAGGAGTGAAGTGGCCTGATAAAAAATGTTGATTACAAATGTTAAGACTCCTGCTGTGAAAGAAATTTTTGATTTGGAAAAGATTCCCCAAATAGTTAAAAGCATTCCTTCAAATCCAGCCAATAGTACAAAAATAAGTTCCGTTCCGTTGGAAGCTATTATGGATTGTATAAATGCCGACCCGCCCAATATTATGACCCCAAGTATGTTGCAGGCCATAGCCAGTTTGTAGGTTAAGATTTTTCTACGGTTTTCCAAATAACCTAGGGACAGTAAATATAATCCGGCCGGTATTGTGTAAAGCTGTATTTCAATCTGTGATAGGTCTCGTTCAATTAATTGAATATACCAGCTAAATAGAAGAGCTGCAGCTGCCAAATAACCAGATAATACATTCCTTTCGGTGATGGCTTTTCCGAGATATAAGAAACCTAATATCGCGATTACTGAGGTCGGAACAATCAGGTCCGCGTCGAATGTTCCTATTCCAAGTATTTTTGCTGCCAGTGTTATGAATGCAAAGGCTCCAGCAAATATGGCCGTTCTTGTCGAAGAGTTCTCTAACGGATTTACCCATAAACTTAAGTCATATTTAATCCCATCCTTTGAAATAAACACGATTCCTTTGGCAATCCACCAGAATGCCAAACCTTGTAATGCCCAACCTGTGGCCCTTGCAGGCCAGCTTCCCCCGATTAACCCAACAACGAAAATGTTGAAGGTTAGAACTAATCCCATAGTGGCGTAAGGTACGAATCGATATTTTGAAATCTGAGCAACTGTTATCGATATGGCTAAGTAGATAATTGTTACTGTGAGCCCTTCCCAGTTTCCCCAGTCATTCCAGCCTGAGAGTATTAATCCAACTATGCCGTCAATACCAGCGCTTACTAGCAAGGGTAAAAATATATATTGCTTTGTTTTTGGCGAATAATCATGGCTCCATTCTTGATATTTGTAGCAAACTCCTATGATTCCCAAGTAGAAAAGGGAAGAGATTGAAACTATTAATCCGATTTGATTGGTACTTAGTTCCAATGTAGGAAGACTAATTAATGTGATGAGAGCTAGATGTATTGCGATACTTCCTGAGTATAACCAGATGGGCTTTTTGTACTTGGCAAGCCCAAATGTATATATGGCGGTGAAGCCCCACCACACTGTAGTTGCGTAGGCATGGAATGTCTGTGAAATTTGTACAACATACCCCAATATCGCAATTGTCCAGATGGGAAGGATTATTAAAATTAAGAATAGAGAAACACTCCTGAGAAATTTGATTGATAATGCAGCATTCACAAATTTTTGTTGCCAATTTTCGCCATCGGTGTGTGTAGCTAATTGGTTCTTGTGCCCGCAATTTGTGCAAAATATATCTTCACCTACGGGTACGTGAACGCTATCTTCTAGAGGGTTATCGCAATTAAAGCAAAACTCAGGTTCCGACGGCCGAGTGATCAAGTAGTTATTTATTTCGACTTTTGCAGAGGTCCACATTTCCTGGAACCAGGGTGTCAAGGTGAGAACAACAATTATCGAGAGTGAGCAAATCACTATGACTGCGACCATTAGGACGGCTGGAGATATGAAGGTTAGACTGATACCCGGACTAGAATATAGAAGAGCCCACAGGGCTGAAATCAAGGTGAATGTTATGGACCACAGTGTTATTGGGTGAGAGGAAACCGTTTTTGTCTTGGCAAACCACAGGAAAACCAATGATATGAATCCAAAGAGAGACATGATCGCGGGTGCAAGCGGGATTTGCAGGCAATCCAAAGGATAAATTCCCGAATCTGGGGAACACATTCCCTGTACAGAGAACAGATCTGAAATTTGACCTGGCATTAAATTGATGGTGTATGCCATGGTCAAAGTAAGAGGGATTATCGGTAACCATGGCAGGGGTGGTCTTTTCCACATTTGTGCTAGTGTTGCTGTCAATATAGTAGCAATCAGCATACTTACTGTTTTACTCCATATCGCCGCCGATTCTATCAACGGAATTGCAAAAATTAATATGAAGGATATTGCAAACCAAGGCTTTAAAATGGGCCAGTTTTCTTCTACCCGAGTAGGTGGACTTAATCTAATTCTGGTTCCTACCAAACCGTAGATTAAAGAGATAGATATCAAAATTAACGGGATATATGTTTCGGCTTTAATGTTGAATTCAGGAACTGCCAGAACAATTGCAAGAGGCAATATAAGAGCTGAGAAATGTTCCAACCAACGAAGACCAGTGTGCCGTATTGCATCTAGTGACGAGAGTGCGGTGATCAAAAAGCAAAGAGCTAGGGGACCATTATGTTGATTAGGATTTTCCAAATAGGAAAGCCCCAGAATAATAAGGGGTAATAACCCTATGAAAAAGGATGACCATACAAGTGGATGCTTTAAACTCCTCCTGTCAGACGTATCTATGGATTCCCTTAAATAAAGGAGAGCTAGAGCATAGATAGAAAGAGGGCTGACAGCCCATTTCCATATCTGCCAATTTTGACCGAAAGAGGCTATAGCGAGAAAAATTGTGATACCACTGAGTGCTATGAACCCGTGGGCTAAAACATAGCCTCTATATTTATATGCCAATATTCCCCAGACAGGTGTCCCGATACCAGATACAACTAACCATGCAATAGGGCTGAGGTTTATTTCCAATCCTATTCCGGGAATTTTTGGCTCGGTGCCGAGAGGGTCGAATAGAAGGTATGTAATGATGCCAGCTGCAAAAAGACTCCATACCGATCCTATTGTTATGAGAGCCAATCCTGAAAAATGCAGACCTACTTGTTCTTTTACTAGGTGACCTGCTCCAATAAAGGCCGCCATTTGGACAAAAGCAAGTCCCATAAGGACTAATCTCATGTCCTCATTAGACCAATAATTAACCAGTAGCACCAGAGAACTGATTGTAATGAGGAGTATACCGAAGCCCAAAAAGGACGACATCGCATTTTCAGAATATAAGGTTGTCCAGAGACCGGTCCAACTAAAGTAACCTTTTCGTTCGTTGGAGTAATGAACGTCGGCAATTTGGCCACTTGAAACCACATTAGAGGAAGTGTGAAATTTTGACACATCATCTTTTGCTGCAGTCGATTTACTAAAAACTTCTAACTGTGTGCGAGCTTCGCTCCCTGGCATGTCCATTCCGAGTGAGGCAGCAATGGAATAGAGATCTGACTCAGACGTTTCGTTACCTTGATCGCGGGACACCGCTACTACCTGATCAAAAAAATATCGAAGCGATGATTCCTTTTTCTCCACAGGTTGAGATTCGATAATCCTTTCAAGGTTTTCAAGTAATATTGCTTTTCGTAATTCCAGCCTTGAAACGAATTGACGAGACAGTAAGTCTTTGGGATTCTCAATCTGGGAAAGTGAAAACCTAAGATGCTCTAGTTCTAAGAGCGTTTTCTCCAGACTGGCGTTCTCTGTGTTGATTTCATCCTTGGATGGTACTTCCGAAACAATATTGAGATCTTTGCCGCAACTGGTGCAGTAATTGTTTTCGTGAGAATTCTGATGTCCGCAACTTTCACAGACATTCCCTTGGCCAAAGGTCTCCTGAAGGCTTTCTTCCTTTGGTTCAGATATCTCCGACTCCATATTCGGTAAATGTTGTGGAGTAAAAGAACTTCCACACTTGACACAAAATTTGCCTTCTTTGTCTGTGCTATAACCACAATTCTCACATTTAGGCATGCTTTGTTCCTTTATTCCACAGCCTCTAACATAGCATAAATATTTGGCAACAGTTTAAGAAAACAATTGATTAGTCCGCATTCTGGCGGGTAAAAATTTAGCCTGTTTTTGAAGGGATGATTATTGATTGGGGGCAGTTCTGAAATCAGTCTCGCCTTCGGCTCCAAGCCACCACTTAATGGTCATAGAGCCGTTATTGGTGGAGACGAAACGCATTACCCCAAATTGGTCGTTTTGCCTAAAAATCAATAGCCCATCGTTCTGAGCATCAGAACCATGGTAACTAGGAGCGTCTTCAGAGCATATTCCTATAGTTGCGCTTGTATACGTTAAGGTTGCCACGTTCCCTAATTGAGAGAAACTTTCAAACCCATCGTATGAGCCATTGTCGGAGGTTAGCGTTCCATTACAACCTTTCCCACCTGCAACAACATTCGCAACACTCACTCCCTGCCCGGAGTAGAAATAGCCTCTTTTGCCATCGGCTATAGACCACCACATTCGCGATCCTGTCCCGATGTCATAATTGCTACTTTCAGCCATTACGGCGGTTCCATGGGTTCCATACCAGGTATCGCCACTACTTGCTGTAGGCGTATTTGTTGGAGCTGGCGTAGGTGTTGCAGTGGGAGGCATAGGAGTAGGGTTTGGTACTGGGGTCGGTGTCGCAGTAGGAGGTACTGGTGTAGCTGTGGGTGCTGCTGCACGGTCAACCAAGAACTTGTATGGTCCGAAACCGGATTCCCAGTTGAAAGTTGTTATTCTAAGGGTGTAAGCCCCACTTTCTTTCAAGGTACATTGCAACGACTCCACTGATGATGACATTGTGTAGTCTCCATAACGTATACATTCATGGTCCCAACTTTTTTGAAGCTCTGTATTGCTGTAATACCAATTCATACTCGGAGGGAATATTTGGATCATTGGATAAAGAGGTGCAACAAAGGTACTTTCTAATTTGTTGAATGTGACCGTTATGGTGTCACCAGCATTTCCATCGAAATGGTAATCATCTATATCACCTAGCTTGTCAAGAGCAGCGTTAACAGAAGTGCCAAAACTGATATGTTGCCAGCCTCCACCTGTTTCTAGGTCCTCTGAATTGCTTCGCCATGCAACTTTATTGGGATCTGTTATAGAGATATAGAGATCATATTGTCCGGTGAACTCATTTGAACCCTCCTGGAGCCAATCACTTGCCTTTATGACAATTTCATGCGGACCTCCCTGTTCGATCAGGAATCCTGCAATCGTTGCGTTGTCAAGATTTGAGTTGGTGGTAGTATAGCGATCCCAATGCAAACGACTACCTCCTAGTTTCCAAATTTCTAACATTGGATCTAGATTAGACCCACCTACATCAACATCAGTTGCGGTACTGATCAGCATCCCCTCCTCTACATTTATCAAAAAACGATCTACATCACCAAGTTGATTTATATGCCCACTTACAATTGTCGCTGCTACTATTCCATCAACCTCACAAAGGGTGACTACGGGATGATCGAGAGTAGTGACATCACAGTGATAATTTTCAACTTGGTAATTGCTGTCACTAGGTTCGTTAAAACCTCCTCCACCAGAATTAGGTTGAGGGCTCGCAGTAGGGCTAGGTATAGCTGTAACTGTAGGTGTGAGTGTCCTGGTATGGGTCGGAGTTATCACCGGTGTAGGCGTTTGCGTAGGTGTTCGTGCTGGAGTCGGCGATATAGTCGGAGTCGCTGTTCTAGTTCGGGTCGGAATTATTGTAGGAGTAGGTAAAGCTGGGTCCACTGCCTCTACATACATTTCGTACCCTGATGTAGTTCCATCCAATAGCATGAATCTTATTGTGTATATTCCACTTTCAGATATCTCAGCAAAGTTTATTACTGGGTTAAGATTTGGCCCACTGTCGTCATCGTCGGCTATTAGGTCCCCTGACGGTGATTCAAATTCAAGATATCCATCTGCGTCGTTGGAATCAGAAGTAACCACAATTTTGACAGCCTTACCAACCATTGAAGAAGAAGGTACATATATCCATTCGTCAACGTCTCCCGGATACTCTATCTTGGCCTTTGTATCAATTCCCAATTGAATAAGAGTGCCGTCTTTTACAGTTTCATTTGGGATTGGTGTCGGTGTCGGCGTCTTAGTTAGTGTAGGAGTTGGGAGGGTAGGTGTAGGTGTGTGTGTTATGGTGGGTGTAGGTGTCATAGTAGGCACGGGAGTCGAGGTAGGGTCTGGTCGAAATATTGAAAGTGCCGTTGAAAAATCTGTTACACCTGGTTCTCCTACCCACCAGTTCACCCATAAAGTCTTCGATTCATCAATAGATAGAGGATCAATAAGACCGTACCGAACACCGTCAGAATTGAACGTGAAAGGTACGACTCCTGAGTAGCAGTTGCTGGATTCCAGCGGTATAAATTCAACTGTTTGGTTCAGATAGTTGATATCCTTCAAATTATTAGCTTGCGAAGTACCTGTAATACCACCTTCTGTCTCACCACTATAGGAGCAGTATCCCTCCTTGGTGGGAACTCTGCCGAAACTTACAGCAGGTTCTGGGTATCCTGATGAGCCACTGTACAGATACCCAAGATCACGGTCTCCATTAGTGTAGTAAAGAACTAGATCATCTCCTACAGGGAAGAATCCATCCCCTGTATTACCATCTGGGACTACCGCTGAGCCCCAGCTTACTCCTTCATAAGAGCCAATAGCATTTTTGGGAGTACCTGTCGGTTCTGATGTCTCTTCTCCTACCGGATTCGGTGTATATGTAGGAAGAACATTAGTATCTTGTGGCATATCTGTGGTAGGCGGAGATGGTACTGGTAAATCTTGTGAGGTTTGAGGCATATCCTGGCTAATTGTGGTAGGGGAAGGCAAAGGTAGTTCCGGTTGAGGCTGTGTTGAACTTTGATCTGTGGCATCTTGTTCTTTTGATGTATCGATTCCTATAGAAAAAATGGAAAATCCAGGAGTTTCGGCAGAAAACCTTTCAAACAAAAGGTCTTCTGCACCCAAATATCCACCTTTGTAGGTTGTTGGCAAAAGTTCCCAATCGCCTCTAAGCCTATAGAGACTGATGCCTTCAGAATCAATTCCAGAAGTATCTAGCCAATCTTTTTTAATTTGGAATTCTATTATTCCGGGTAAGTTGTCAGTCTCTTCTAAACCAGCTGATATGGTTATAGCCATTGATCTTAGGAATAAAACATCTCTAGGTGGTGTTAATGTATCTGTGGGGACACTTTCAACATTCAACTTTGCGGAGTTACCGTTCAGGCTTCTTGTAGAAGCAGAGACCTTTAAGAGGTGAGCAACGTCTGCCTTGGAAGGCACTGGGATTTGGGCAGTTACAAAAGTCAAATCGCTACCTTCCGTAAACAATATATTTGCGGCTATTGGTAGATTTGAATCTTGTACAGGTGCCTCAGGAACTACTATCGGTAACTGTGCTGCGGGAGGTTCAACAGTTGTCTCAGTTACACCCGTTGCTAACCCAACTGCTGAACCTCCACCGATCATGGTTGATGCAGCAAATCCTATGATTCCTACAACAACTATAGCCGCAATGGCCGATATCCACGTGTTTCTTCTTTTCCAGATAGGATCTCGCCTGGCCATGGATCTTATAGTCCTGGGCATTACCCTAGTTTCTAGGGTTTGCTCACCAGTGCTGGGAATTTCATTAGCGACGGCAAGAATCTCGTCTACGAATTCGTCTGCTGTTTGGAATCTGTCTTCTAAGTTTTTTTCTAGTGCTTTGTTTACAAGTTGATCCAGCTCGTCTGGGCAGTTTTCTATAGCAGTGGATAAGGGCTCATAATTACTATTTATATGTGCGCTAAATATGTCGTAGGGATTCTCCCCTCGAAACGGGGGGATGCCTGTAAGAATTTGATATAAGAGACAGCCTAGAGAATATATGTCTGATCTTCCGTCTATCTCCTTACTTTGAATTTGTTCGGGTGACATATAAAGTGGCGTACCGACTGCTACGTCGGGCGTAGTTACGGTGTTCATCACATCTGCAGTAGCTATGCCAAAATCAGTTAGCTTTATGTCACCGGTGTGTGTCATGAGTACGTTTGCAGGTTTGACGTCTCTGTGAGTTATTCCATTATCGTGTGTGACAGCCAGAGCAGAGGCTATTTGTGAGGCTACGATTAGAGCTCGCCTGAGGGGTAAAGGGTCACCTTGATCGATGATGCGAGCCAGATTCTCAGGGACGTATTCGGTTACAATGTAGTGCCGACCCTCTTCCTCGCCATGGTCAAAAACCTTGATGACATTTGGGTGATCAAGCGAGGCAAGAATAGAGGCTTCCCGTTGGAACCTTTCTAAGAAATCGCCGTCACTGTGATTCTCGGAAAGAATTTTGACAGCAACTATCTGACCAGTGGAAGGATCGTGACCACGATAAACGGTTCCTTGTCCACCTCTACCTACTATTTCAAGAAGCTGGTATCGACCAATTCTTCTGAGTTGCATTTTCCTCTTATGTTTTAACCATTATTAAATTCCCATGTAATATTAGATTACATAGAAGTGATTTAGTCACGGGTGTTTATACCTAGTTAACTCAATCCAAATAAAATACACCTTAGTTAGAGTTCTTAACTAGACGTTTTAAAGATAAGTGGGTGCTCAGGTATGCAAAAATTAAACAGAGCTCAAGTAGAAATTATATTAGCTTCTGGTAGTTCCCTGACTGGTTCTGACCTTTCTGAAACCAATTTGTCAGGTATAGATTTTTCCGACGCGGATATGAGTTCATGTGATATGAGATATACAGACTTAACTGGCGCGATTTTAGATGCAGCTAACTTAAGCCACTCAAATATGGGAGCTGCAGATATGTCATCAGCTTCCCTAAAACAAGCTAATCTTACAAAGGCCGATCTCCGCTGGGCAATACTTAAAGATTCTGATTTTAGTGATGCTGATATGCAATCCATTGGATTACTTGAGGCAAATATTTCGGGAGCATTACTTGCACGGGCCAATTTAACTGGCAGTGATTTAAGGAGGAGCAACCTTTCTGGAGCATCTCTTGTGGGAGCCAATCTCTCAGGATCTAATTTAGCTATGGCTGACCTGACAGGTGCTGTTCTAGAAGGAGTGTCTTTCGACACCTGTAACACATATGGCACCAAGTTTTAGTGTTTCACTACCCCTGTTGATCTTTTAATACCCGTCTCAAAATCTTACCGGACGCATTCTTAGGGATTGCATCGATAAATTCCACTTCTCTCACATGCTTAAAGGTTGATACCTTTGATGATACGAATGACATAACCGCATCTGCAGAAATACTACTTCCTTCTGTTTTGACTACAAATGCCTTGGGGATCTCCCCGGATTCTTCATCTGGTTTTCCAATCACGGCCGCGTCAGATATTTCTGGATGCTCTATTAGTAAGCCTTCTAGCTCGGCCGGAGGTACTTGAAAACCTTTGTATTTGATCAGTTCTTTTTTTCTATCAAGAACCCAAACATAGCCTTCCTCATCCATTTTGCCTATGTCACCAGTGTGAAGCCATCCATCTGATGTAACAGTTTCCTCTGTGGCTTTGGGATTGTTGAAATATCCTTTCATTACCTGAGGACCCCTGATTACCAACTCTCCCACCTCTCCGCTGTTTAATTCCTTAGTAGGATCTTCAACATCTACTATTTTTTCTTCAGTATCTGATACGGCTGGTCCAATTGACCCTGCCTTAATGAGATCCGGTTCTGTGAAATCGATATTCGTTACCGGAGATGACTCTGTCATCCCATATCCTTGAATAACAGGACAATTCAAAACTTCAGATATTCTTAATTGTAATTCTGAAGAAAGTGGAGCTGCCCCAAACATGGCAAACTTGATGCATGACAAGTCTCTCGTTGCCACCCCTGGATACTGACTTAATCCTAATCCTACTGGAGGTACCGTGAAAAGTTTTGTCACTCGATGAGATTCAATTAATGACAAAAACTCTTCCATATCGAATCGCCCCATCATTACTTGAGTGGAACCAGCAGCTATACAGGGATTCATCAAGACATTCATGCCATATATATGAAATAGCGGAAGGTGTACCAGAATCACGTCGTCCTCCGCCATAGATGCCCCGCCGGAAAGGCCCAGGATCTGTTCCACATTGCTTACCACATTGAAATGAGACAGCATCACTCCTTTGCTAAGGCCCGTCGTACCTGATGAATACGGAAGGGCTGCCAAATCATTTTCGGGGTCTATACCGGTTTCGGTATATGCTTCAGATTGCCCCAGTAATTCCCAAAATGATTCGGGTGTAGCTCTATTGGATGCTATGACAATTGATTTGACTTCATTTTTGATCAGCTTTTGGGCCTCATCTAGGATTTCACTTAGCGATTCATGAACCACCAAAATCTTGCACCCACTATCCTCTACTTGGTGTGCAATTTCCCTTTCCCGATATCCCGAATTTACTGTAGAAACTACCGCTCCTGATCGGCTTATTCCGTGGAATGCTATGACAAATTCAGCGCAGTTGGGGGCCAGTATTCCAACCCGATCACCTTTGGAGACTCCCAATGTTTTCAACGCTCCCGAAAATTGTGCACTATATTCGTCCAATTCAGAGAATGTGTAGCTATTATCACCATCAATTATTGCTGTTTTATCAGGGACCTTTAGCGATGCTTTTATCAGAATATCGTGAACAGGGTAGACTCCGTATGGTTTTAGTGAAGGTCTTGAAGCATTTGTTGGCATATGACACCTCTCAGGTTTCTATTCATGCAGGTTTCTATTCATGAAAGATAAAGTGTTATTTCTGCATGCGGGAATGATACAGCAAGATTGCAATGACGTTCTCTTTCTAGGGTGCTTGTGTAACTGAGAAAATTTGGGTCAGATTTCTCAAGAGCGTGTGGGCAATCCTGCCTGCGTTCCATATGAGGGCACAAATGCATGTCTTTTCTATAATCCCAAAACCCGACCATCTTCATTGGCCCATAAAATGTCTCCGCCACAATTCGAAGATCCGAAATTATCTCAGTTGCTCTTAATGATCCTTCACCTGTTATATCGAGAGTAACTTTTTCCAAACTTAATTCTCCGTAAAATGATCCCAACCGCCTGTCTTGAGGGGTACTTTTGCTCCGGTTCCATCCACCGCATTTACAACACCTGAACCGATTTCGATTTCCCCAATTATGTGAAGATCTATTTCGGTTGAATCTGATATGTATTTGATTAGTGACTCATGTCCCGTAATTAGGAGTTCGTAGTCTTCTCCGCCGCTTATAGCCATTTCCTTGTACTCATTAGGGAAGTGTTTTTTTAAATCTTTGTGCACTGGGATGTCATCTATATTTATGGTGGCATTTACCTTGCTAGCTAGGCATATCTTCTTGAGGTCATTAACTAGCCCATCACTAATGTCCATTCCTGTCTTTATGCCCATATCTAGTAGGCTAATGCCTTCCGGTATACGAGGTTTTGGTAGGTAATGTGCCTCGTAGAAATGTGATGACTTTGGTAACTCACTATTCAAAAGCAATTTTAATCCAGCGTCTGATGATCCCAGTTCACCCGTTACTGCGATAACATCTCCAGGAACCGCCGTTTTTCTTTGCATAGTTTGAGGTTTATCAGTGGACCCTACTACCGTAACGGAAATGAAAAATGTTTCCGACCTCACTATGTCGCCACCGACCAACTCGCCGCCGTAGATGTTCAAAAGATCTGAAAAACCTAAATATAAATGTTCAAGCTGCTCCACTAATATATCTGGTCTTAAACCTAACGTAACAACTGAATATACTGGTTTGCATCCCATGGAAGCGATATCGCTGTAATTTACAGCGAGGGCCTTCCAGCCGAGGTTCCGCATATCAACCTGATCAACGACGAAATGCACCTTGTCCACCATTGCGTCAGTTGTGACTACCTGTAAATTGTCGAAATTACCTATAACAGCGGCATCATCCCCTATGGACAGCTCGATTTTGCTATCTTTTTGGGGTGTGACATTATTTTCTAGAACTGATTCCAGACTAGATATAAGAGCAAATTCACTTATTTCTGAAACTTTCTGCATCTAAGCGCTGTTTAACCATCCACTAAATATGACTTAGAGCCAACTAAATGTTATAAAAGCCTAAATTCACACTATATTCATTTTATAGGAGTACGATAATTGAAAATTACGGAAATTAAAACATTTCGCATGTCTGCAACGCCCCACAAATCAGATACTAATAATTGGTTGTTTATTAAAATATATACCGACACAGGCATTCATGGTGTAGGTGAAGGAAGCCTTCAGTACAAAGATCTGGGTCTAATGGCGGAGATTGAAGATTTTTCGAAATTCTTGATTGGGAAAGATCCTTTTGCAATTGAATATATTTGGACTTCTTTATATAGGCGAGTGACTTGGACTGGTGGGGCAGTGACAATGAGTGCTATCAGTGCAATTGATTTAGCCCTATGGGATTTGAAAGGTAAAGCCCTTGGGGTACCAGTATATGAATTGCTTGGTGGAAAAGTTAGAGATGCTATTCCAGTTTATGCAAATGGATGGTTTGAGGATGCAGTTACCCCACACGAACACGCAGAAGCGGCAGTGAAAACTGTGGAGTCAGGGTTTCCATGCCTCAAGTTTTACCCATTTAAAGGTGAATATGTAACAACCCCGGAAAGGATCAAAACAGGTGTTGAATTGATCGCTGCTGTGCGGGAGGCGGTTGGGCCTTATGTGCAGATTGGAATTGATGTAAGAGCCCGGTTGGATTTTTGGAGTGCGTTGCAAGTTGCTGAAGAACTTATTCCATACAAGGTCTCTTGGATTGAGGAACCTATACAGTTTGATAACCCTAAATTGATGGGAGAATTTGCAAGGAAAGTTCGGATCCCTGTGTCGACAGGTGAGCAGTTGTACAATCGATGGGATTTTCAGCCATTATTGGACGAAAAATCGATTTCGATAATTCAGCCGGATATATGCCACGCAGGTGGGATTTCAGAGTTGAGAAAAATCGCTTCAGCCGCGGAAACGCAATATGTAAATGTAGCGCCCCATAATTCAAATGGACCAATATCTACGGCCGCCAGTTTGCATTTGGATATGAATATTCCTAATTGTTTCAAGCAGGAGATATTTGTAAGCTTTTTGGATCGGTATAAGGCTGTTTTAACTAACCGAATTCCTATTTATGATGGGTTTGCCACTCCTCCAGTTGGTCCGGGTTGGGGTACAGACATAGATGAAGAGGCTTTGAAGGAATTTCCTCCTTCAGAGTACACACCGGTAGATTCAGAGCCGTATACCGAATTCTTTTAGAAAATTAAAATTTATGTGGACAATGGTTAATCATAGTTGAGAGGTGAAGGGAAAAAGGGAATGGTCTTTTCAACATTATCTGGCATCTAAAGACAATATGGTGAATAGTCCCAATGATTTCTGTGGTGAAAGGCCCCACGAAAATTTATCAGTTCATCTTCATTAATAAAGTTGAATCTGACCATCGTTTCGAAATTGGAATTTATTTCAGGATATTCTTCATTTTGTGGTTCGCCATAAATTTTCACAATACCATACGCATAATTCATTATGGTGCAGGCGTCAGAAGGAGGTATTTTCGTTGCAAAAGTCCCACCTGGCCCGAATTGGTACCTTTCAACTAATGGCATCAGTTCGTCAAAACATTTACGAACCTTGCTTCCCCTGCAATCAGGTAACTCCGGCAAGAAAAGTGAGTTGCTATCATGGCTAATCATATCAATCCATTCGTCTACTGACTTCGGATTGGAGATCGGATAATCCAGTTGGGCTTCAAAAGACATAAACTGCTGTTCGACTTGAGGGTCATTTAACCCGGAATAGTCGGGTAGAACCCTTGAGGTTTCTCTTGGTGTTACACAGTGAACTAAATAGTCCCAATGATTTCTGTGGGAAAAGGCCCAGCGAAAACGATCGCGCTCTCCTTCATTAATAAAGTTGAATCTGACCATCGTTTCGAAATTGGAATTTATTTCAGGATATTCTTCATTTTGTGGTTCGCCATAAATTTTCACAATACCATACGCATAATTCATTATGGTGCAGGCGTCAGAAGGAGGTATTTTCGTTGCAAAAGTCCCACCTGGCCCGAATTGGTACCTTTCAACTAATGGCATCAGTTCGTCAAAACATTTACGAACCTTGCTTCCCCTGCAATCAGGTAACTCCGGCAAGAAAAGTGAGTTGCTATCATGGCTAATCATATCAATCCATTCGTCTACTGACTTCGGATTGGAGATCGGATAATCCAGTTGGGCTTCAAAAGACATAAACTGCTGTTCGACTTGAGGGTCATTTAACCCGGAATAGTCGGGTAGAACCCTTGAGGTTTCTCTTGGTGTTTGGTTTGTGGGTTTACTCGGAATAGGAGTAACTCGAGAAACGCTTTTTCCAGATGCCTGTGTCTCCACTACCTTTCTTTCGACTGTAGGTGCACGTTCTGTTTCATTTATTTCTGTACATGCAGAAACCATCACTGAGAAGAATAGAACTATCGAAAAATAAGCTGTCCGTTTCATGGAGCCATTATAAATAAATCAAAATTCTGTGTGTGTCATTCCCGAAATGGTCTGATGGAAGAATTGATTGAGAATTCAAACGAGGAAAAACGAGCTTTCCCTAAAGGACGGCCACTCGCTTCTTTTTAAATAGATCCCAATCCCATTCTGAGCCCCACCCAGGTCCTGACGGAGGAGTCACCCAACCGGATTCAGGTCTAATTGGGTTGAGTAAACCAATCTCTTCTCCCATTTGCGCACCGTTTGGAGGAGGAGCATTCTCAAACCAGTCAATGTTAGAGATTCCGCAATCAATATGGGCATGGACTATTCCAAAAAGTGGGCCATAGGCATTTGGTTCGACGGTGGTATTCATCTGTGCCGCCAATTTGGATGCATTCAAAATTGGAGTAGTTCCGTGTCGGCCATTCACTCTAAGAATGTCTATTGCCCCTGATTTGAGCCAGAGTTCACTAATTTCTGGCTCGTTCATTAGAGTCTCAGCTCCAGCAATAGGTATTTCGAGTTGCTTACATAAATTCACATAGTCTTCGTGGTGTCTGTCAGTCAGGGGTTCTTCAAGCCATATGAAATTTAAGTCTTCTAACTCCTTACCAATCCTGACAGCTTCATCAAAAGTGTAATTAACAAGAGCGGCATCATGCATTAATCCAATGCTGTCTCCAAAAACTTTTCTAAATTCTTGGAAAGTTTCTATATTCTTATTGGCACCGAAGGGAAGATGGTCTTTTAAAACGGTAAATCCAGCTGCAATTCCTTTTTCTCCGTCACGGATTAATTCTTCTGGGGTAGTTCCTGCAGTGTTGTAATAGGCTTGTATTCTGCTTTTCGAACCGCCCAGCAATTCCGAGACTGGTAAGTTTTTGACCTTTCCCTCGATGTCCCAGAGGCAATTGTCGAATCCACCATACCATCCGGGTTCAAAGAATCTACTCACAGTTTTAAGTTTAGATAGCAATAAATTTCTTTCCAGAGGATTTTCTCCGATCACTAACTCCCTTAATTGGGCTATTTGTCTCCATGTAAGTTCTGTATATCTCCAGTCTCCCACAGTGCATATTCCATTGATGTCCTCATCGGTCATTACCTGAATAACCTGAATTGGGACCGGACCGCCTTTTGGGAAAGCCTGCTGCCATCTCAAGTCGGCCGGATCACCAACTGGCACAACCTGGGTGACTGCTGGGTACATAGGAAGTTCAAATACTGATATTTCTACAGATGTGATTTTCATGATGGAATAATATCGGATATTTCGCACATGAATTAATCTGTTTGAAATTTATCGTTCAATTGGAGATCTTCGTCAAAATCCACGCCCAATGAATGTATAAGTCTGGAAAGCATTGAGTAATACCCGACAGTGACCACAAAATCTATTGTTAGCTGAGTACCCAGAAGATGGTCTAGTGCTTGATAAGTTCGATCCGTTACTGTTCCTGTTTTCACCAGCTCTTTGGCAGATTGAATAAAGATTCCTTCCTTTGCTGGCAGTCCCATAGGTCCTTTACCAGAAAGTATCGACTCGATAACCTCCTCTCTTACCCCGACTTGTCTTGCGACTGGTTCATGTTGAGCCCATTCGTATGAGTTTTTCATCTCATGAGCGGTTGTGAGAATAGCGGTTTCTCTGATAATTGGGTCCAGGGGCGAGTTATAACGAATGTATTCACCGACGGTTGTCACAGCTTTCGTCGCATCGGGATTATTTAAAAGGGCTGAGAAAACGTTCGACACCTTCCCTCTCGTCTTAGCTATATTGTCATAGATGCCTTGATGAGATTCTTTCAAATCTTCTCGCGTTATGTATGGAACTCGAGCCATTTTTAGCCTTCCTGTATAGGGATTGGTGATGTGACTAGATGAAATGGTGGGCCTGCCTGGACTCGAACCAGGGACCTCAGTCTTATCAGGACTGCGCTCTAACCGCCTGAGCTACAGGCCCATTTCTTAGAATTCAGCTTAGAGGAAGTGGCCTGTGGCCATAAAAACTCATTAGCTAAGTTCAGCGTCAGCTTGTTATTATACATTCCCGTTATATCGATCTGTAAAAGTTAAAGGTCTCTTTTGAATAATCAGTGCAAATTTTGGGATTGTTTCGAAAATATATCCCCAGTTCATACGTTTTGTGGAGACCATTTTGAATGGGTTCAAACAGGAGAAATTGATGAATGCCCGATATGTAGGCGGGGTAAATTCTCCAAATATGCCTTATGCACCGATTGTGATAGCGAACCCCTAGAAGCGGTGAATTCAGGTCAAACCAAATTGGCCACCATACATTTACTCGCTGCGGTAGACGACCTAATCTTGATGACTAAGTCAGATTCTTCGACTTGGTCAGAAGAGAAGCAGAAGCAATTAGCCCATCTTGAGAAAATGGCAAACCAACTTCGTAATGAACTTAAGTCCAATTAATTACTGTAAAGGCACTACCTTTACAGGATGTACTCTTCTACTATTTCCACTGGAGTGTTTCTCGCTACGATCAATTCCAGAGGTTCTGTCAAACTGTCATTGATGGGCTGGTGTATAGAGTTTTGTGGTACATACAAGAAGTCACCGGTTTCAATTTCCAAGGTAGTTCCCAAAGTTGGTCCGGTCAGAAACCTACCTTTTCCTTTCGACACGTATATCGCTGACTCACAGTTCACGTGGTGATGGGGGCTGGAGGCACATCCAGGTGGAACTGTGGCTACAGCAAGGTGTATTCCTTCAGCTCCTACGAGTCCCTGTGATACCCCTGCGAGCCTGGTCATTTGACCTGATGATATTTCAACTTCCAAGTTACCCTTTTTAACAACTTGGCATTCAGTATCGTGTTTTGATGTCATTTTATAAAAAAACTCCTAAAAAAAATAATTTAGTCTAAAGGTCGAGTTTAGCAATTACGGCAGCATTAGCTATCAATGTAAAATCGCCGGACCCTTCTCTTCCTTCAATTTCCATACCACCCTGTATAACTTTGAGTTTGCCCGTTCCGTGAGGCAATACCGCCAAGACTACATCTTCATCCACTTCATCTGGCCGAGTTATTGCAATCGTAACTTCAACTACCATGTTTTTTGAAGTGTCAGGACCAAACAATCCCAACCCCATGATGCTACTCTGATGCACCGCGTTCCAGACAGCCCTTCTCGCGGCCTCAGTTGCGTTTTGACCATGTAAATCAATTCCTGTACCCATCTCAAGTATCAAAGGCTTCAGTGCCATAATTATTCTCCGATCTAAATTGTTAGATGACTTTTGATTAACCGTAATTCTAACTGATCGAGCTACTGATGTGGATTCATGTCAGATTTAAACAGCCTTTGTTAAATGGGATAGGAACTTTTCGACATTTTTATGACAGATGGTTTCATTTATTATTAGCGACTCGGTCCTAGAAAGAATCACTGGATTTCGTAGCTAAATTTGTCCTATAATGGGTTTTCAGGCGGCAGTAGCTCAGGGGTAGAGCATTTGCTTCCCAAGCAAAGGGCCGTGGGTTCGAATCCCATCTGCCGCTCCAATATGACCCTATTTTTTTCGTCGAGATATTTATGAGTAATCTGACAATTAGAGATGTCCGGACAATTTTTACTGAACCTGACAATATTCGATTGGTGATAGTAAAAATTGAAACTAATGAACCAGAGATTTATGGGGTAGGGTGCGCTACTTTTACTCAGAGACCGACTCCCGTTATGGCTGCCGTTGAAGATTATCTAAAACCATTTCTGATCGGGAAAGACCCTGCTGATATAGAGGACATATGGCAATCTTCTTATGTTTCATCGTATTGGCGAAATGGACCGGTATTAAATAACGCATTGAGTGGGATCGATCAAGCTTTGTGGGATATTAAAGGTAAATTAGCCGGAATGCCTGTTTATGATCTGCTTGGAGGAAAGGCCAGAAGTTCCGCGGCGGTTTATGTACACGCCAATGGTACTGAATATCAGGAAGTTGAGGATGATGTACATATGTATATGGAAGAAGGGTTTCACCATATTCGTGTGCAGGTTGTTACCCCCGGATATGTCACATACGGCAATAAGGGATCTTTTGGGGAAACTACTTCCCCAAAATCTGGTCCAAGATTGGGAACCGACAGGATGTTTGAGCCGATACCAGGTAAATTACATGCTCACCCTGGGGGTATATTTGAACCTGGACCTTATATAAAATCGGCTTTAGGACTTTTCGAGCACATAAGATCAAAAGTTGGCTGGGAGGTGGAATTACTTCATGATGTTCATGAACGGGTACCCCCCATTCAAGGAGTCGGATTTGCGAAAGAAGTTGAACCGTACAAACTTTTTTTCCTGGAAGATTTGTTTTCTCCAGAAGATAATGACTACTTCAGATTGGTGAGGCAACAGACGAGTACCCCTATCGCTATGGGAGAACTTTATAACAACCTCCATGAAGTTATCCCAATGATTAAAGACAGGTTGTTAGATTTTTTGAGAATTCATATTTCACAAATTGGTGGAATTACCCCAGCCCGGAAATTAGCAGCTTTGTGTGAGGCCTTCAATGTTAGGACTGCCTGGCATGGGCCAGGAGACACTTCTCCGATTGGTCATGCTGCTAATCTGATGTTAGACCTCAATACTATTAACTTCGGAATCCAAGAATATGCAATATTTGGAGAGAATACCAAAGAAGTGTTTCCAGGATGTCCAGAAGTGAAAGACGGGTACATGTGGCCAAATGAATCCCCTGGTCTGGGTATTGATATTGACGAGTCTCTTGCGGCAAAATTCCCATTTAAGGATAGGGCTTATGGAGGCGCTTGGGACACAGTGCGTAGAGCTGATGGTAGTGTTGTGAAACCGTAGTGGTAAGAAAAGCAAAATGTGACCACCACTTTGGTTGGTTAAAGGAAAGTAATAATGGCTTCAGAAATCGACTTTAATTGTGACATGGGTGAAAGTTTTGGCATGTACAAAATGGGGTTTGATGAAGAGGTTATAAAATATATTTCTTCTGCTAATATCGCCTGTGGGTTCCATGCTGGTGACCCAATGTGGATGCGTAAGACAGTCGAACTCGCTGAACAACATGGTGTAGCGGTTGGTGCTCATCCCAGCTACCCGGACTTGAATGGATTTGGACGAAGAAATATGAATGCCACTCCTGAGCAGGTTCGTAATGATGTTGTCTACCAGGCAGGCGCATTAAAGGCGTTTACATCGAATCGGAACCTGCAGCATGTAAAACCTCATGGGGCAATGTACAACCAGGCTGTTGATGATGCAGATTTGGGTAAGTCAATTTGTGAAGCTGTTCTTGAAGTCGATTCAGATATCATTTTGCTAGCTCTAGCAGGGTCTACGTGGATAAAGGTCGCTAATGAATTGGGGATGAGGGTCGCGAGAGAGGTATTCGCCGATAGAGCTGTTCATAGCGACGGAACTTTAGTTTCTAGGTCAAAAGAAGGTTCTGTAATTCATGATACGAATGAGGTGGTTGAAAGAAGTTTACGGATGGTAACTGAAGGCAAAATCCTTTCGGTTGAAGGGGACATTGTAGAGGTGGAAGCAGACTCAATTTGCCTTCATGGAGATACTCCCGGCGCGGTAGATATGGCAAAAACTCTAAAACAAGAATTTCAGGCCGCCGGAGTCCAAGTTAAACAACTGGGTGATATTGTTTAGTAGAACCTAGGTGAGGAGATCTAATGAATGAAACTTTGCTAAATGAACAGCCACAATTCGCTGCCATGGGAGATTCTGCCCTGATGGTAACTGTAGGAGATTCAATTTCCTATGAAATCAATAAAAAGATACATGACATTATTTCACTCATAAAGTTAGCGGACTGGCCAGGTATCAAGGAAATAGTACCCACATACAGTTCCTTCGTTGTTCATTTCGATCCGATAATATTTTCCATGGAAGGTTTGATTGAATGTGTTCAGGGGATTTGGAATGATGATCTAAACTCAGAAAACACGGATTCAAGAACAGTTTTGATACCGACTTTGTATGGTTCGGAATATGGACCTGACCTCGAATCCGTATCTGAATTGACAGGGTTGTCAACTGAGGAAGTGATTGAGACTCACTCGAAGGTGGATTACCTGGTGTACGCCCTAGGGTTTAGTCCAGGATTTCCATATTTGGGAGGGTTGGATTCAAAAATACATTGTCCCAGATTGGAGACCCCTAGGGTGAGTGTTCCTCAAGGAACCGTTGCAATCGCGGATTCTCAAACGGGCGTATACCCTGTGGCCAGCCCAGGAGGTTGGAGATTAATTGGTAGAACACCTGTCACAATGTTTGATCCCAGTAGGGCCAATCCATCGTTAGTAACTCCTGGCGATTACATAAGGTTTGTTCCTATAGGATCTGATGATGAATATACAGAAATTTTAGAAAAATCCGCACAAGGCATCTTTGAGGTTGGAGTCCAGTGATTGAAATTGCTAAGCCAGGAACACTAACTACTATTCAAGATGCTGGTAGAACTGGGTATCAGGAATTGGGCGTTCCTGAATCGGGGGCTTTAGATAATTTTGCGTTCAGATGTGCAAATCTGCTTGTTGGTAATGCAGAGAATACACCTGCGCTAGAATCAGTTTTATTTGGACCAGAGATCAAATTTTTGGAAGATACATTCATTGCTATAACTGGAGCGGATTTAGGTCCGGTATTAAATGGCAACAAAGTTAATTTGTGGGAAACCTTGGAAGTATCTTCAGGTTCAATCCTGACTTTTTCTGGTCCGACCGGTAACGGCCTTCGTTCGTATTTAGCGCTAGCAGGAGGAGTTGCAGGAGCGGGAACAGAATTAGTGATGGGCAGCTACTCAACATATTTAGCCGGGAAATTCGGCGGTCATGAAGGTAGGGCTTTACGAGATGGAGATGTTATAGCTACGGGTACAGGCCTTGAAGGCTTTGAAGGTGGTCTGTCACTAGAAAACCCTCCCAATTATGATGAGAATGAAGTTATTAGGATAATTGAGGGACCCCAGCACGATAGGTTTTCTGAGACAGCAATGCAAACTCTCACTTCTAGTTCCTATCAAGTGACCTCTAATTCAGACCGCATGGGTTGTCGTTTAGATGGACCTATATTGGAGCATTTGACTGGACCTGACGTGATTTCAGATGGAAATGCCTTTGGCGTGATTCAGGTGCCTGGCGACGGTAAGCCAATAATATTACTTGCTGATAGAGGTACGACCGGGGGATACACCAAGATAGCGACCGTGATTACTGCAGATAGGAGTAAATTGGCACAATTGCTACCAGGATCCACCATCAGGTTTGAAATAGTTGACCAACCAAAAGCTGTGGAATTTCTGAGAGAGCAAGAAAGATTGCTAGCCTCATTTCTTAACAAGGAAGGTTCACCCTTAAAATTTAAAGTAGATGGTATGCTGGTCGATGTTGTTGATGACTGTGGGCGGCTATTGTCTGTTCAAAATCCCGAAACGAAAACCTATGCTGCTAAGGTGTCGTATGAGGTCAGTGAGCATCAAGTGGAAGTAGAAATATCTGAATAGAATTGTGAGGTAAACACATGGGTAAAAAAATGGCTGTTGTAGGGGCCGGAGCGGCTGGTAGTTATATTGGGGCTTTTCTCACCAGAGAAGGACACGATATTGTACTTATAGACATGTGGGGCGAGCATGTAGAGAAAATGAATTCCAATGGAATTGATGTTTCTGGGTCTCAAGGACCTTTCAATGTCCCTGTACAAGCATATCATTTTTATGATGCTTCCCAGCTTAAGGAAAAGTACGACATTATATTTTTTGCCATGAAATCTTACGACACTATTTGGGCTGCGCACTTCGCTAAAACTTTGCTATCACCAAATGGGGTACTTGTAAGTAATCAGAATTGTATGAATGATCTGACATTAGCATCTATAGTCGGGTTTGAAAGAGAAATACCTTGTGTAATGTCGGGGATAACGGTAGGACTGTGGGAACCAGCTCACGTCAATCGAGGCGGCCAACCAGGGAGGGACAGAGGCCACGACGTATTTAGGGTTGGAGAGCTCCATGGGCGAATTACCCCGAGAGCCGAAGAAATAGCTGAACTGCTCTCTTGTATAGACGGCTCAAGAGCCACTTCAAATATATGGGGAGAACGCTGGTCAAAGTTGACCACTAACGCATCTTCCAATCCGATTACAGCTATGACTGGCCTTGGCTCGAATGGTGCCGCAGAAATTCCGGACGCGAGAAGGTTACAAATCGAGATTTCAAAAGAATCTTGTCAAGTTGCTCTAGCTCAAAATTTTGATGTTGAACCTATTAAAGGAGTTACCGCTGATGTGTGGGCTCGGGCTGATGAAGGCGATGTTTTCGAGGAATTAGATGAGAAATTCCTACCTAATCCAAATGCTAATGACTGGAAATCTTCTATGGCTCAGGATGTTAGCAAAGGAAGAAAAACTGAGGTCACATTGATGAATGGGTATATTTCCGACCAAGGTGCATCTGTCGGCATACCAACGCCGATCAATACGGCTATTACCTCGGTTGTGGATGAAATTGATCGCGGTATTAGACATGCTGACGTCAATAATATTAAAGAGGTCTTATTGAGGGCAGGGATCACCTAGACAGCTATGTTTGAGATTCTCCAGGAACTATCCAATTGGATTAGAGAATTTGCCGAAACCGATTGGGCATTTCTAATACTGTTTGTGACTGCCTTCTTGGAATCAACCATATCACCGATTCCCCCTGATCCTTTACTTATCCCTATGGGAATATTGCAGCCCAATTTGGCAATTTGGCTTGGGGTTTTATGTACTGTGGCCTCTGTAACAGGTGCTGTTGTAGGGCACTGGCTCGGAGCTCAATTTGGAAGGCCTATACTTAGTAAATTTGTCTCAGAAGGTAGAATACGGTCAGCTGAATCACTCTTTGATAAATATGGTGTTTGGGCGGTTTTGGTAGCTGCCGTAACGCCGATACCATACAAAATTTTCACAATTTTGGCTGGTGTATTGAAGCTAGATATGAAGCGGTTTCTCATCGCATCAATTATTGGAAGGGGACTGAGGTTCCTTAGTCTGGGAGTTGTGATATTTATTTTCGGCGAGGATGTTCAAGCTTTTGTCGAGGAACAATTTGAGGCTCTTACATTACTTGCGGGAGTCGGAGTTATTGCCTCTGTCTTATTTGTAATCATACTTGCAAAATGGAGAACTAAGAGAGGCTCGGAAAAAACCAGATCAGGAATATAATTAAAATTCCATTCGTGACTGAAGTTGATTCGATGATGACTGGTTGTATTCATATCCCAAATGCTCATAAGCTCTTCTAGTTGCGACTCTACCCCGTTGCGTGCGATCTAGGAATCCCATTTGAATTAAGTATGGCTCATACACATCTTCAATTGTTTCGGATTCTTCGTTGATTGAAGCGGCAATAGTGTCAATTCCAACAGGTCCACCGTCGAATTTTTCGATTATACATTTCACCACGTTAACATCAACACCATCGAGTCCTAATTCATCAATTTTCAAATCAGACAGAGCCTTGAGGGCAACATCTTTTGTTATGATGTTATCGGCCACAACCTGTGCGTAATCCCTTACTCGTCGCAGCAGCCTATTGCCAACCCTTGGTGTTCCTCTAGAACGTTTGGCTATTTCATGTAGTCCATCAGGACTGTAAGCAACATCTAGTATTCTTGCCGACCTTAAAAGAATTTGTTCCATGTCCTGTGCCGTGTAGAAATCTAGCCTATGTATAGACCCGAATCTGTCTCTTAGCGGTGAACTGATCATTCCATATCGAGTTGTGGCGCCAATTAGAGTGAAAGGTTTTAGCGACAGGTTCATACTTCTGGCTTTCAGCCCTTTGTCAATTACCCAGGTCACAAAGAAATCTTCCATCGCAGGATACAAGACTTCTTCAACAACTCTGCTTAGGCGATGTATTTCGTCAATGAATAGGATGTCGTCCTTTTGAAGTTGACTCAAAATTGCCACCATATCTCCAGCTCTTTCAATTGCTGGCCCAGACGTAGTTTTTATTCTGACTTCCATTTCAGTAGCAACTATGTTGGATAAGGTTGTTTTTCCTAGTCCTGGAGGACCGTAAAATAAAAGATGGTCCAGAGGTTCATCTCGTTGTTTAGCCGCTGTGATGGATATGGAAAGCGTGTTTTTTATACTGTCTTGCCCGACATAAGAAGATAAATTCCTCGGGCGTAAGTTTGTGTCAAGGGAATGATCCTCTTCCTGATTATTGCCTGAAACGAGTCTTTCTTCCAAGAGGTCGTGATCCTTTGTCGAAGCTTCCCTTTCCCGAGATTCTAGGTTTGATATAAACTCAGTGTCAATTAAAACTTAGTATTAATGCAACATTACACTGTGTTGGATGGTTTGACACTGATTTTTGTAACCCAATAAACTCGTATTAGAAATATTTTTATCGTTTTGGAGAATTCACGTATGGCGAAAAGAACAATAGAGGATTGGGAAGATTCAACTCTGAATCCCTTGAAAGAGCGGTTTGGTGAAAGGAAAGATTCTTTTGAAACCACATCTGGAATACCGATAGAAACAATTTATACTCGTCAACCAAAAATTCAGTCGGATCAGCAAGATGATGAATTTCCAGGCGAATATCCCTTTACCCGTGGTGTTCAACCAAACATGTATAGAGGTCGCTTTTGGACAATGCGGCAATATGCAGGGTTGGCATCTCCGGAAGAATCTAACAGAAGGTACCGCTATCTGCTAGATCAAGGCCAGACTGGCTTAAGTGTGGCGTTTGATTTACCAACTCAAACTGGCTACGACTCAGACCATCCAATGGCTTCGGGTGAAATAGGTCGGACAGGAGTACCTATTTCGAGTCTGGCCGATATGGAAATTCTCTTTGAGGGTATTCCGTTAGATAAAGTTAGTACCTCAATGACAATAAACTCGACCGCCTCCATACTGCTTGCGTTATATATTGCTGTTGGGAAGAAACAGGGTGTTTCTTTGGAATCTCTCAGCGGAACGATACAAAACGATATTCTTAAGGAATATATTGCTAGAGGGACATATATTTATCCTCCCGAACCTTCAATGAGGTTGATAACTGATGTTTTTCAATTTTGCAGTGAAAACGTGCCTAAATGGAACACGATAAGTATCAGTGGATACCATATGAGTGAGGCAGGAGCTAACGCGGTACAGGAGTTAGCTTTTACTTTCTCAAATGCAATAGCTTATGTTGATGCCGCGATATCTTCAGGATTGGATGTGGATGCCTTCGCAGGTAGACTCTCTTTTTTCTTTGTAGCTCAAAATAACCTTTTTGAGGAAGTTGCCAAATATCGGGCAGCCAGAAGGATGTGGGCAAAAATAATGAGAGATAGGTTCGGTGCTAAAAATGACCGCTCTTGTATGATGCGATTTCACACTCAAACTGCAGGCGTTACATTGACAGCTCAACAGCCCGATAACAATGTTATAAGAACCACTGTGCAGGCATTAGCAGCCGTATTGGGCGGTACTCAATCTTTGCATGTGAACTCCAAAGACGAAGCCCTAGCATTGCCGACTGAGGAGTCAGTTCAAATCTCTCTGAGAACTCAGCAAATACTAGCCCATGAAAGTGGAGTTTCAGAATCAGTAGATCCTCTGGCAGGGTCCTATTATGTGGAACACCTTACAGACCAATTGGAGTCAGAGGCATTTAAATACATAGATTCAATGGATGGTATGGGTGGTGCAGTAGAGGCCTTGAAAGAAGGATTTCAGATCGAAGAAATTCATAATAGCGCCTATCAATACCAGAGAGAAGTAGAGAGTCAAGATAGGGTAGTGGTGGGAGTCAACCAATATCAGTCGCCAACACCTCCTATTGAAAAATTACAGACAATACCTTCCTCAGAGACACAAAATCAACTTTCTAGATTGACCAAAGTAAAATCCGAACGGAATAGTGAAAAAGTTCAAGATTCACTACAAAAATTAAAGATTGTCACGGAGTCTGGACAAAATACTATGCCGGCAATTATTGAATGTGTCGAGTCTTACGCTACGGTTGGAGAAATATCTGATGTTTTCAGAAATATATTTGGCGAGCAAACTGAATTTACCCCATTTTAACTAGAGATAGGAGCTAACAAATGGCTGATCTTCTTTTAAATGATGAAGAAATCCTTCTAAAGAATACAGTGTCGGATTATTCCAAGAATGAACTAGCTGTTCGGGCGGCTGGTTATGACGAAAGTGCCTTGTTCCCGTGGGATAACATATCTGGAATTGCTGATTTGGGTCTGTTTGGCTTAACAATACCTGAGGAATATGGTGGTTGTGGAGGAACAACGAGGCAGTTGGCTATTGCAGCGGAAGAAATAGCCAAAGGATGTGCCGCAACTTCGGTTATATACATAGCGCATCTCTCCTTATGTACTCAATTTATAAATATGTTTGGGAGCGAAGAACAAAAGGGCAAATATTTACCTGATCTTGCGTCCGGCAAAAAAGTGGGGGCGTTTGCCTTGTCAGAACCAGCAGCAGGTAGCGATGCTGCCGCCATCAAGACTTCCGCTATTAAATCAAATGGCCATTATGTGCTGGATGGTGTGAAGACATGGATTAGTAACGCTCCTGAGGCCTCTGTATTCGTGACCTTGGCCACGTCAGATCCCACTAAAAAACATAGGGGAATAGAGGCTTTAATCGTGGAATCAGATACGGACGGGATTTCTGTAAATCAACTTCATGGCAAAATGGGAGTTAGGGCTTCCACTGTGGGTGAGATTGTCTTCGAGCAGACTTTAGTGCCGTCCGTTAATAGAATGGGTGAGGATGAGGAGGGATTTAAGCAGACTATGGAAGTATTGAACGCCAGTCGAATTTCCATAGGAGCTCAGTGTGTAGGAATTGCCCAGGCCTCCTTGGAGGCGGCTGTAGATTATGCTCGACACCGTGAGGCATTTGGTGGAACTTTGGGAGACCTTCAGGGTATTCAATGGATGATTGCAGAAATGGCCACAGAAATTGAGGCTGCAAGGCAATTAGTTATGAAGTCGGCCTCTTTAAGGGATGCCAATTTACCTTTTGCTACTGAAGCTTCGATGTCAAAGCTCTACGCATCTAAAGTTGCGATGGAAAGTGCCCATAAAGCGGTGCAAATTCATGGAGGTACCGGGTACTTTGCCCCAACTCCTGTGGAGAGATATTTCAGGGATGCAAGAGTGACCGAAATTTACGAAGGTACTTCGGAAATTCAAAAATTGGTAATCGCAAGAAACATTTTGAAAAATTAAGGAAGGTTAAGTGAATA
The DNA here is from genome assembly GCA_964394975.1 of uncultured Dehalococcoidia bacterium. Classification (GTDB taxonomy): domain Bacteria; phylum Chloroflexota; class Dehalococcoidia; order Lucifugimonadales; family UBA826; genus UBA11996. The sequence goes on along the minus strand of CAYMZR010000001.1, from coordinate 28,516 downwards.
ACGAATCTATATGCAGTGCCAGACATATAAACCATGTGTGCATTGCGGTCTTGGACATTGAAGAAACATTAGAATTTTATGAAAAATTATTTGGGGTAACTTGTTCAGGAGCAATAGAAACAATAGAAGATCAAGGAGTTAAGGCAGCTCTGGTTAGAGTTGGAGCTTCTCAACTTGAGTTTATACAGCCAATTGATAATCAAAACGGAGTGGCTAAGTTCATAGAAAGAAGAGGTGAAGGAGTTCATCATATTTGCTTTGAAGTGGATAATTTAGCGTCTAAATTGAAAGAGTTGGACGATTCTGGTGTACAAATGATAGATAAAGAGCCTCGAGATGGTTTGTCAGGAACAATTGGATTTATACATCCAAAGGCTACAAGAGGTGTTTTAATAGAATTAGTTGATCAAAAAACGGCTCGGAGATGATATGACATCCAGAATCATTAGAGTGCTAGTAGCCAAACCAGGTTTAGACGGCCATGATAGAGGGGCCAAAGTGATAGCTAGGGCATTACGCGACGCAGGAATGGAAGTGATATATACCGGTATTCGACAGACTCCAGAAATGATAGCTCAGGCAGCTATGCAGGAAGATGTGGATGTCATAGGACTGAGTATATTATCAGGGGCTCATATAGAATTATTTCCCCAGATAATCAGTGAATTGAACGATCGTGAGATGAACGATACTTTGATAGTCGCAGGTGGAATAATACCGGAGTCAGATCATGCTTTTTTGAATGATATAGGGGTAACGGGAATCTTTGGACCGGGTACATCCACTGCAGACATCGTGTCTTTTATAGAAGAATCGGTGGAATGAATTCTTAATATATCCGTTTAATTTGTTCGAGTTAATGCTACTTTAATCAAATTAAGTTATTATCAACTTCCAGAATCTTTCAACGAGAATGTGTATATGAACGAATTTTTGACTCTTGTACTGGCATGCCTGGTTAGTTACATCTTTGGCGCGCTACCCTTCGCGCATAGAATAAGCAGAAGGCAAGGGATCGACATTTTTTCCATTGGTACTGGTCTAGCCGGAGCCTCTAACGTTCTAAAAAATGTAGGGCGCTGGTCCGGTCTTATGGTTTTGATTTTTGATGTGGCAAAAGGTGCTTTAGCAGTAATAGTATCAGTAATGATGGGTGTGGAAGGAATATGGATTTATATACCTGCTTGTGCTGCCATATTTGGACACTGGAACTCTATATTTACGCGCTTCAAAGGAGGAGATGGTATGGCTATAGCCGGAGGTGTCGCTATTGGACTATTTGGCGGTATCGGGCTTCTCACATTTTTCATGGCAGGACTGGTGTCTTTTTTGGCCCAAAAATTGTGGATTACCTCTCTAAGTAGCATAATGGTAGGGTATCTGGTTCTTTTGGTTCTAACACGCCTTTTTAATAAGAATGAGGAACTAGCAATTGGGTTCATTACCGTTGCTTTGATGGTGCTCGGTCACGCTTTGAGGGGACATGCTCGGAGAAGAAAATTTGCGAGGCAGTCAGAATAATTCTAATCGATGACAAGTATTTCTGATTTCTGCATCAGCAAAAAATCGCCCAACAAATACTGGATAAGGAAAACAGTTGATTGGCTCGGTGTTTTCACGTAGTAAGACTCATCGTCTTTTTTGATGAATTTCAGCCTAGTGGTTGGTGAGTTGGACTCTTCACTAGTATTTATTCTTACTGAACCGTCAGGAGCGTCAAAATCTAGAGTTTTACTAGTAACATCATCCTCGAACCCAGACGCTGGAAGGACCTGAATAGACTGGAGCAAATACTCCATTACTTGAAGGTTTGCTGGCCCGTCCAACATACCACTTGCATTAACAACCACCCAATCATTTTCAGGAGTTCTTACTACTGAAAAATTTTCATTGGTATCCGGATATATGAAATCAAAGGATGTGACGTCTGTTGGGGCTATAGATATAACTATTGGGTTTCTCCAGGAATCTGGATCTGAGGAGAAAATTCCATTTTGAGAACAAGGGATTGCATAAACCTCACTCTTACCTGACTTTCTGACATAACAAAGTCTCACTTCAGGAGACCATTTTCCTATGTGGAGTTTTTCTTGCAAAGAAGGCCCGACATAAAACGAGACTTTTGTGCTGTTATCCTCGTCAACTCCGAGTAATTGGTGATGTTTGGCCTTTTTTGCAACCAATTGGGCTCCAGATACATCATCCATATGTTCCCAAAAGGCGGCTAGCTTTGGGGAAAATATTGGATTATCTAATACTTCCCAATATGAATCGTTTACCTTTATCAATTCAGAAGTCAATCCATCATTCGTGGTTATATCTACCTGATTAACGATTTCCTGATTTATAGGTAGCATACCTTCTAATATAAATTCATCCGTTCCACCCAGAACAATTCTATATAACAGTCCAGATAGACCAATCACGATCAAAGCTATAAGTACATACCCTACTTGTCTGCTTTTCATTGATGTGAATCCTCATCCTGTGTGGATTTGTCATTTTTGTGATTTGTTCCTATAGGTAATTTGTTTCTGAAGCCTTTACTTCGACGTTGCATATATCGGAGGAGACCTATAATTACAAAGGCTAGTGGAACTCCACCGATGTTGGAGTATTGAATCAAATTTCTATGGCTGTCTGAAGAAAAAACCAAGCTGCGTTCTGAAACCACTTTTGATCTTACAGAAGCCAAATTGTCTTCTTGGGCAAGCCAGTCAACTATATTGAGTGCTAATAACACGTTATTGTTGAAACGGGTAGCTGTTTCCGAAATCCAGTCGGCATCACCTATGATTACCATCCTAGACCCGCTAGGATGTTCCAAAGCCACACCAAGATCACTAAGAACAAAATTATCTCCTGTTACTTCAGAAAACGTAGGAGAGTTTGGCCTTAAATTTCTCAAATTCATGTCGATAAAACCGAATTCGGTGGTTGATATTAGCGGGGTGGCTGTAAAAGTAGAGTCAGGTAAATTCAATATACCGACTGTACTGGCCCATGGCATCACAACACTACTGACTTCCCCGCCAATTTTACTGTCAACAACATCTGCCTTGACCCAATACGGATACGGGAGATAGACACTGCGTGACCCTCCCGTTCCAAAGGCGAGAGTCTCGTTGGATTGCAGGTCAAAAACCAAATCCGATTCTACTGAGATACCGAATTCAGATAATACAAAGTCCGATGAACTATCCCGATTGGTTATTCCTGCCAACTGATTAAAATCGACAAGTATCGGTTCTATCGCGATAAAAACTTTACCGCCACCATATATATAATCCTTAATTGAGTCTCGATGTGTTTCTCCTATCCTTGTTTTTGGAGAGGCAATAACCATTACATCGATAGACTCAAGATTTATCGGGACGCCCTCTTCGGCCGATATAGTTTTTACTTGGTATTGCTGATTCAAAACAGAGGCAAAAGATTGTAAATCCCCTGAGATTTCCATTTCTTGGTGACCGGACAAAAATCCAATAATTTTCTTCTGAGATCTGTCGTCGAGCATTTTATTTATGAGGCTTACTAGACGATATTCAAAGCCATCTACACTCTGAATGAAAGCAAGCACTTCCCGTTTGTCTAGATAAGTTAATGCTATGCCCATATAGCCAGTTTTGATTTGCAATTCCCCTTGCGACCTGACATTGAATTGGATTGGCGGGATACCAGCATTTGTCGCCTTTTTCAGGGCCTTTTCGTCGTCTTCCGGAAAATGCCTGGCTACTTTGATCATTCCGTCAGAACTGGATTCTACGTCGTCTAAAAAGTCATTTATGTCCCTAGAAACCGGAGAGACTTGAACAGGTGGATCTTTTGACATAAAAACATTTATTGTCAATAAGTCATCGAGTTGTCCCACAATCTCTTTAGTTGCAGGGCTTAGCGTGAAAATTTTATCTTCGGTTAGGTCCATTCTTCCCTTAATTGATGTTCCGAACCATCCAATTAAGATACTCAATATAATGAAACCGGCAACTCCCAACTGTAGATTCCTATATTGGGGGGTCTTATGGCTGAGGGTACGACTTCTAATTATCAGGAAAGTGGCACTTAAGAAGGTTGAAATTAGAGAAAGGAAATAGAGAATGTCTCTTAGATCAATTATCCCTCTCCCAATATTGTCAAAGTGGGTTATGGGACTTAAGAGTTGTAGTAAATTGGCAACGGTTGAAGGTAAGGTAACGGCTACGATTTCTAGCCCCATTATCATAAGGGCCATACTGACAGTTAAACCCAGTATGAAGGAGACGATTTGGTTTCGTGTAAGGCTGGAGGTGAACAAACCTATAGAAACTAAAGACCCGGCAAGAAAAATACTACCGATATACTGGGATATAGAAGCGCCCCAATCTAAATGACCTGCACTGGTGAGAGTTAGGGGTATCCCAATTGTTGCCAAGATAGAAATTGATACAAACAACAGTCCGGAAGTAAATTTAGCTAAAAGGACAATCCAACCTCTAATTGGTTGAGTAAGCAGTGTTTCTAATGTGCCATCTCGCTGCTCTTCAGATAATAACCTCATCGTTGCTGCTGGTATAAACAGGGCCAATAGCCATGGTAAAGAAGGCTTATCGATCGCGAAATCCACAGTAAATAAGGGCCTTAATGAAGCTTCACCAATTAATAAAGCTGACTGGAAAAAGGACCACGAAAGCATAGCTACAAAGACAACTATAAGGATATATCCAGTAGGTTGATCAAAATAGCCTTTGAGATCTTTTTTAATTAAAGCTATAAAAGGAGACTTCATGATCCTTGTAACGTCCTCTCGGCCTCATTTTCTGATGTGAGGGAATGGAACACATCCTCAAGGCGCATACGCTCTTCATGCAGTTCCCACAACACCCATTCTTGAGCGGCCGCTAAACGAAAGATATCGGGTCTCGGATCTTCAAAGCCTGACAAATTAACTATATATCTTTTTCGGCGATCTATTGGCTCCAGCCTTTCTACGGATTCCACTGCATCTAAAGATGAAAGGCCAGATTCAATCTGATTGCCTTCTGCCTCAACATATATTTTTCTGAGACCAGGGGTAAGTTGGAATATTTTGTCCACTGGGCTGTCAGCTACGAGTTGGCCGCGATTAATGAGTAGAACCCTCTCGCAAGTGCTTTCTACTTCTTGCATTACATGGGTGGTGACTAAAACTGTCCTGTCTTGACCTAAAGATTTGATCAAATCCCTCATTGACATTCTTTGGTTCGGGTCTAACCCTTCAGTTGGTTCATCGAGAATTAAGATGGAAGGACGGTGGATAATAGCACCAGCAAGCCCTACTCTTTGATGATAGCCTTTGGATAGTTCACTTATTGGCCTGTAGAAAACTTCTTGTAAGCCCGCCTCATCAACTGTTTGGTCAAGGTTGTCAGATCTTTCTTTTCCGGAAAGTCCTCTTAGATCAGCTATGAAATCCAAATATTCACTTACCAATAGGTCCTCGTATAAAGGATTGTTTTCTGCCAAATACCCAATACTTCTTCTGGTAACGAGATCATTTTCGGAGTTATCGGTTCCATTGATCAGTACCTTTCCAGAATCCGGAGTGTAATAGGATGTAAGCAACCTCATAGTTGTGGTTTTGCCTGCTCCATTGGGTCCTAAAAATCCGACAATTTCTCCTTTCTGTATAGAAAAGGACAAATTGGATACGGCCTTGTGAGGTCCAAAACTTTTGCTTACAGCATCAACTGAGATAGTGACATTGGGGTCAATAACATTAGTAGTATCGTTGTTTGGGTCTGATTCGTTGGTAGTGGACATATGAGTTTCCCTTGGGACGGATATGAATCCGTCCTATTGAGAATTCCTATTTAGTCGTCAAATGGCGCAGGTAATTTTGGGGGGTCCAATTCGGTTATTAGAGATTCAGTCGTTAAAACCATACCCGCTATACTAGCGGCATTTTCCAAAGCTGATCTGGTTACCTTGACTGGGTCTATGACCCCAAAGTCATACATACTTCCGTAACGGTCGTTTTCAGCATCAAACCCGTAGTCGTCACTGCCTTTTTTGATCGCGTCAAGTACGACAGGTCCACTAAAACCCGCATTTTGAACTAGAAGTTCAACGGGTGCTCCCACGGAATCCAAAATGATCCTAGCCCCAGTAGCTTCATCAGATGTGTCCGAGAAATTGCTTCTCAGATCTTCGGCAATTCTGATCAAAGAAGTTCCTCCACCAGGCAAAATACCTTCTTCCATTGCAGCTCTTGTTGCGGAAAGCGCATCCTCGACCCGTTGCTTTTTCTCTTTGAGTTCAACCTCTGTTGCGGCCCCCACCTTGATTACCGAAACTCCCCCGGAAAGTCTTGCTGCTCTTTCTTCTAATTTTTCCCGATCGTAATCAGATTTTGTTTCTAGGGCCTGAGCTTTTATGTTACGTACTCTGTCCTCTATCACAGTTGCCTGTCCTCCTCCTTCTACAAAAGTAGTAGAGTCTTTGGTAGATATGGCTTTTCGGCAGCGGCCCAAATCTGCTATTTCCACGGATTCAATAGTCCTGCCGGTTTCACTGCTAATGACAGTTCCACCAAATAAAATGGACATATCTTCCAAAATGGCTTTTCTTCTGTCTCCGAATGCTGGCGCTTTTACTCCTAAGCAGTTCAAAGTTCCTTTCATTTTGTTCACCACAAGAGTGGCTAAGGCTTGTTCTTCAATATCTTCTGCTATGAGGACTAGCTCTCGACCGACCGCACTAAACTTTTCCAAGAATGGAACTAGGTCTTCAATATTAGAGATTTTCTCTGACGTTATAAGAATGTAGGGTTCATTAAGTTCTGTAACCATCCTGTCCTGGTCAGTGACAAAATATGGAGATAGATATCCTCGATCTATTTCCATTCCTTCTACATATTCAACTTCATAATCTAGGCCCCGTGATTCTTCCACAGTAACTACACCATCTTTACCGGTTTTGCTCATTACCTGTCCTATCAATTCGCCCATTTTTTCATCGTGAGCTGAAAGGATCGCTACCTGAGAAATCTGATCGTCCTCAGTGACTGGTTTCGACATAGAAATCAATTCTTTGGTCATAGCATCGACTACTTCATCAATACCTCTTTTTAGTGCCATGGGATCTGCACCTGCGGCTATGTTTTTAAAGCCGTTTTTTAGGATTGCTTGAGCCAAGATAGTTGAAGTAGTAGTGCCATCTCCAACATCGTCATTAGTTTTTGAGGCGGCCTCCTTTAACAGTTGGGCTCCCATATTCAAGAAAGGCTCTGGAAGTTCGATTTCTTTGGCGATAGTGACACCATCACTACAAACTTGTGGAGGCCCAAACTCCTTTTCCAAGATTACATTGCGCCCGTTGGGGCCCAAGGTTATCCCAACTGTACGAGCCATTAGATCAATCCCTTCCATCAATTGGGAACGGGCATCCTCTTTAAATTGGAACTGTTTTGGCATTTTTAAACCTCATCAGATTTCTATTAATCGAAATGTTAAATGATACTAAACCTTTTGTTTGAATTTAAGCGGTTGCGCCATCCAGAGCTTTTTTCACAGCGGCTGGTGACATAGGTAATTCTCTCATTCTTACTCCAATAGCGTCATAAAGAGCGTTAGCCATCGCTGCCAATGGCGGCACGAGAGGAGATTCTCCGACCCCTCTAACTCCAAATGGGTGGCCTGGATTGAAAACCTCCACAACGACAGGATCTATCATTGGAAGGTCCAAACTTGTTGGCATTCTGTAGTCCAGTAAACTTGAGTTCATTACTTTACCGTCATCACTCATAAAATATTCTTCATTGAGTGCCCATCCAATTCCTTGGACAGTACCGCCTTGGATTTGACCTTCGACATAGTCAGGATGGATCGCCTTTCCGACATCTGTAAATGGAGTACATCGTAGAATCGTTGTCTTACCGGTTTCCGAATCGACTTCAACGTCTACTAGCATTGCAGCGAAAGAACCTCCAACTCCGCCTGGATTTACCCCAGCGCTCCCTACAATGGGGCCACCGGTTCCATTTGAAGCGGAAGCGATCTCTTTGAAAGTTAGCTTGAGTTCAGGATCAGATTTGTGCTGAGCAATTCCTTCTGAGTATTCCACTTCATCTTCATTTGCATCCCAAACAAGGCTTGCTCGTTTAATCATTTCCCTTTTAACTTCTTGGGCAGCCTCATAGGCAGCCCACCCGGATTTGAAAGCGACTCCACTACCGCCAGTGACGGAGGTATAGCCGATAGAATCGGTGTCAGCAACCTGTGGATTCACGTCTTCCACTGGAATGGATAATACTTCAGCAAGCTGCTGTGCAATAGCAGTCCTAGAACCACCGACATCCACTGAGCCTTCCGATAAATTCACAACTCCATCCGGTGTTACTGTAGCAACACAAGCAGCTGGGCCAGTGTTGTTTCTCCAGTATCCAAATGCAATTCCTCTTCCTTTTAATTTACCTTCTTCTTGCTCAAGGGGAGTTTGGTAATGGTCGTGGTTTTTGACAATTTCGGATAATTCAATCATTCCTATTTTACCGTTGACTACACCATCTGATCTTCGTGTTCCTTCCTTTGCAGCATTCATTAATCGTAAATCAACAGGATCAATATTTAACTGCTCCGCTATTTCATCCATTATTGTTTCGACTGCTAAGGCTCCTATAGGTGCCCCAGGAGCCCTATAAGCAGTGGTCTTAGGTTTGTTGTCGACGACATCATAGCCATCGAGGAGAAGGTTATCGATGTCGTACGGTGAAAGCATGCAGGCTGTAGCGCCACCGATCGGAGAACCGGGGAAAGCGCCAGCCTCAAAAGCCAAGTATCCTTGAGCTGCTGTTATTTTCCCTTCGTTTGTTACGCCGATTTTTACTTTGACATAGCTTCCCGATGTTGGCCCAGAGGCCTCAATGACTTCAGCTCTAGTCATGAACATCTTTACTGGATTACCAGTTTTCTTGGAAAGAAGAGCGGCTAATGGTTCAAGGTAGCACGGGAGTTTACCTCCAAAACCTCCACCAATCTCCATCGGAACGATGGTTACTTTTGAGACGGGCAACCCCAATATGGTAGAGACCTGGTCTCTTATTCCGAAATGGCCCTGGCTACTGCACCAGATTGTGACTTGTCCGTCTGACCGCCAAGAAGCGGTTCCGTTTTGTGGCTCAATGTAGCCCTGATGGACAGTCTTGGTTCTGTATTCTCTTTCTACAACTAGATCGGCCTGCTTGAACCCTTTCTCAATGTCTCCGAGAATGTATTGATCATGGCTGGCGATGTTTGAACTGTGAACTTTGTCGCCTGACATAGAGGCGAAATTTATGGTTTCGTGGAGAATTGGAGCATTTTCTGCCATTGCAGACTCCACATCAGTTACCGACTCTAGAACCTCATATTCCACCTTTATTAGAGATAAAAGTTCCTCAGCTTCATGCAAGCTATTGGCTGCAATAGCTGCCACAGGATGACCCTTAAATAAAACTTTGTTAGAGGCCAGAATTCTGTCTCTTACGTATTTCATATTTGCATATAGGTCCTCTCCCACCTCCGCTGGTCGATCTGGTAAAGGTGATAAATCTTGAGATGTAACCACTGCCTTTATATCAGGGTGAGACAAAGCTGCTGAGAGGTCTATCGATTTAATGCGGGCGTGGGCGTGTGGGCTTCTTAGTACCTTTCCGAAGAGCATTCCAGGCAGGTTTAAGTCTGCCCCATATTGAGCCCTACCGGTAACCTTATCTGCACCATCATGCCTAACAGGTCTTTTGCCAATGACGCCGTAATTTTCTGGTGTTTCCGTTGCCAATTCAAAACTCCTTGAGAGATACTAAAGCGTAAAAACTAAGGAAAAAAGCCACTCCTAATTTTACCATAATCCGTAGCATTCGTAGCTATGAACTTATTTGTGGCTACCTTTACGGATCACGAAACGGCATATTTTTGTAAATTGTCTTGGTTGAAGGTTATTCCTAAACCTGGACTTTGAGGCAATACGATTTCTCCGTTCACTACGTTAGGTTCTTCATTGAACATAGCAAATGTCCAAGGCATATGTTCTACGTATGTGCCATTAGGGCAAGCTGCTAGACAATGCATTAGGACTTCAGTGGCTAAATGAGTTACCACCGGTAGATTGTAAGATTCTGCTAAGTGGGCAGCTTTCATCCATTGCGTTATGCCTCCGGCTCGTAAAAGGTCGACCATAACAATATCAATAGACCTTCCTTCTAATTGAGTCCTAAATGGCTCTATACCATAATGGTATTCACCCGCTGCAATAGGTGTGTCTAAGGCATCGGCAATGCGTGCCAACCCTTCAAAGTCTTGATGGTTAATGGGATCTTCCAGCCAATAGAGGTCATATGTTGCTAATTCTCGGCCAATGGTAATTGCAGTGTTTACATCCCATCCTTGGTTGATATCGAGCATCAATGTTATGTCGTCACCAACAGCTTCTCTCATGGTTTGCATTCGGGCTATCTCTTTTCGAGCGCTGTCTTCTGCCCCCATTCGAAACTTCATAGCTTTGAAACCCTGTTTCACAAGATCTTTACTGGTAGTTTCCAACCTGTCTAAATCGAAAGTTCGCCATAAAAAGCCACTAGCATATGTTGGGACGGTGTCTCTATACCCTCCAAGTAACCGGTGCACAGGTTCTGACGCTGCCTTGCCTTTTATGTCCCACAAGGCGACATCGATCCCTGAAACACCTCTTGTTACAAGCCCTGCTGGCGCACCGCCGCCGGCTATATTCCTTAGGTGGGTGTTGATGTGCTCTACTCTCCTTGGGTCTTCGCCTACAATTTGTTCAAGTAAGGCATCAACGGTTTCTTTTAAAGCTTTTACCATTATGGAGCTAACGAAACCCGCATATCCAATACCTTCAATACCATCATCAGTAATAATTTTGATGGTGATGAATTCTGCTACATCCCTGCTGCCGCCAGAAAGTGGACCTTCCTCCCTTGGAAGTCCTACGATTCCTGTTTCGTACGTTTGTATTTTCATCCTTTTGCTCCTTATTGTAATTTCTGCGGGTCCCCTGATTCCATCACTGAGGACCTACCTTCAATCGGATTCCATGTTGTGCCAGCATTTTCCTTCGGTTCATATCCCACGACTTTTCGACCTTCTTGCATATCCCAAATGCCATAAGTGTTGTCTGACATACCGTAAACAATAGCAAACCCAACGGCTTCTGGGGCATTTATGCAAGCATCTATCAGTCTAACGGTGTCTTTATGGCTCATCCATAAAGACAAAGCTGATGGTGCGAAGGTTGGATCATCTGGTTCCATCACCCACCCTATTCTCATACATATGATCGAGATTCCATACTCGTCATGAAAATAACTACCAAGAGATTCTCCGAAGGCTTTACTTACCCCGTAGTAACCGTCCGGGCGTATGAGATCCGTTGTCAAAGGCCTAATAGGCTGTCTTATCGCCTGAAAATTCCCTTCATAAATTTGTTTATATGGATTATCTTTTAGGGGATAGAAACCCAAAGCATGATTACTGCTAGCGAAGATTACTCTTTTGACGCCTGATATTCGCGCAGCTTCATAAACATTTCTAGTTCCAATGATATTGTTCTCAAGATTAGTATTCCATCCACCTTGGTGATTGGGGTCGGCTGCTAAATGGACGACCGTGTCGATTCCTTTAAAAGCAGGTAAAATTTCATCTAAATTTGAAAGATTACCTATAGTTGTTTGAAATCCTGGGACCTCTTCAAGGTCGAGCCCTGAGAGAGGATATTTGTTGGATAAATTTGAACGGATTATGCCGCCTATTTTACCGGCTAGACCTGTTACTAAAATTTTTTTCTCGGACAATAAATATCTCCTGGGTATGTTTATTACTTTTCTGCAAAGCCCTGTATCATCAGATAAAGTACGATGGGAATGATACAAAGCCATAGTATTAATCTGGGGTTGATGTGCATGTAACTACCTGACTCTATCTAGTCACAGAAATAAAATGGATTCTAGCACAGGGATACCTATTAACGGAGAAGTTAATAATTGAAATACAAGATCATAGCCCTAGATATCGATGGCACTTTGAAGGGTGATTCATCTCTCATGTCTCCATATATGACGAATATTTTGGAGGAATGTGCTGCTAGAGGTGCAATCGTTTCAGTGGCTACAGGGCGTAGTTTAAAGTCTGCCCTAATCTTTTTGAAGCAGGCTCCCATGATAGAGACTATTATTTCATTTCAGGGTGCTTTAGTTAGTTTCGAAAAAGGCGCCGTTAATGTTTGGGAAACTTTCTTATCCAGTCATCAGGTTTCCCTATCTGTTGATCTTCTTTCCGAAAGAGAAGTAGATATTGTGGCTTACGCAGGGGATGATGTGTATGTGGAAAAAGTGACAGATTGGGCTAAAGCGTACGGAGAGCGGAATGGAGTTCGAATAGTTCAAGTTGAATCGTTAAAAGAAATTCCAAGGAATCTGTATCGAGTATTAGGTGTTGGGAACCCAGGGATTATAGAAGTTCTCGAATCTGACCTAAAATCAGGTTACTCAGATCAGTTATATGCGACGCGCTCACTACCTCATTTCTGTGAATTACTCAGTATTGATGCAGGAAAAGATAAAGCATTGGAGTGGATGTGTAGACAGCTTAATGCTGGGGTTGAGGAAGTTATAGCCTTTGGGAACGGATTCAATGACGTGGAGATGCTTAAATGGGCTGGCACAGGAGTTGCAATGGAAGGTGGAGAATCGGTGGTTTTTGAAGTATGCAATGACACTGCCAAAAGCCCTAATCAAGATGGGGTGGCTTTATATCTGGACAATCTTTTACAAAACAATCAGATAGGCACATAAATCAAATGATTCAAACTCATGTGGTAGTTCTTGGCAGCATGAATGTAGACCTCGTGACTAAGGTAAATAATTTACCCATCGAAGGCGAAACTATTTTTGCCAAAACTTTTTTTTCTGAAAATGGAGGTAAAGGCGCAAATCAGGCAGTGGCTGCGGCTAGACTAGGGGCAACTGTTTCAATGATAGGCCGTGTTGGTTCTGATGATTTTGGACAACAGGTTTTGCTGAACCTAAGGAAGGAATCAGTGAATACTGAAATGGTATCGAAGGACCAACAGATCGGTACAGGTATAGCCCTGATAACTATCGATTCACAATCGCAAAATACTATCGTTGTTTCATCTGGGGCAAACATGAACTGCGGAAGATCAGAAATAGAATACTTAGAAGCTTGCCTAGCGACCACTGACTGCCTTGTGCTCCAGAATGAAGTACCATACGAGACTAATGTGCAGGCAGCACAATTGGCCCAGGAAAACAAGGTCCCAGTCGTTTGGGATCCGGCACCATTCGCCGCTGAGGCTGAAGAGCTTATTAAATATGTTGATTTTCTAACCCCAAATCAACATGAGGCTGAGTTGTTGGCAAATTGCGAAATAACCGATGAGAAATCAATCCATAACGCCCTGCTTAGAATTAAGAAATCTTCCGATGCCGTTTGCCTGATTACTATGGGAGAAGATGGAGTTTTCTTTTTATCGGGTTCAGAGATCGGTCATATACCCAGCTTTGAGGTGGAAAATGTTGACTCTGTGGCTGCAGGGGATGCATTTACAGGTGGGTTTTCCGTAGCAGTCTCTGAAGGAAAGTCATTGTGTTTTGCGGCAAGTCTTGGATGCGCGTCTGGGGCTTTGGCAACTACTAAACTAGGTGCTCAATCAGCGATGCCTTATAGAACAGAAGTAGACCAGATGACTAACCTTAAAGGCTAGATTCTAGGGTCTCCAATCTTGATAAATAGGTTATTAAGCTCTCTATTTATGTTTTGGACTACTCTAGGTCCTTCGTAAATAAGGGAAGTCAATATTTGAATGGATGTAGCTCCTGATTTCAGCGCATCATAGGCTTGACGCCCGTTAGAAATTCCTCCACATGCATTTATTTCTATTTTGTTTCCAAATTCGTTTTTATAGTTTTTGACCATCGATATGGTATTTTCAAACAGAGGTGAGCCACTGAGGCCCCCCTGGCCGATTGCAAGCCCCTCGTGTTGTATAGGGATTGTGTTGGAAACGGTCAGTCCTTCTACCTTTTCTTCCATACAGATGCGCCCTAAATTTAACGCGTTTTCGTCTGTACCTTCATCTGAGTTGTAGGGTGGCATTTTAACAAGTATGGGTTTGGTTCTATGCTCGTTTACAGCTTGAAGAAGAGATCTTAATTTGGTGGATTCCTGAAAAATTCTGAGACCTTTAGTGTTTGGCGAACTTATATTCAACTCAATACCATCACAGAAAGGTTCCAATCTTTGGTGGCATTGGGAAATATCCGAAGTGTCTGTTCCAGAAACGCTTAATATCCGAATTGATTTTTTTGATTGAGATTCCAAGGTAGATATTTCAGATAACGCACTTTCTAGACCATTCCCTGGAAACCCGAGTGCGTTTATTAGGGCATTTTTTTCTTTAAGTCTAATAACTCGCGGCTTAGGATTACCGGGCCTAGGTTCTTTTGTTACTGTACCACCCATTACATAACCAAAGCCAAATTCTTCCAGTGAGGATAAGAATTTGCAGTTTTTATCGTAACCTGCAGCCAGTCCCACAGGGTTATTTATAGGTATACCTGCCACTGTGGATGCTAATAGGTCACTTTCAAATTGAAATTTGCTCCCGGTCATTCTCCAAAACCACGTTTGAGATAACCCAAGGTCAGAGAGATGCCAGGCCGTCTCCGGTGGAAGGGTGAATAAAACTGGGCGTATTAATCTTTTATATATCTGCATATGCTGTTTCTAAAGCCATAAAGTCTTTCTACATTATATTCCTATATGGAATCACTTCTTTATATAAAGGCTTAATTACTAGCATATAATGGTTTGTATTCCTCATACAGTAATCGCAAACTGGGCAACCAAGGGGCAGATATGGATTTACAATTTGAATTGGGAGACTCTGCAAATCCCAAAGGCCACGCTTTGGTCTATTTCACTGACACAAGCACGGGTTCTTGTTTTGCTTCGTATGTTGTACTGCTCCCGATCACGGTAGATGTTAGCAAATACGTTCCTCCATTCTTAATGAACCAGGTAGGCGAAATAGGACCTGGTGATATGTCAGCTTTCGCTTTTCCTCCTGCCCCTGAAGAGGTCGAGGGTCTGGAATTTTTGATAACTTTGGCTGAGACAAGGCACGATGATCTTATTTTTGGAGGCGACTACACAGCTTCAGACGTTACCTCTGCCATGATGAAGGTAAATGATGTAGTGCAGGCTTATCTTGAGCTATATGAAGATGAGACAGAACTTGCCAGTGGGGACAGTAAAGTTCCAATTCCACAGAAAACAGACTATCAGGTAAACGACATTATGTATTCTATGATGAGCGAGTCCGATAAATTGGGCGAATTGACAAAGCTTGTCGGACGAATGCGTTATGCGATTGAATCGGATGAAGAAACTCTGGTTGATGAGACGGAGGCAGATTTAACAGCTTTGTCTTCATACTTGCCTGACATCTTCCAGCTTCCAATTTTAATTGAATGGGCCTGTAAAGAAGGGCAAAGGGCCTCAGATATAGCTAACCTTTACTTAAGAAGGTGTTATCACCTTAGTTTGGAAGAATATGAAGATTTAGGAAAGGTAGAAGAGCAGATAAAAGCCCTAGACGATTGAATAAACCGGCTTAGTATAGGTCACTCAGTCTGTGCTAATGACTATATAGGGGATTGTTTTATGACTGATTTGGTCAAAGTGTACAACCGTGGCCATGTACGAATAATTGTAATGAATAGGCCGGAAAAGAAAAATGCAGCTTCCTTAGAACTTGCTTGGGGTGTGATCGAATCGATCAGAGAGGCTGCAAGGGAAGATAATGTGTGGGTTATTGGGTTAACTGGTACAGAAGATGCTTTTTGTGCAGGCTTAGATTTAACTCCTGATGAAGGTCAGGAAAAATTCATACCAATGTCGCCGCAAGATAACTATTTGGATGATTTAGGCTGGGTAAGCCGTTTCTATCTTGCGCTAAGAGAAGAATGTGACAAGCCGATAGTTGGTGGCATAAATGGAGTAGCTGTTGGTGCGGGGCTATCTTTAGCCATGGCGACTGACATTCGAATTATGGCTTCATCCGCCCGCCTTTTGGCAGGGTACCCACGTATCGGAGGTTCTCCGGATGGTGGCCTGTCTATTACCTTGTCACAGGCGATGGGCTATGAACAGGCAATGAAATTCTTGCTTGAAAATAGGACCGTCACGGGAGACGAGGCAAAAGAGTTGGGGATGGTGAGCAAGGTCGTATCTGACGAGCTGTTCCAAGAGGAATTCGATAATTATTTGGACTCTTTGACAAATTTATCCCCAATCACTGGCCGTACGACCAAAAGAGTTTTAAGAGCCGCTAACCGAATAAATGTGGAGAAACAGCTCCACTATGAGCTCCTTAATATAGGCAAATCATTGGGTAGTTTAGATGGTCAAGAAGCCAGGAGAGCCTTCATAGAAAAACGCCCTCCTATCTTCACTGGAAAGACAGAATAAATAACTAACTTGACGCTTGAGCTCTTTCTTCGGGAGTCGCTATTTTAAAGATAGTCCAGTGTCTCAATTGAGCTAAATCGGCACCATTTTGATCTTGCAAAAGTACATCAAAATTAACAAAGTGGTGCGCCTTTCTTTCGTAAGCATCCACCATGTGAGCTGTACCAATTACTTGAGTTCCAGCGGGCACAACATTGTGGTGTTGCACTCTACTTCTGGTGTGCATTGATGTCGGAATGTCATAATTGTGTCTCATTAGTTGTTCCGCCCAACCCGCGGTCCATGAAGGATGTGCTATAGGATTAGATCCGACGAATAGGGGATTGCTTGTCTGTTGTTTTTCAGATGTAAATTCGCTAGCGACATCTTCAGTGAAATCTACTTTCATTGCAGACCAGTCAAATCCTATTTCCGCGTTTTCCAAGGTTAAAGATTTCTTTTGCTGATTGTCACCTGTCGGAGTTATGGATTCAGACCGCACGAATTCACTTGACCACTCAGCTTTTCCTTTGCCAACTTTTCCCACCACACAGCTGACGTTATCCTGATTTAGCATCTCAACAGACCATGAATTTGAATTGGGATCTTCTATAGCTCTGATGAGCATTTCATCACCGGGCATAGTAGGTTGTCGGAAAGAATATTCTGCCCAACCGAGCTTAAGCCATTCTTCCCCTAAAGCCTCTAATATGGTGTCTGTTGCCCAGCCCCATACGGTAACTCCACCTACGAGGGGCCCGGGAAACCCATAGGCTTTTGCGACCTCGGTAGAGTGAATTGGGTTCGAAATTTCGGGACTGTCCTCATGTCCAAGGTAGGCGGTTACTCTATTTTCGACCATTCTTTGTGCCATTGTTTCGCCTCGTATCGTATTTGAAATTTATAGGACTAGGATTAAAGGATTCTCTATTTATTCAATGTTTTTAGAACGCCTATTATTGCATTAGCCACCAGCTTTGTGTTTTCCATTGGCAAAAAATGAGAGTGTTCAGGATACCTTTCTACGATTGCGTTTGGGAACATGTCTCCTAGATCACTGCGTGTTATAGAAGGACCGTAGTCATCGAAACCCTCTGTTGATTTCATGGCCCGAGCTAATAGGACTGAAACTGGATTATTGTATAACTTGAGGTCTTCTAGTACCTGCGGATTAATGTAAGCACCGTACATTGCAGCTTCCACCATCGGTGGGCATGAAAGCCTGTAGTGATTGTCATGTTTTTCAAGGCCATGGGTGCAATAATCCATTAAGACTGAATTTTCCCAACCCGCGAAACTTTTGTGTTCTATTAGACGGTTATACATCTGAGTTGGGCTTTCCCAATTATTTCTTCTTTTTGCGACAGGATGTGAATATTCAGATTCGGTAATAGGTTTTTTCCTGCGATATCTGTGATCGACGAACAGGCTTGGATCACAGAGAACTAGACCTTCCACAATCGATGGTATTTTGGTAGCAACCGAGGTTATTACGTGCCCTCCCATGGAATGCCCGATACCTACCATATTTTTTAGTTCTAGGTTTTCTATTATCTCCATTACATCGGGTACAAATGAATCCCATGGGTATGGAGGTTCTGTGTTTGTGCTTCTGCCGTGTCCTCTCAGGTCTATGGAAATGCAATGATAACCATCAAGCTTTTCTATAACACGGTCCCATACACGACCATGAAATCCCGTCGCATGGCAAAATACTAGGGCAGGGCCATCTCCTTCCCATTCATATACAGTGTTCTGGTATGGTCCAATTGGAATTTCAATAACTTTGGGGTTTTTCAATCAACAAAATCCTTCGAATAAAAAGAGACCGCAGGTTCAACCACGGTCTCTGTTTGAGCTACGTTGGAATATTACCAGGGCATTTTGCGGCCCATTTCTTTCCGCAATTTATCTGCTATTTCCTCGTCTGGAACATGTAGGATTCTTGCTCCAACCTCGTTTAAGGCATGGCGAGCTCTTTCTTCAACAGTCAGATTTTCGTCCTGCCAGCTACAAAGGAAAGTTAGCCCTGATTTGTCACAGGCACTTTTTACAATATTTCTCGCCTCGTCCATTTCAGGAGTATATGGAGGGTCATGAAGGTCTGGGTCCCCGTGTGACATTCCCATATCTCCGGGGCCCCATTCTGCGAACGAGATTCCTGGAACGGCAGCAATATTGTCCGCGTCTGGGAGGCAAAAGCGATCTTCTATTTTCAGCCCCAGCAGAAGCTCACCCTCGGGATTCAATGGCCAAGGGTCTGCTTTCCACATGTAATCTGTCGGATCCATGTCCCATATAACTGCAGGGTCTTTTTGGCCGCCGCCACCACGTAATCCTTCCGGTATACCTTGATCTCTTCCAATAGTCTGAAAAACATATCTGGATGCTGCTACGAACATTGCAACAGCATCGGCTCTTCTAGTATGAGTATGCAAAATGCCATGTACGCCAGTAGATAATACATGCCTAATTTGCCAGGCGTTGTAGATCACTTCTTCGGGAGTCATACAGTTTGACGGTAACGTTGTTATGACCGTCGGGGTGAGATGCCCGCTGGGCGTTGGCCCTCCATCCTTCAACCCTTTCATGAATTTGGTTAATCCAACTGTATCGAATGGATGATGCTCGAAATCAAATTGAATAAGATCGGCCCATGTCTGTGACATTTCCTTGCCGCATTCGTAAGTTAATTCCGGTGCGGAAACAGCGAAAATAGCCTGATTTTGCTCAATGAGCTCTATGCACTTGTTGATTCTGCTCATATTTTGTCCTCCCTCTCATTTGTTGATATTCTAATCGAAGCTTCGGATTACGCAATTTATTGTATTGGTCGGCCAAGAATTTAGGATCATGTTATTCAGTGAAATTGCCCTCAATCCACCCTGGTTTTAGAAGGGGGGGTTGTTGGCAGACCGATGAAATCGAAACATGATTTTCTTGCTTTGATGAGTCGTTTATGGATTCCATTACATCCAGAACATGGTAGGCCAGTGAAATGTCTGCTCTTGGTTGTCTTGATTCTCTGATAGCGTACGCCATATCGGCCACGCCAAGACCTCGACCCCCTATCGGGTGGGTTAATTTTATGGAACTCCAGTTTTTTTGATATCCCGATTGGATCCATACTGGCCCCTCAAATGTATTTGGATCCGGCACTGACAAAGATCCTTCAGTACCATAAATTTCGATCCTAGGAAGTTGAGATCCCCAGATATCGAAACTGGTGATGATTGTTCCTATCGCCCCGTTGTCGAACCGCATGGATGCTGTTGCATGAGTTGGAATTTCGACATCAATTTTGGTGCCATTTAAAGGTTCAGATGTGATAGTTCTTTCATTGAATGTCTTTCTTGTCATTCCGGTCACAGAAGTAATAGGGCCCATCAGGTTGATAAGGGCTGTTAGATAGTAAGGCCCCATATCCAACATCGGCCCACCGCCGACTTCATAATAAAATCCTGGATTCGGATGCCAATGCTCATGTCCATGGTTTGTCATGAAAGCGGTAGCGGCTATAGGCTCTCCTATCGCCCCCTGGTCGATCAAATTTCTACAAGTCTGGATACCGCCCCCTAAGAATGTGTCCGGGGCACACCCTGCCATCATATTACGCTTCTTCGCAGACTCGAGTATTCTTGAACCATCTGACCGTTGTATTGCTAGTGGTTTTTCACTGTAGGTATGCTTGCCGGCATTAATTATTCGAGTTGATACTTCCCTGTGAGCTTTAGGGATCGTTAAATTCACGACCAGTTCTATGTCATCTCTCTCGAGGAGTTCGTCGACTTCTAGGAACTCTGGAATACCATATTCCAATGATCTTGCCTTTGCCCTTTCCATAACTATGTCTGCACATGCTTGTACGTTAATTCCAGGTAATCCAGGAATATTTGTAAGATACTGGTCGCTGATGTTGCCACATCCGATGATGCCTATGTTCATTGCCTTCACCTATCTATAGTTTTTATCGGCTTGCCCATAATATTCCCCGTTTGGTAATTTCCAAAACTTCAGGGACGTCAAAATCTTCCATTTTGTGACCGAGTGCCGAGTAAAATACTTTTCCCTTTCCCCAATTTCTTTTCCATACAACAGGCATTACACAATCTTCAATCCATTTGGCTTCGTAAGGGGCTGTGGAACTAATGATTTGATCCCCTTTAAATGTGGTGGTTGCCAACACCTGATTGCTGGGGTCCACATGCATGTAATACTGCTCCGTGTCTACCTCAAAATCCTTCAGTCCCTTTGTTATGGGGTCTTTGGAGTCTGAAATATTAACTTTATAGGGGATGTAACCTCCTGGGTGTGCTACCCATTGCCCCCCAACCATAAATTGATAGTCTACGTTGTCGCGGAACGAATCCCCCATACATCCATGCCACCCACCTATTCCAACTCCCTGATGTATCGCCTCGAGTAAATTGTTGGTTTGTTGCTGCCTCAAAGACCCTTGAGTCCAAATGGGTATTATTAAATCAAGAGATTTCAAATGTTCCAAATCCAGATAGGCGTCTAGAGTGTCAGATATAGTCACCGTGTATCCTTCGCTTTCAAGCCATGGGCCAAAAAATTCGGTGCATTCCTTAGGTGAATGTCCCGCCCATCCTCCCCAGACCATCAAAGCCGATTTTGTCATATCCTGTTCCTTTTTGAATTATTGAGCAATGTAGCCGCCATCTATAACCAATTCTGTTCCCGTTACAAAGGATGCTTCGTCAGAAGCTAAAAAAAGAACTGTCCTGGCAACATCATCCGGATGCCGCAATGGTGTTTGAGCCACATACTCATCTCGTTTGCTGGCTGCTCCATGATCTGAAGAGGTCATTGGGGGCATAAAGCCTGGATGTACTGTGTTTACTCTTACACCATAAGGTCCGTATCTGACCGCCATAGCCTTACTAAAAATTCGAACGGAACCCTTGGAAGCATGATAGGCGGGATGTCCGTATTCCCCTCCCACAAATCCCATTATGGAGGAAATGTTCACAATCGATCCACCCCCTTGAGATTTCATAATTTCGGCGGCCGTTTTTGTGCCCAAAAAGACGCCTGTGGAGTTGACTTCCATAATGTTGTTCCATGCATCGGTACTCAGTAAATCTGATGTGGAGGTACTGCTAATCCCAGCGTTATTTACCAAGATATCTACAGAGCCATATTTACTAAGTACATTGTCGGACATAGCTTGCCAATTATCTTCACTTGAAACATCACACATTTCAAAGTGTGCCTGACCGCCACCTTCAGAAATTTCTTCCACTAACCGTTGTCCAGATTCTGAATCTACGTCGGCTAAAACCACGTTAGCTCCTTCTTTTGCAAACAATTTGGATTCCGACGAACCCATTCCATTGCTTGCTCCAGTGACTATGGCTGTTTTGCCTTCTAGTCTCATATTGACCTCCAAACAC
The DNA here is from genome assembly GCA_964394975.1 of uncultured Dehalococcoidia bacterium. Classification (GTDB taxonomy): domain Bacteria; phylum Chloroflexota; class Dehalococcoidia; order Lucifugimonadales; family UBA826; genus UBA11996. The sequence goes on along the minus strand of CAYMZR010000001.1, from coordinate 6,615 downwards.
GAAATCTTTTGTAGCCCATTGATTGTTTATTTTGTATCATGCTCTGAATTTCAAATAGGTAGAGAAGATACAAAAACATTTATTTAAAGGTGATTCTATGGATTTTAGAGAAATATTGAAACTCCAATTTGATGAATATGAATCTGAAACAGAAAGACTCGTGGGCGGATTAACAGATGAAGAAAGGCGTTTTATGCCTTCAGAAGAATCGCATCATATTGATTTTGCTTTATGGCATGCATCTCGGGCAGAGGACATTTTATTGAACTTGGGCGTTCGTGAAGGGGAACAATTGTGGATAAGGGGAGGGTGGGCAGAAAAATTTGGAATCCCTGCAGAAGATGTTGGGGTTGGCTACAGCGCCCAGCAGGTGAAAGATATGCCGGCCATTTCCTTAGAAAATCTGCTTGCCTATTATAAGGCTGTGAGGGCGGAAACACTGGAATGCGTAAGAACCATTGACCCTGACGAAATGGATAAAAGATGTCCTTTCGAGCGCTTGCATCTCCAACTACCAGAGGTAACTAAAGGCGGGGTTTTGGCCCATATGATTATCGAACCAGTTCAACATCTTGGTCAGATAGGATATATTCGAGGGATTATCCGGGGGATGTAACCCTTTCACAAAGGTTTAACACGTGAGTCTAGATAACAGTCAAGTTTTAAGTGGCCTAAAAATAATAGAAATCGGAATAGATGTTTCCACTGCCTATGCGGCAAAGCTTTTCGCTATTTACGGTGCTGAAGTGATAGTGATAGAACCTCCACAAGGTCATAACCTGAGATGGAAGCCGCCGTGGCCTGATGAAATTGAAGATCCTGAGAAAAGCATACTCTTTGCTTACCTTGGTGGTAGTAAGAAATCTGTTGTCATTGATTTCGATAACGATTCCGACCTCGTATTGTTGAGAGACCTCATACTTTCTTCTGACGGGATTCTTGAAAGTTACCCACCGGGTCACCTTGCTGGCTACGGGATAGATTTAGACAAGTTGTGCAATTTGAAAAAAGATTTATCGGTAGCTCAGATTACTCCATATGGCCAGTCGGGTCCTCAAGCTAATTGGAAGGCCACTTCAATAACTGCTGCTGCATCAGGTGGTCAAATGTACTTGGCTGGGGATGTTGATAAACCTCCTCTTTTCACTGTAGGGCATCAACCTTACTACCAAAGTGGGGTTCAAGGGTTTGGGTCACTACTGGCAGGAATCTATTCTGCCAAAAGTTCCGGAACGGGAGAACTATTTGATCTTTCCGTCCAGGAAATTCAGGCTGCGACTTTGGAAGGCGGGGGGCCATCGGCGATGTGGTTTGGCGGTGAACAGACTCGAAGCGGTAATAATCCCAGAGCTCTTTGGGGTATTTATGAATGTTTGGATGGTTGGATAGGTGTTGCATCAATGCCACGTCAGACTAAATCGGTATTGGACGCTATGGGGCACTCTGAAATGAAGGAGGATCCTATATTCAACACTGGAGGCTGGAATCAAGAGTCAGACGATTTGCTAAGAGTTCTTGTTCCTGAATTTACTGCAACCAAAACGGCGAAAGAGATTTTTGAAATAGCAGATCAACACCGGGCTCCATTTGGAATGATACCAACACCAAGGGACTTGATTGAGTGGCCTAACCATCAAGTGACTGGTTTTTGGAATGAGGTTGATCATCCTTCATTGGGGACTCACTTATATCCTTCAGGCCCAATTGGGTTTAACGGTGACCGAGGAGTATTCGAACCGGCTCCTGAGATAGGACAGCACACGGATGAGGAAAAAAGGAGGCTGTCAGAAAGAGAGTCAACAGAAAAGTTATCTTTCAAACCCGAAGATCTCCCTATGCCATTAGAGGGTATTAGGGTAGTTGATATAACCCAGGTGTGGTCAGGACCTTACGGGTGCAGATTCTTGGCGGACATGGGAGCCGACGTCGTAAAGGTCGAGGGGCCTACATTTCCCGATCCAGTTAGAACCGCAGGGGGTGCCCGGAAAAACCCAGACATAGATCTGGCTCCATATTTCAATGAATACAACAGAGGGAAAAAGGGATTATCACTTGACATTAAAAAGCCAGAAGGTGTGGGAATTTTAAAAAAACTAGTTGAAACAGCGGATGTATTTGTTGAAAACTGGTCTTCAGGAGTTGCTGGAAGAAACGGTTTGTCATACGAAGATTTGAAGGCGATAAAGCCTGATTTAATCTACATATCTATGCCAGGTTTTGGCCATCAGGGTCCAGATTCTTCAAGGGTAGGTTTCGGGCCCACAATTGAACAAATGGGTGGATTGGTAGCCTTGCAGGGATATGAAGGTGGCCCTCCCCATAAATCAGGAATATCTTATGGAGATCCCATCGCTGGGTCAGCCTGCGCTGCGTCCGTTATAGCCTCTCTGGTTCACAGAGAAAAAACAGGAGAAGGTATGTATTGTGTAATCCCTCAAAGGGATGGTGTTACCGGATTGGTGGGTGAGTACTTTGTTGCAGAGTCTCTGGGAATTGAACTGCCTGTACGGACTAGTCCCAGACACCTCAAATCTGCCCCCCACAACGTGTATGAAACTCTTCCAGATAAAGAAGGTAGACCAATAATGGGCCTTTTAGCACGGAGCCCAAACCCAGAAATTGTCGACTACGCCTTTGACAGGTGGGTCGCTATCGATTGCCAAACAGATGAAGAATGGGAAAATATTGTTGAGATTATTGGCGAAGACAGGTTGAAAGATAAGAGATTCGCAAAATCTGCAGATAGAAGAAAATACGTTGAAGAAATTGATGATGTGATTGCAGAATGGGCTAAAAATCAGGACGCCGAAGAAATATCCAAAATATTTCAGAATGCAGGTATTTGCGCAGCTCCAGTAATGTCGCCCGCGTTGCTTATGAATGATCCTCATATGCTAGAAAGGGGAAATTTCATCACAGTAGCTCACGATATCGCAGGCGAACATCTGGTATCGCGTCCCTCATGGAGAGCGAGGCGCCGGACAGAATTGCCTACAAAATCGGGACCATGTTTCGGCGCTGATAGCGACGAGATTTTGTCTGAATTAGGTTACTTAGAAAAAGAGATTGAAGGGTTGTATGATAAAGGAGTAACCTCCCGTAGTTTGCTTGGTGGTAGGTAAAGAATAAAAGATTGCCTGAACTGGGAAACCACCAGGAAGTTTTTCTATCAACTAGATTAGGAGGAGTGGTAAATGCCAAAACTTAGAATTGGTGAAATGGAAGACTTTCTCACTACAGGATCAAAAATTTTGAAACTGGGGACTGTCACTGCAGAAGGTTACCCATATGTAAATCCACTCTGGTACAGCTATGAAAAGGATGTATTTCTTGTAGCAGGCCGAAGTAAGGCGGTATGGGTAAGTCATATTAAAGAGAACCCGAAAACATCGCTCTGCATAGATACATACGTGGCTCCCTATACTAGAGTTATTGCAGAAACAGATGCCAAAATTCTTGATGCTGAGTGGATGGGTGACTGGGAACACTGGGCTCATAGATACCTTGGTGAAAAAGAAGGTCATCAGTATTACGAGGACACCAAACACATGCCCAGGGTATTGGTACAGTTGACCCCAAGAAAGCTTACTAACTGGGCAGGACCTGGCTGGCATCCACGCTACCAGGAATAGACTGGGATTATAGCGAACTACCCAATATTCTAAATCCCCGTATCCGACTGGAAGATTGCGTTAATATAACTCGGTGAAACACGTAATCGTATATAAAGAGCCGGGTAGGTATGCCGGATGGCCAGCTAACTATGGCATATGGAACTGGGGTGATGAGATCGTCACAGGGTTTACTCTCGGATTTCATAGTAGTGACGGTGGATTTCATTACCGGGATAAGGATCGCCCATTTATTACAATGCAATCTCGAAGCAGAGATGGTGGTCTAAGCTGGGAAAATATAAAGGCTCCTCTGGCTTCCCCAGGGAAGGTAGCTATAAGTGCTGACGAACATATGAACCTGTCTTTGGGACCCGTACATGAGAGGTCTAACCCACCAAAACCTTTAGATAGAAATATCAATTTTACCAATCCTGACTTTGCGATACTTATGGGTAGAACCGGACTCAGGAAAGGTTGCGAATCTTATTTCTACATTTCTGAAAATCGCTGTAACTCATGGGATGGACCATATTCATTTCCAATATTTGGGGAGCTCGGTATAGCGGCCCGTACTGACATCATCACCGATAATTCAAATCCTAAAAGTGCGAAATTGTTTTTGTCTGCCACAAAGCCGGATGGTGGTGAGGGTAGGGTGTTTTGTGCAGAGACAAAAGATGCTGGACGTTCATTCGAATTTGTTTCATGGATTAGGGAAGACCCTGAAGGTTTCGATATCATGCCATCTTCTCTGGAGTTATCTTCCGGAAGAATTATCAGCGCGATTCGTTCACGCTCATCAAATGGCGATAGAGATTGGATAGATTTAATGTGCTCTGGCGATGGAGGGCTTACATGGGTTTTATTGTCGCAGCCAGTCAATAGTACAGGAATTGGAGGGAATCCCCCGGCGATGCTTCAGCTAAATGATGGGAGAATTTGTCTCATATACGGTTACAGGGATGAAGGATCTGGCATCCGGTATGTGATTAGCAAAAATGAAGGAATAAGTTGGAGTGAGGAAATAATAATTCGGGATGATGCCGGTAATCACGACGTTGGATATCCGCGAGTGGTGGAGAGACCGGATGGAAATGTCGTTGTAGTTTATTACTACAACGATACCGCTGATAGCGAAAGATATATCGCTGCTACTATCTGGAAGCCGTAAATATCCAATAAAGTAATATAAACCTATGAAACATGTCACCGTTTATAGAAAGCCCGGGGAATACGCTGGGTGGCCCGCGAACTACGGTATATGGAATTGGGGAGATGAGATAGTCACTGGGTTCACTTTGGGGTCCCATAGCTGTGAAGGTGGATTTCATTATAGAGATAAAGACAGCCCTTTTATTACGATGCAATCACGCAGTAGGGACGGGGGATTAAGCTGGGAGACGATAGAAGCGCCACTAAATGCACCAGGGGATGTTGCAATAAGTGCTGATGAGCACATGAATATCGATCTTGGGCCAGTTCATCGTAGAAGTAATCCTCCCAAAGCTTTTGATAGACATATAGATTTTTCTAAACCAGACTTTACGATTCTTATGGGAAGAACTGGAATAAGGGGGTCGTGTGAGTCATATTTCTATACAACCAACGATCGATGTAGAACTTGGCAGGGGCCCTACTCTTTTCCGATGTTTGATTTAGGAGGAATAGCGGCTAGGACGGACATAATTCCAGATGCAGTTGACGGAAATAAATGTATATTCTTTCTGACGGCTACTAAGGTTGATGGTGACCAGGGTAGGGTATTTTGTGTGGAGACTAGCGACGCAGGCCACACGTTCCAATTTGTGTCCTGGCTGCGAGAATTTCCAGCGGGAATAGAAAATATGCCTTCCAGTGTGCGACTTTCCTCCGGAGGCCTACTAACCGCTATACGATGTCGCTCTGAAATCGAAGGCAAGGGTTGGATTGATCTGATGTATTCGGATGATAATGGAATTAGTTGGGAACTTTTGTCGAAACCTGTTTTTGGAACAGGGTCCGCTGGAAACCCGCCATCACTACTTTATCTTTCCGACGAGAGACTATGTTTGATTTATGGGTACAGAGATAAGGGTCCAGGAATTCGCTATGTTGTAAGTGAGGATGATGGGAAAAGTTGGGGAAAGGAAATAATAATCCGCGATGATGCGGGGAATCATGACGTTGGATATCCGAAAGCTATAGAAAGACCTGACGGGAAAGTAGTTGTGGTTTATTATCACAACGATGCAGCTGAGGGCGAAAGATATATTGCTGCTACGATCTGGAAACCCTAACTGCTAAAACATCCTGTGAGGCATTAATGGCTCTTCTTTGGTCATGACTTCCAGAACTGCTGTGTTGCCTGATTTTACGGTCTCAACGCATCTTTTTATTGCCGGACCAACTTCATCAGGATTGTCCACCATTTCGTTATAGCTGCCTAGTGCGTCGGCTATTTTGGCATAATCGCCGGTTGTGTATTTGGTTCCATAAAGTTCGTTGGCTGTCGGGAAGTTATGTGGTCTGTAAATGCCCATCGCCGAATTATTTAAAATGATGGTGAAGACAGGGATTTTTTCCCGTACGGCTGTCTCGATGTCTAGCCCAACCATTCCGAATCCATAGTCACCTATTAAATTGATCGCAACCTTATTGGGCTCTGCCATACTCGCGCCCATAGCCAGCCCAAGACTGTATCCCAGTTGCGTTGATTTACCCCATGCTATAAATCCATTGGGATTTACTGTGTTGTAAAAGGGCATTATTTGGTCTCTGGGGCTACCGGAATCATGGGTGACGATAGTTTCTGCTGGGTTCGTATTTTGCATTAATTCCCAGATGACCCGATAAGGACTGATCGGAGTTTCATTCGATTGTAGGTGAGGCATCCATTCCTTAAACCAACTTTTTCTGACTGAGGCTATCTCACCTTCGAATTTGAATGATTCATTTCGCCTGCTTAAGCCCAATAATTCTTTCACTTCTATTATCAGTTGCTCTAGTACCAGCTGGACGTCAC